>NZ_NCFM01000061.1:0-11718 GCF_002281195.1 Acidovorax sp. 35-64-16 | reverse complement strand
CAGGAAAGTCAATGAAATCAACGATCTACCAACACCACCTCCGCGCCAGTGCTAGCTTTTCGTACCGTCACTTATTGCACTGAAAACGAGGAGACCCCGACAATGCGGCAATTGAGAGCTTCTTCGGCACCCTGAAGGCCGAGTACTTCCGGCTTGCTGCGCCCAACAGCCTTGATACGCTCGAAGCGGGCGTGCATGATTGACGTTCACTACTACAACCATAAGCGCATCAAGCTCAGATTGAACGGACTCAGCCCGGTGGGATACAGGCTGAGAAACACCGCCTGATTGGCGGCAATGCTACCGTCCAACTTCTGGGGGTCAGTTCAAAACCGGGGCGATTCAATGTCATGACTTGTTCAGTTTCCCGTTCGGGAAACTATTAATCAAACCGGGCGATGCGCGAGCGATATTTCCCGATCGGGAATATTTTCAAAACGAGGGCATGAGATCGTCGTATATTGCCCGATCGGGAAACGATGGTGGCGCTCAATTCCGATTTGACCGTTCGCTCGCGCAATGGGCCACCCTGCACAGCGACGCCAATGTCGTTTTTGAGGTAGATTCATGGGGTCTGGATGCGCGGATGCAAGTCGCCGCTCCGATCCCCGAAAGCATGCACCTGCGCACGCAACGGACCCCAGCTCGACGCAGCCAGGGCCCATGCGCCTTGGGCAGCCCAGGTTTCTGTGCGCAATGCCAACCGGGCGCCCTCCTCTTCGCCGAGCAGAGTGAGTACCGATTTCAGGTTGTGCGCAATCCGGCGCAAGCCCGCACTGTCCTGGGCCTGCACAGCATGGTCGCCCATCCGGAGATCCTCGACGAACTGATCCAGGCACGACTGGCGGAAAGCCACAAACAAGCCCTGGTTGCCACCAAAATACTTGTTCACCAAGTCAGTGGCGGTAGCTGGCATGGAGCTTGGTGGGGCGGCCGTCTCCCGCGCCGGGTCCGCCAGCGCCGCGCCCACCGCATCGACAAGGCTGCCGACCGAGGCCGGCTTGGTCAGCACGCGCCAAACGCCCCGATCCTGCAAATGCTGATGCAGTGCAGCATCCACCGACCCGCTGAACACCAGCGTGCGGCACGCCATGCCGCGCTCGCTCAGCCACTGCAGCAGATCCAGGCCCGAGCCATCGGGCAGGGTCATGTCGGTAAGCACCAGCTGCACGGGATCGCGCTCCAGCGCACTGTAGGCTTCTGCCAGCGTTGCACAGGGCAGCAACTCCAGTTCCAGCGTGTCCAGCGCTATTTCCACAAACCGTCGCACTGCCGGGTCGTCTTCAAGTAGCAGCATTCGAGGCAATGCCATGGCAGGGGCTCCTGACTCTGAATCTAGGCCATGCATGCCCTGAGCAAATCGGGCAAATCCTGCACCAGATGTGGTTTGTGGACCACCGGCACATCGGCCAGGGCCATGACATAAGAGGCGCGCTGCTCAGCGTCCAGCGAAGTGACAACGATCAGGTGGCTGTGCTGGAACAGCGGATAGGCACGCAGGCGCGATATCAGCGTGGCGCCATCCACGCCGGGAAGCAAAAGATCGACGAGCAGCACATCGGGCTGCAACTCTCCTGCCTTGACCAGGCCGATGATGCCGTCCTCGGCCACGTATAGATCCACGTCAGGGAACTCATGCGTTATCAGCAGGCGCACCAAGTTCTGGAAATGCGCGGAATCCTCAATGAGTAGCACTCTCTTGCGCCGACGCAAATGCCCTCCAGCGCTGGCGACGGCGACAACGTCGGCGGCAGCCGAGGTAGTACCGGATTCGCGCCGTTCCAGCCACTGCAACACGGAACCCCGTGCGATGCGCCGATGGCCTCCCGGGGTTTTCCACGCATCCAGCTCGCCTCTGTCCACCATGAGCTGCACCGACCGCACAGCCAAGCCCAAGGCTCGGGCCACGTCGCGGGTGCTGCAATCCGCAGCTAGGTCATCAAGCAATTTTTTATCCATTTACACAATAATTTATCGATTGCAGGATGATAATGATAAAATCGCACCCATGCAAATGTCTACACGTCAATCATGAGCAAACGCATCCTCATCGTTGAAGACCATGCGGACATCCGCAAGTTGATCCGCATGACCCTGGAGTTCGAGAGTTTCGAGATCCATGAAGCCGCTAGCGCCGACGAAGGGTTGGAAATGGTACGGCAGCTCAAGCCCGATCTGCTTTTGCTCGACATCATGATGCTTGGTCAGCTGGACGGCATCGACCTGTGCCGGATTGTCAAGAGCGACCCCAGCCTGGGCAGGCCGCAGGTAGTCATACTTACCGCCCGCGCGCAGGCCAAGGACATCGAGACTGGCATGAACGCTGGCGCCGATGCCTACCTGCTCAAGCCATTCAGTCCACTAAAATTGATAGAAACAATTGATGGCTTGGACGCTTCGGCTGCAGGTATGCCATGAAGATAGATCCCCGGGAAGCGACCCAGTTCGATCTGGCGGCAGCGGACCAGATGGAGAAGATCATCTCCGACTTGGGGCGCATGTACCAGGAGCGCAACGAGGCGCTCCAGGAAGTGGCACACGCCCACCATGAAGCCCTGTTTCTACTGGCCGTTGCGGCCGATTACAGGGACGACGACACGGGCGTGCATATCGTGCGAATCGGCTTTTTGGCAGAGGCGCTGGCCTTGCGCCTGGGGCAGTCCAAGGCCTACGCCCTGCTGCTGCGCAAGGCGGCTCCGATGCACGACATCGGCAAGATCGGCATTCCAGACAACGTGCTCAAAAAGCCAGGAGGCCTGACGCCCAAGGAGCGCCAGGTCATGAACCAGCATGCCGCCATCGGCGCCGATATTCTGGGCAAGTCGCGCATCGCGTTGTTCAAGCTGGCTGCCGAGGTGGCCCTCACGCACCACGAACGATGGAATGGCACGGGCTACCCGCGCGGGCTTGCGGGTGCCGATATTCCGCTGTCGGGCCGCATTGTGTCGGTCGTTGATTTTTACGATGCGCTCACCATGGACCGTGTCTACCGCCCCGCCTTCGGCGAGGATAAGGCGCTGGCAATGCTGCAGGAGCAGAGCGGCAAGGCGTTCGACCCAGCCATCGTCGATTGCTTCATGCGCCACCAGGGCGAATTGCATGACTTGCGCAAGCGCATCACGCAGTCGCCCATGAGTTTTGCCGATCTGATGGACAGCACCCCCGCAGACCTTTGAGCGGCAAGCGGGGCCCTGCCCCTTCACTCCAACGTGGACACCGGCTTTTCACCATGCACACCCCTCTCATATCCCTTTGGGCACTGCTGCTGAACAGGCGCAGGGTGCTATGGGGTGGTCTGGCCCTGACGCTGTTGATTCTTCTGACCGCCATAACCATGATGTGGCGTGAGTTGAGAGACATGCGCCAGCGCGATTTGCAACGGCTCGAACTGCTCGCCAGCGTGTTCGAACTCCAGGCCACGCAACTGTTCGACCGGGGCGCGCAAGCGCTCGACGTTCAGGCCAAAGCCCTGGCCCGCAACGCCTTCACCGTGGCACAGTTCCAGGCCCTGCAACACAACCAGCTGCAGGGCATGCCCTTTGTGTATGGCATGGCCCTGCTGGACCTGCAGGGAAAAGTCATCGCGTCCACCAGAGATGCAGACCGGGGCACGCGCATCAACCTGCAGCGCCTCACCTCCCAGCCTTTTACGCAAGAGCACGTCACCATCGGCCGCTTGATGCCAGCCAACCTGACGGCAAATGGCGCACCTGCCCCCGGGGGCACCCAGGGGCCAGACGTTATTCCCCTGCTGCGCCCAGTGCACCTGACAGACGGCACGCTGCTGCTCATGGCCTTGATTGCACCCCAGGCACTGATGGACAACCACGGGAAACTGCTGGACATCGTTGGCACAGATGCGCGTATGCAATTGGTGTTCGACGATGGCAGCCTGCCGATTCAATACGGAGACAACCAGGCTGCGAGCGATGGTGACTGGAAAAACCAACCCGAGCGCCCACGGTTTTTTGCAGCGCACCAGGGAACCTATGGCCCCACCACTATAGCAGGCAAACGGGTGCTGGGTTCCTGGCACCGCTCTAATGCCTACGCCTTCACGAGCGTGGCCGAGCAGCTGTATTCCATCACATCCGAGCGCTGGCTCAACACCCTGCGCGGCCCCCTGCTGTTCATGGCAACGGCCGTTCTACTGATCGCCCTCATAACCGGCATCGCCCTGCGCAGTGCCCGCGCACGCGACGCTGCGCTGCGTGAGCGCGACGCAGCACAGAACGAAATCGTGCGCAGGGAGCGTGAATTGTCCGTTTTGCTGAAGAACGTGCAGGAACTGATCTTTCGCACCGATACTGAAGGCAAGCTCCGCTTCGTTTCTCACCATTGGCAGGCACTGACCGGTGAAAAACCCGACACTGCGCTGGGCAAGTATCTGCGCAACCTCGTCCTGCCCGATTGCCGCGAACGCATTGGTACCCTGTTCAACCCTCAAGGCCCGCAGGGTTTGCGCACCACCCAGGTGCACATGCAGGGAATGGGCGGCAGCCTCCATATGCTGGACATCTCCGTCATGCCGTTGACCGACTCCGATGGCCGGGTACGTGGTTATGTCGGCAGTGCGGTGGACATCACAGAACTGCACCAGACTCAACAGAAACTGCAGGAAAACCTGGCCTTCACCGTGCGCCTGGTGGAAAGCACCCCCCTGCCCCTGTGCATGACCGACATGCAAGGACGCTTCGTCGTGGTCAACCAGGCCTGGGAGAAATTCATGGGTATAGCACGCAGCCAGGCCCTGGGACGCGCCAACCGGGACCTGCTGCCTGCACCGGAAGCACAGGCCTACGACGCCCACAACGACCAGCTAGCGAACGAAAGCGACACCCTGCGCTATGAGGAGCGTTTGCAGCGGCCTGATGGCAGCGTGCGCGACGTACTGATCACCAAGGTGCTGGTACGCAACACGGAAGGCAAGCCGCAGGGCATTCTCATCAACAAGAACGACATCACCGACTACCTGGCGGCACGCGACCAGGCGCATGAGGCGTCGCGCATCAAGAGTGAATTTGTGGCCAACATCAGCCACGAATTACGCACGCCCTTGCAGTCTATTCTGGGCTTTTCCGAGCTGGGCATGCTGCGTGCCCGCCAGCACGAAAGGTTTGTCTCCATGTTCAGCGATATCCATGGCGCGGGCCAGCGCATGCTGGAACTGGTGAACGACTTGCTCGACATCTCCAAGATTGAAAGCACGGTGGGCGCCTTCCACTTCGAGCGCAACGATGTGCGCGATTTGGTGCAAGACGTGGTGGCCGAACTGCAAATGCTGTTCGATCGCAAAGGCCTGGCCATCGAGCTGGAACTGGGCCGCGCGCCCCTGGTCTCCAAGGTCGATCCCACGCGGTTCTCGCAGGTAGTGCGCAATGTTCTGTCCAACGCCATCAAGTTTTCACCGCAAGGCAGCGCCATCGACATCAGCGCCAGCGCCCCCGATGAGGAGACCATCCAGATCCAGATCCGCGACCATGGTCCAGGCATTCCGCCCCAGGAGCTAGAAACCATCTTCGATGCCTTTGTGCAGTCGAGCAAAACGCGCGACGGATCGGGTGGCACGGGCCTGGGTCTAGCCATCTGCCGCAAGATCCTCACCGCACACGGCGGACAGATCCATGCCACCAATGCGCAGGACGGTGGCTCCATCTTCCACATCACCCTGCCTTCAGCCAATTACACCGACACCATGCCTGGGGCTCTGTTATGACCGAGATCTCCACCCCCCCAAATCACCAACGCAGTGCGGCCCCTTACACCAAGGCGGCCTTGGTCTTCAGTGCTCTGGTGCTGTTCGGTTCCTGGGTTATGGCGCTTTCCATACTGCAGTGGCAGTGGAAGGAAACCCTGGACGCCGAAATGCGGCAAAACACCAACACCGCCGTGGCGTTCAAGGAACACACGCTGCGCATCCTGGACACGGTGGACCAAGCGGCATTGCTCATTCAGCAGAAGATGGACGAAAAATCACTCACGGGCGATGCGCTAGTTCGCATCGCCCGTGAGACCGGGATGGCGCCCCAGATCCTCACGCAGTTGTCGTTCGTGGACGCGAATGGCATCTTTCGGGGCAGCAACCTCGACCCCGATGGCTCGCGCAGCAAGAATGTTGATCTTTCCGAGCGTGAACATGTGCGCGTGCACCTGAGGCCTGACACAACCTCTGCCCGACCCATGCATAACGGACTGTTCATCAGCCAGCCGCTGGTGGGTAAGGTCTCGGGCGTGCGCACCATCCAGCTCACGCGCAAGCTTGTGGGCAAAGACGGCAGCACGTTGGGCGTGGCGGTGGCCTCGTTAGACCAGCAGCATTTCACAGAAGTCTACCGCGACGTGAATTTCGGCGCGCAGGGCGGCGTGGTGCTTGCAAGGCTCGATGGCCAGATCCTCGCACGGGTCATCGGCGGTGCAAGCACCGACAGCAACCCAACCCTGCCCAACGACATCACCGCAGCCACGCGAAAGCAGCGCATCGGGGCGCTGATGAGCACAGGTTCTGACGGGGTCCAGCGCATCATCGGCTTCAGCCGTGTAGGCGACTATGACCTGAGCATGCAAACCGGCACTGCCGTGGAGCAGTCCTTTGCCTCCTGGCGCAACCTGCGCACCACCGTGCTGCTGCTGACGCTGGCGTTGAGCCTGAGCCTAGTCACCTTTGTAGCGGCCTTTCTGGTGAGCATTCGCCGTCTGACACGCAGTGAGGCTGAGGCGCAGCGCGCCAACCAGGCGAAAAGCGAATTCTTGACCTCTATGTCGCACGAGCTGCGCACGCCACTCACCAGCATCCGCGGTTTCGCCGAGCTTATGGAGCTGCGCAGCAAGGAGCCTGTGGTGCGCGAACAATCGGCGTTGATCCGCCAAGGTGCAGAGCACCTCAATGTCCTGCTGACCGATATTCTCGACCTCGCCAAAATCGAGGCCGGGGTTATGACCGGGACTTTGGAGCCGGTAGCCGTGCATGCACTGCTGGACGAGGTGACCAACCTATTTCGCGTCAGCGCCTCAGCCAAAGGGCTTTCACTCACCGTGGTCGAGGGTCCCGGCATCCCCGCCACCTTGAACACCGACCGACTCAAGCTCAAGCAGATTCTTCACAACCTGTTGTCCAATGCCATCAAGTTCACTCCCGCAGGTTCGATCACGCTGGCCGTCGAGCCTACTGCCGATGCACAGCACGTTTCCTTTCACATCAGCGACACGGGGCCGGGCATTGCGCCCTATTCACAGGAGTTGATATTTGAAAAATTCCGCCAGGGCAATGCCCGCGTGAGCTACGAGCACGGTGGCACCGGCCTGGGGCTGGCCCTGGCGCGCGAACTGGCGGGGTTGCTGGGTGGCACCTTGACCCTACAGTCGCGCGTGGGTGATGGTTCCACCTTCACGCTGACACTGCCGTTGGCGTAAGAAATAGCGGCACGGCGCCACCAAGGTTTACATTGCAATGCGTCGTGTCGGCGGCCGCCCCGTCATTCCCACGCGGCTAGATTCATGGCTGGCCGAACCGCGAGAGGCGCGGATGCGCTGCCCGCTGCGCCACGTCAGTCCATTGCTGCCGGCTTGATGTGTTTTTGCTCAGAAAGCGGCAGACGGGGCCAGCGTGCGATTGAGCAACATGGGCAATTCCCGCATCAGGCGCGCCTTATGGATTACAGAAACCCCCGCAAGAGCGCGCTCATGGGGTGCACGCGACTCCTCATCCAGCGAGGTGATGACAATGAATTGGTTGCTATGGAACTGCGGTTGGGAACGCAGCCGATCGACCAGTGTCGCGCCATCGATGCCCGGCAGCAAAACGTCCACGATCAGCACATCGGGGTCCAGCCGCCCTGCCATCAGCAAGCCAACCACTCCGTCGTCGGCCACATGCAGATCCACCTGCGGAAAATCATTGTCCATCAGCAACTGCACCAGCTTCTGGAAATGCGCCGAATCCTCGATCAACAGCACCCTCGGGGGGAACCGCTTGGGCCTGATAACGATCTCGCCGGATGGCGCCTCATGGGCGGCATCCACAAGCACGCTTTTCGTCGCGACAGCCGAACTACCCACAATGTTTTCCAGTTGATTGAGCTGCAGCCAGGACATCACCGACTCGCGATCAACGCGCCAGCGGCCGTCCTGTGCCTTCCAGCCACGCAACTTCTCTTGTTCAAGCATCTCCCGCACGGCGTAGGCCTTTAGCCCCAACGCCCGGGCCACATCACGCGTGGAGCACACGATAGGTAACGAAATCACCGGTTTGTTCATCATTTGTAAGATTTTATCATTTCATTTTTGAATAAAATGATATATATTTGAGTAGATTTGAAAAATTGAGTTGTCAACCTATGACCAAGCGCATTTTGATCGTCGAAGACAATGCGGACATTCGTATGCTGATCCGCATGACGTTGGAGTTCGAGTTCTACGAAATCCACGAGGCCGCTAACGCCCAGGAAGGTCTTGATGCCGTACACCGACTGCAGCCTGAGTTGATACTGCTCGACATCATGATGCCAGGCGAAATGGATGGGCTCGACCTGTGCCGGATGGTCAAGAATGACCCATCCCTGGGTTCACCCCAGGTGGTGTTGCTCACCGCTCGCGCTCAAAGCAAGGACATTGAAGAGGGAATGAATGCCGGTGCCGATGCTTACCTGGTCAAGCCTTTTAGCACGCGCCAACTGATCGCAACCGTGGACAACCTGGGGCTTCAGTCCAACGAAATAACCTGAGGCGCATGCTTGAAAAAGCCACTTTGGCGCAAGCTTGCCGTCCTCAGGCAAACAGGTACCTGTGGCTGATTTTCATCGCGCACCGCCCGTGAATCACGCCCATCGTTCGGCCTATGCGCAGAACCAATTGATAAATTTGACGACTCCGCCCGCACAAACCGGATTCATATTGGCGAACCCTCCCATGTCTGCGTTATCGAGCATCCGCTTTCCTCGTCTTCCCCTCCCGTTCACAAGCAATACCCGTGCTTTGAAAGGTGCATTGATGCTGACGCTTGCCATGGTTGCCGGCATAGCGGCAATGGCATGGCATGAGTTGAGTCGCACGGAGCAACGCGATCGGCAGCAACTTGCGTTTATGGCCAGCGCCATGGAAAGCCATGCCTCCCAGGTTTTCGATGCCAGCGCCAAGGTACTGGACAGCTTGGCCGCCAGCCTAGTCAAGTCCCCCGATGACCTGGCACGGCTGGAAGAGCTTCAGATCGACTTTCTGCGCGGCCTGCCGTTCTTGCAGGACTTATCCGCGATAAGCCCGGAAGGCCTGGTTCTGGCATCCACCCACACCGCCGACCGGGGCGCATCCCTCGATCTGCGGCGCCTGACGCACACGTCCACCCAGGACAATCGCATGGTAATCGGCCCCTGGATTTCCGGCCGCAACCTGGCGGAAAGCGTTCGCCAGACGGCAGCACCTTCCCGGGTGGGCTTTATCCCAGCGGTACGCCGCGTGCAACTTTCCCCGTCCCGATCCTTGCTGCTGGTGGCACAGGTCAACCCCGAGGCCCTTGCCGGCTATCAGCAACAGCTTTTGGAAATGGCACCCCCCGGCACCCTGGTGCTGCTGGCCCTGGACAACGGCAGCCTGCTCACTCAGTCGGGCGAAGGCACACGTTATCGCGGCCACAGCCTGCGCCTGCACCCACTCTTTCGGGATGGCTTGCCTGACGCGTATCAGGGCGACTACGGACCCATGCAAGCCTTGGGGAGCCTCAGCCTGGGTGCCTGGCAACGATCAACGAGCCAGCCTCTGTTTAGCGTCGTGGAGCGCCCCTACGTGTCCACCGCACAGCGTGTGCTGATCGCACTGCGCGTACCGCTGGCGTTCATGCTTGCGGCTATCGCATTGGTGGTGTTCTTGACCAGGGGCGCCTGGCGCAATACACGTGCACAGAAAATTGACCACATCGAGCCTGAGCAAGCGCGGCCCCAGTGCGCTACCGATAGCTCGATGGATGCCACCTCCCTGCGGATCTCACGGCAGCAACTGCAGGACCAATTGGCGTTCACCAACCTGGTGCTGGAAACCATTCCACTGCCCCTCTGTACGACCGACCTGGATGGCCGCTTCCTGACCGTGAACCAGGCCTGGGAGCAGTTCATGGGCCTGCAACGCGAACATGTGCTGGGCTTGCGCGCTAACGAGTTCATGCCTACGGCGACGGCACAGGCTTTCGATACACACAACGACATCTTTGGCGCGCGCATCTGCTACGAGGTGCAACTGCACCAGCCGGACAACAGCGTGCGCACCGTGGAAATCACCAAGGTGCGCCGGCTGTCCCACCAGGGCCAACGCCTGGGCCTGCTGATTGCCATGAAAGACACCGCAAACCTGCCGGCCAAGCAGGAACCTGCCGCAATCAGCTCGCACAGCAGCAACCGCGACTTCATCACCCGCATCAGCCATGAGCTCAGCCACCCCCTGCAGTCCATCCTGGGGTTTTCCGAGTTGGGCGCGGCACGGGCGAACACGAACGATACGCTCAAGGTGATGTTTGACACGATCCACGCCTCGGGCCAAAACATCATGGAGTTTCTCCGCGAGTTGCTCGACGTCTCGAAAACCGAGGGTGCCATCGACGCCTTTCATTTCGAGCAACATGACATACGCGACCTCATTGGCGAGATAGCGGCAGGGTTGGCACCACAGCTGGCACGCAAGTGCCTCACACTGGACCTGCAACTGGCGGCCACCGCTCTAATGGCAAAAGTCGATCCCGGGCGCTTCTCCCAGGCGATGCATTTTGTGCTGAGCAGCGCTGCGCAATTTTCACCGCAAGGCCAGGTCATCCACGTTGCCGCCAGTGCGCCAGACCAAGACAGCATCCACATATGTGTTCGTGACCAGGGGCCAGGGCGAGACCAAGGCCGAGACATTTCGCAGGCAGAAATTCAGGCCGTGCTTCAGGCCTTTGCGCCACCGGAGCAGGCAGGCGAAGACAAGCCGTCCGCAGACCTGGGCCTGGCCGTCTGCAACAAGGTCATCACCGCCCACGGCGGGAGCATCCATATGACCGATGCTGAAGAAGGCGGCGTGATCTTTCATATCACCCTGCCCCAGGTCGGCCACTCCATCTCTGCGTCCCGGACTGCCCAATCGAACGAATCCCCATGATCAAGCCCAGGCAATCCAAAGTCGGTACAACAGTCCCGTACTCCACGGCGGCCTGCGTTTTCACCGCCGTGGTGCTGCTGGCCATGTAGCTGGCCAGTGTCGCCCTTCTACATTGGCAATGGCAGCAGACGGTGAGCACCGAAAGTCGCAAGAATGCGAGCACAGCCATGGCGCTGGGGGAGTACACGCAGCACATCCTCGACAGTGCCGACAACGCCATGTGGAGGCTGTAAAACACGTCCACGAACGACGTCTGCAAGGACATCGTGCACATCGCCAATGAAACAGGCATGGCGCCGAACATCCTGACGCAGCTGTCCTTCTTAGGGGCCGACGGGCGGTTGGTCTGCAGCAACCTGGTCCCCGATGGCTCGCGCAGTAAGCATGTGACTCTTATGGATCGCGCGCATGTCCGCGTACACCTGCAGCCGGGCGATGCCGACACGCCACTCGCAGGCGTGCTAAACGACGGGCTTTTCATCAGCCATGCGCTTAAAGGCCGGGTGTCGGGGTCTCCTCGTTTTCAGTGCAATAAGTGACGGTACGCAAAGCTAGCACTGGCGCGGGGGTGGTCTGGGTAGACCGTTGATTTCATTGACTTTC
>NZ_NCFM01000010.1:0-109144 GCF_002281195.1 Acidovorax sp. 35-64-16 | reverse complement strand
GATGCAGGTGTTCGCACCCTGGGATGCGCAGACCTGTTTCGTGTCATGGCGTTCTCCCAGCTCACATGGCGCGAATCGCTGCGCGACATCGAAGCCTGCTTGGCGGCCAATCGCGGCAAGCTGTTTCACATGGGGTTGAAGGCGCCACCGGCGCGCTCGACGCTGGCCGATGCGCTGAACTCGCGGGATTGGCGCATCTACCATGCGCTGGCTCAGCGGCTGATCGTGCGGGCCAGAGGCATGTACGCGCAAGAGCCAACGGTGCTCGATCTCGATGCCGGTGTGTACGCCCTGGATGCCTCCACCATCGACCTGTGCCTGAGCTTGTTCGACTGGGCGCCGTTTCGTTCGACCAAGGCCGCTATCAAGCTGCACACGCTGCTGGACCTGCGTGGGGCTATCCCCGCGTTCATTCACATCAGCGACGGCAAGCTTCACGACGTGAACGTGCTCGACATCCTGCCTGTCGAGTCGGGCGCCTTTTACGTGATGGATCGGGGATACGTCGACTTTGCTCGCCTGTATGCCCTGCATCAGGCTGGCGCATTCTTCGTCACCCGAGCCAAAGCGGGCATGGACGCTCGGCGCGTGTACTCCGATCCCGTCAATCGCAGCACAGGCATCATCTGCGACCAGCGCGTAATGCTCAACGGCCATTACTCGGCCAAGAGGTACCCTGAGCACCTGCGGCGCATCCGATTCAAAGACCCCGAATCGGGCAAGACGCTGGTCTTTCTGAGCAACAACACGACGCTGCCAGCCTTGTCGATTGCCGCGCTCTACAAAAGTCGCTGGCAGGTCGAGCTGTTCTTCAAATGGATCAAGCAGCACCTGCGTATCAAGCGGTTCCTGGGTACTAGCGAGAACGCCGTCAAGACACAGATCTGGTGCGCCGTGTCCACCTACGTGCTCATTGCCATCGTCAAGAAGGAGCTTCATCTCGATGCTTCGCTCTACACATGTCTACAGATCTTGTCAGTGTCAGTTTTTGAGAAAACCCAGATTTCATGCGCCTTGCAGGCCGACCGATCCCAATCCATTGAGACACCCATCGCTAACCAGTTGAATTTGTTCAACTTTTAACCGGACACTACTGATATAAACTATTCATACAGTTGTTCGCGCATTCGGCGCCCAGGTTGGGCCGGACTGGGTTGAATGCGTTACGTTGGAAGTTTGGTGGCACAAAGATTGCAAGCGTCAAGCCCATGCATTCAATGGACTGGTCTTGTTGAAGGCATCCCACGGCAAGTGGTTTCATGCCCATTGCGTTCAGCCCAACCGTGCTGAATCTGCTGGTCGGTTGTCTGTTGCGCGACTTCTGGTTACCCACTGTGGCGGGGTTTTCTGCCAACCGGTACGGCAGGTAAACCCCCTGTTCTGGACTGTGTGGCCCGCTCACAATGCGGGTAGACGCAAGTCTTCAGAAACCTTTTTGAAATGACACAAGGAGATAGAAATGAAAAAGCACATTTTCGCAATGGCCGTGGTCACCCTCGCGGCAGGCAGCGCGTTTGCGCAGGCTGGCGATACGCTGGCCAAGATCAAGTCCTCGGGCAGCGTCACGCTGGGCGTGCGTGAATCCTCGGGCCTCTCCTACACGCTGGGCAACGGCAAGTATGTGGGCTTTCACACCGAGATGGCCGAGCACATCATCTCCGACATCCGCAAGCAGCTGGGCCTGGCCGCGCTGGAAACCAAGTACCAGCCCGTCACGTCGCAAAACCGCATTCCGCTGGTGACCAACGGCACGGTGGACCTGGAGTGCGGCTCCACCACCAACAACGCCACGCGCCAGAAAGATGTGGCCTTTGCGGTGACCACCTATGTGGAAGAAGTGCGCATGGTCGTCAAGGCCAATTCGGGCATCGCCTCCATCAAGGACCTCAACGGCAAGAGTGTGGCCACCACCACGGGCACCACCTCGGTGCAGACGCTGCGCAAGAACGAGCGCGCCGGTGGCATCGACTTCAAGGAAGTCTATGGCAAGGACCATGCCGACAGCTTCCTGCTGCTGGAAACCGGTCGTGCCGATGCTTTTGTGATGGACGGCTCCATCCTGGCCGCCAACATCTCCAAGTCCAAGAACCCGGCCGACTTCAAGATTGTGGGCGAGGTTCTGAGTGTCGAGCCCATCGCCTGCATGCTGCGCAAGGACGACCCCGCCTTCAAGAAGGCCGTGGACGACTCCATCAAGCGCCAGATCGCCGACGGCTCGCTGGCCAAGCTGTATGACAAGTGGTTCATGCAGCCTGTGCCCCCGACCAACACCAAGATCGGTCTGCCACTGTCTGACGCCACCAAGGCCGCATGGGCCAACCCCAACGACAAGCCCATGGAAGACTACGCCAAGAAGTAATCCCCAGGATTGAACCGCCCCTTCGAACCGCGGGTTTGAAGGGGCTTTTTTGTTGGGCGCCTCTGGCGGGGCCCAACACCCTCCGTTTGAAGAAGGAACGATCCTATGAGCTGGGATTGGCAGGTGTTCTGCGAAGACACACTGGAGCGGCAGGTGGTGCAGGGCTGCTTTGGCAAAGGCGGCGACATCACTTATCTGGATTGGATGCTGTCGGCCTGGGGCTGGACGGTGTCGGTATCGGTGCTGGCGCTGCTGCTGGCGCTGGTTTTGGGGTCGTTCATCGGCACCCTGCGAACGCTGCAGGATCGGCCGGTCGTGGTGCGGCTGGGCAATGCCTGGGTGGAGTTGTTTCGCAACATTCCGCTGCTGGTGCAGATTTTTCTGTGGTACCACGTCGTGCCCACCATGTTTCCGGCCATGCAGGCCGTGCCGGGCTTTGTGCTGGTGGTGCTGGCGCTGGGCCTTTTTACGTCGGCGCGGATTGCCGAGCAGGTGCGCTCGGGCATCCAGGCGCTGCCGCGCGGCCAGCGCTACGCAGGCCTGGCCGTGGGTTTCACCACGTTCCAGACCTACCGCTATGTGCTGCTGCCCATGGCGTTTCGCATCATCATTCCGCCGCTGACCAGCGAGACGATGAACATCTTCAAGAACTCGTCCGTGGCGTTTGCCGTGTCGGTGGCCGAGCTGACCATGTTCGCCATGCAGGCGCAGGAAGAAACCTCGCGTGGCATCGAGGTGTACCTGGCCGTCACGGCCTGCTACATCGTCTCTGCCTTCGCCATCAACCGCATCATGGCTTTCATCGAGAAGCGCGCGCGTGTCCCGGGCCTGATCGTGGCCGGTGGATCGGGAGGGCACTGACATGAACCTCAGCCTTGATTTTTCTTTCTACAACTGGGACCTGATCTCCAACTTCGTGCTCAAGGGGCTGTATTTCAGTCTCATGCTCACGCTGGTGGCCACGATTGGCGGCGTGCTGTTTGGCACCGTGCTGGCGCTCATGCGGCTGTCGGGCAAGAAGTGGCTGGATCTGCCCGCCACCATCTACGTCAACGGCATGCGCAGCATTCCGCTGGTGATGGTGATTCTGTGGTTTTTTCTGCTGGTGCCTGCCATCATCGGGCGGCCCATTGGGGCCGAGGTGTCGGCGGTGGTCACCTTCATCGCCTTTGAGGCCGCATATTTCAGCGAAATCATGCGCGCGGGCATCCAGTCGGTGCCGCGGGGGCAGGTGTATGCGGGCCAGGCGATGGGCATGACCTACAGCCAGAACATGAAGCTGGTGATCCTGCCGCAGGCGTTTCGCAACATGCTGCCGGTGCTGCTGACGCAGACCATCATCCTGTTCCAGGACACCTCGCTGGTCTATGCCATTGGCGCCTACGACATGCTCAAGGGCTTTGAAGTGGCAGGCAAGAACTTTGGCCGCCCCATCGAGGCCTATCTGGCCGCAGCGATGCTGTACTTTGTGATGTGCTACGCCTTGTCCTGGATGGTCAAGCGCCTGCACCAGAAGATCGCAATTATTCGATGACACCCCCTGAGTCGCTTCGCGCCTTCCCCCTTGAAGGGGGACGACTGCCTTTGCTGCGGGGCGGCCCTTGCTGGCCGTCCCGCAGTCTGGGTCGCGTCCATGGCCAGCGCAGTGCGATGGGCAACTGACACGAGTTGGAGTGAAAAATGATTGAACTCAAAAATGTTTCCAAGTGGTATGGCCCCGTGCAGGTGCTGACCGATTGCTCCACCACCATCCAGAAAGGCGAGGTGGTGGTGGTGTGCGGTCCTTCGGGCTCGGGCAAGTCCACGCTGATCAAAACCATCAATGCACTGGAGCCCTTTCAGAAGGGCGAGATC
The DNA here is from genome assembly GCF_002281195.1 of Acidovorax sp. 35-64-16. NCBI lineage: Bacteria > Pseudomonadati > Pseudomonadota > Betaproteobacteria > Burkholderiales > Comamonadaceae > Acidovorax > Acidovorax sp. 35-64-16. The sequence goes on along the minus strand of NZ_NCFM01000010.1, from coordinate 104,931 downwards.
TATGTGGATGGCATTGCCGTGCACGACCCCAAGACCGACCTGCCCAAACTGCGCAGCCGCGTGGGCATGGTGTTCCAGCACTTCGAGCTGTTCCCCCACCTGTCGGTGACGGACAACCTCACCATTGCACAGATCAAGGTACTGGGCCGCAATGCCGACGACGCCAAGAAGCGTGGCCTCAAGATGCTGGAGCGCGTGGGCCTGATGGCGCACAAGGACAAGTTTCCGGGCCAGCTTTCGGGCGGCCAGCAGCAGCGCGTGGCCATTGCGCGCGCTCTGAGCATGGACCCTATCGTGATGCTGTTCGACGAGCCCACCTCGGCGCTCGACCCCGAAATGGTGGGCGAAGTGCTCGACGTAATGGTGGGCCTGGCCAACGAGGGCATGACCATGATGTGCGTCACCCACGAAATGGGTTTTGCCCGCAAGGTCAGCAACCGTGTGATTTTCATGGACGTGGGCGGCAAGATTCTGGAGGATTGCTCGAAGGAAGACTTCTTCAACAACCCCGATGCACGCCAGCCACGCACCAAGGATTTCCTCAACAAGATTCTCCAGCACTGAGCACATTGCACTGCACGGCGGCACCTGCGGGTGCCGTTGGTGTTTTTGGGCGGGGTGTCGGGCTGCGCCGAGGGAAGGGCGGGTCTTCTTTCAGTCGGTAAGATCCCTGGGGCCGGAATCTTCCGGTGCGGCCAGTATGGTCTGAACGAGATATCCAAAATGAAACAACCCGTGGTCATCACCGCCGAACTCACCCCCGAAAATGCCCAGGCGCTGGCGCGCTTCGTCAAGAACATCAGCCATGAGGGCATCCGGGCATGTTCCAGTGACGATGCAGAAACCTTCCTTGTGCGCGACGCCCTTGATTCGCTGCGCGAAGCGCTGGATCTGGCTGGCTTCGACCCCGTCTAACCCCACGGCGCTCGCCAGGCGGGCGCCGATGGCGAATGCCCTGCGGCCGGGGAGTGATGGGAGAATGGCGCCCATGACTGCCGCCCCAGACACCCTTACCCTCACCCGCCCCGACGACTGGCACCTGCATGTGCGCGACGGCGCGCCCCTGCACACTGTTGTTCCGCACACGGCCGCCCAGTTTGGCCGCGCGATCATCATGCCCAACCTGCGACCGCCCGTGACCACGGCGCAGCAGGCGCTCGACTACAAGGCCCGCATCCTGGCTGCCGTGCCGGCCGGTGTGCCGTTTGAGCCGCTGATGACGCTGTATCTCACCGACAACCTGCCGCCTGAAGAAATCGGGCGCGCCAAGGCTGCGGGCGTCGTCGCCGCCAAGCTCTACCCCGCCGGTGCCACCACCAACAGCGACGCTGGCGTGACCGCCCTGCGCAAGACCTACCCCACCCTCGAAGCCATGCAGAAAGCCGGCATGCTGCTTCTGGTGCATGGCGAGGTCACCAGCAGCGACATCGACCTGTTCGACCGCGAGGCCGCGTTCATCGAGCAACAGCTCATCCCGCTGCGCCGCGATTTCCCCGAACTCAAAATCGTCTTCGAGCACATCACCACCAAGGATGCGGCCGACTACGTGCGCGAGGCAGACCGCTTCACGGCCGCCACCATCACGGCGCACCACCTGCTTTACAACCGCAACGCCATCTTTACCGGTGGCATCCGCCCGCACTACTACTGCCTGCCCGTGCTCAAGCGCGAAACGCACCGCGTGGCGCTGGTGCAGGCCGCCACCAGCGGCAACGCCAGGTTCTTTCTGGGCACCGACAGCGCGCCCCACCCCGCGCACCTCAAGGAGCACGCCAGCGGCTGCGCGGGCTGCTACACGGCCCACGCCGCCATCGAGATGTATGCCGAGGCGTTTGACAACGCTGGCGCACTCGACAAGCTCGAAGGCTTTGCCAGTTTTCACGGCCCCGACTTCTACGCCCGGCCGCGCAACACCGGCACCATCACCCTGCGCCGCGAATCGTGGACGCCGCCTGACAGCTTTGCGTTTGGCGAAGCCGAACTCAAGCCCCTGCGCTCGGGTGAAGCGCTGCCGTGGCGGCTGGTGTAAGCCACGCCCTGGAGGCCATCGACTGGAGCGCGCCCTGGCTGGAGCCTTTCAGCCACGTTGGCCCGCAGATGGCACAGCAGGTGCAGGGCGGGGAACCCGTGCACCGGGCACTGCAAGCTGCCACGTTGCCGGGGCCTGTCGTGCGCTTTGTCCCCCAGTCCGAACTGCCCGGCGGCACCGCCTACGAGCAGTACATCTTCGACACCCGCCGTGTCCCCACCCGCGACAACCTGCACGATTTCTTCAACGGCCTGGTGTGGCTGCAGTTTCCGCACACCAAACGCCGCCTGAACCATCTACAGGCCCAGGCCATTGCCGCCGATGGTGTGCAGGCCGTGCGCGGGCCGCTGCGTGACGCGCTCACGGTGTTTGACGAAAACGGCGCGGTGCTCAGTGCTCCGCCTGCGCTGTGGGCGGCGCTGCGCGCGCGGGACTGGCAGGCGCTTTTTGTCGATTTGCGCCCGCTGTGGCGCGAGGCGTGGCTGGTGTTGTTTGGGCACGCGCTGCTTGAAAAACTGGTTTCACCACGAAAACCCACGGTAGCCCATGTCTATCAAGCGCCAGTAGCTATAAAATCAATAGCAAATCTGGATGCCTGGCTGGCGCAGGCCGTGCAGCCCGGGCCATGGGCCGGCAAACCCTTCGCGCCGCTTCCGGTGCTGGGGGTGCCCGGCTGGTGGCCAGCCAACGAGGTGCCGGGCTTTTATGGCGATGCGCAGGTCTTTCGGCCGCCCCGCGCGGCGCGCTGACACCTAATTCCCGTCAAGGCTTGTGTGATAAGGCCCTGGAGCTGGTTTGGACCTACCATTGCGCGATGAAATCGCGGCCATAGGGGCGCCCCGGGGGCGTGCAAGCTGCGCGGTACCGTGCCGCTGTCTGGTTGTGCGGGTGCTTGAAGCGCCGCCTCCGGCCCCCATCTGAGCCATCAAACACTCGTTGTTGTTTACCCCACGGAGAACTCATGAAGCGGATTCTTTTATTTGTGATGACCAACCTGGCCGTCGTTGCGGTGCTGGGGGTGGTGGCCAGCCTGCTGGGCGTCAACCGGTACCTCACTGCCAACGGCCTGAACCTGGGCGCCTTGCTGGGCTTTGCGCTGGTGATGGGCTTTGGCGGCGCCATCATCTCGTTGCTCATCAGCAAGCCCATGGCCAAGTGGAGCGCCAAGGTGCAGATCATCGACGGCTCCGGCTCGGTGGATGAAGCCTGGATCGTCGAGACCGTGCGCAAGTTCGCCGACAAGGCCGGCATCGGCATGCCCGAGGTCGGCATCTTTGAAGGCGACCCCAATGCTTTTGCTACGGGTGCGTTCAAGAATTCGGCGCTGGTGGCGGTGTCCACAGGCCTGCTGCAAGGCATGACGCGTGAGGAAGTCGAGGCCGTGATCGGCCACGAGGTGGCCCACATTGCCAACGGCGACATGGTCACCATGACGCTGATCCAGGGCGTGATGAACACCTTTGTGGTGTTCCTGTCGCGCGTGATTGGCTACGCGGTGGACAGTTTCCTCAACAAGAACAACGAGAACCGCTCGGGCCCCGGCATCGGCTACATGGTCACCACTGTGGTGCTCGATATCGTATTGGGCTTTGTGGCGGCCATCATCGTGGCCTGGTTTTCGCGCCAGCGCGAGTTCCGTGCCGACGCAGGTGCCGCCCAGCTCATGGGCCGTCGCCAGCCCATGATCAACGCCCTGGCCCGCCTGGGTGGCACGCACCCCGCCGAGCTGCCCAAGAGCATGGCCGCCATGGGCATTGCCGGTGGCATTGGCAAGCTGTTCAGCACCCACCCGCCAATTGAAGAGCGCATTGCCGCGCTGCAGAACGCTCAGCAGGGTTGATCCGGTTGGCGGGCCGGGCCTTCGGGCCCCGGGTCAAACAGACCGCCGCAGGGTTTGCGCCCTGCGGCGGTTTTGTTTTTGGGGTGCGAACTGTGCGGGGGCTATGGGATGTGCTTTGCTCCCAGACGAGGCATCTTCGCTATTGCATAGGATCATCTTCGACGACCGCATGACGGGCGCGAGTTTATGTTCCAAAAACAGGCGCTTGCACGTCAGGCTTCTTTCGCGTGTTCATGGTTTCGTCAGCAAATGTGATTTCGCCTGTTGCGGAAACTTGGTCATGAGCCACTTGAGCACTTCAAGCTGGTCTGCTGCGGTGGCGCGGCGAACCTGTACCAGAATCTTCTGCAGATCGGGGCGGGTCAAGGTGGCATTGGATGCGCCTTCGTTGCAGACCGAGCAAATGGCGCGCAAATTAGCTGCGTCATCGGTACCACCCATGCTTTTGTCGATGACATGCCCGAGGTGCAGGCGCGTTTTGCGGGTGGTGTCGTAGGGGTGGCGTTCCCCCGCTACGGCTCCGCACATTTGACAAGTGAAACCATTGCGGTCCAGCACAAAAGCGCGTGTTTCTTTTGAAATGGCGCGTGCGAACGCAGGTTGTGGCTTGGCGGATTCGAGCAGGTACTGTCCGGGTTTGAGCTCGCTGCGGTCGTTGTGCGTCAGGATCAGGTAGCCCTCTTCGGTGCGAAGCTCACGCACCCTGCGAGCCCATTCTGATTGGTTGTCAGCCACAGCGCGCAGTTCGTCCGAGTCCATCACACGCCCCAGATTCGCGAGGAAATGGGCGCGTAGTTTGCCTCGGGCACCGCCCCGGGCGGGTTTGTCTTGCATGGGTCAGGCTCTTTTGAGTTTGGGTTTGGCCGCTGCGTTGAGCGCGCTGCGAATTTTCTCGCCGACTGCGAAGGCGACTGGGGGCGGAAAGGCATTGCCGATTTGCCGGTAGGCCGCTGTTTTTTTCCCGCTGAATTGCCAGTGGTCCGGGAAGCCTTGGATACGTGCGGCCATTCGAACCGTCAAGCGAGGCATACCGATGAAGTCGGGATCCGGGGCCGCATTCGCAATCCCCATGCCGTCAACGCCAAGTGCAGCCCAGGCTTTTTTGGCACGTGTGGGGCCGAGGTCAGGGCCACCATGTTTTTTGCTGCCACCCACAAGGGTTGGAGCAATTTCGCATGCCTGCTTTTGCCATTGTTCTGCACCGCGCCATCCATCGGCTTGCATCAGATCCACCAGTGCGTCTCCCACTGTGGGGGGGCGTTGTGCATGAGCTTCGGGCCAGTTGAAGTAGGCTGCGGCATCTTTCTTTAGCGCTACAAACACAACCCGCGGACGCAATTGCGGTACGCCAAAGTCACTTGCGTGTAGCAAGCGCCATTCAGCGGTGTACCCCAGTTTTTGTAAGCTTTTAACGATGTTTTCACGGTAGTCGTCAAACACCGCATCCAACAAGCCCCGCACGTTTTCCAGCATCACCGCTTCAGGCATGCACTCCGACACCAAGCGGATGGCCTCTGGGAAGAGATCGCGTTCATCGTCGATTCCGAGCTGTTTCCCCGCTTTGGAGAATGGGGGGCACGGAACTCCCCCCGCCAACAACTCAATGCCGCGCCAACGATCTGCCTGGTAGTGGCGCACATCACCTTGGGTGACATGCCACTGCGGGCGATTGAACCGTAGGGTTTCGCAGGCAGGGGGCTCGATCTCGACCAGACTGACGTGTTCAAACCCGGCTTGTTCAAGGCCTAGCGCTTGACCGCCTGCACCCGCACAAATTTCGATTGAACTCAGCGACACTGCAATTCCTTGAGGTTAAAAAACTGTTTAAGCATACAGTATCTTTGGTCCACGGGGATAGGAAGGCGGCGCTCACGCAAGGGCTGACAACAAGCTGCGTGCCACGGCTTCGCCCACCTTGATACCGTCCACGCCTGCCGAAAGAATGCCACCGGCAAAGCCTGCCCCTTCGCCCGCCGGATACAGGCCGGGGGTGTTGGGGCTTTGGAGGTTGTCGCCGCGGTCGATGCGCAGCGGGGCCGATGTGCGCGTCTCCACGCCGGTGAGCACGGCATCAGGCATGTCGTAGCCCCTGATCTTGCGGCCAAACACCGGCAGGGCCTCGCGCATGGCTTCGATGGCGTAGGCGGGCAGTGCGCCATGCAGGTCGCCCAGCGCCACACCGGGCTGGTAAGAGGGCTGCACGCTGCCCAGCTCCCTGGAGGGCCGGCCCGCGATGAAATCGCCCACCAGCTGGCCGGGCGCGCTGTAGTTGCTGCCGCCAAGCACATAGGCGTTCGATTCGAGCTGGCGCTGCAGCACGATGCCCGCCAGCGGGTGGTGCTGGCCGGCGGCCAGCGCCTCGACCCCGTGCGTGGCGCCCAGCGCGGCTTCATAGGCTGCGGGTGCGCGCGGAAAATCGTCCGGGTCAATGCCCACCACCATGCCCGCATTGGCGTTGCGCTCGTTGCGCGAATACTGGCTCATGCCGTTGGTCACCACGCGGCCGGGTTCGCTGGTGGCGGCTACCACGGTGCCGCCGGGGCACATGCAAAAGCTGTAAACGGCGCGGCCATTGGCAGCGTGGTGCACCAGCTTGTAGTCGGCCGCGCCCAGCAGCGGGTGGCCGGCGTGGCGGCCCCAGCGCGCGCGGTCGATCACGCCCTGCGGGTGCTCGATGCGAAACCCGATGGAAAACGGCTTGGCCTGCATCTGCACGCCCCGCTCGTACAGCATGGCAAAGGTGTCGCGCGCGCTGTGGCCCAGGGCCACCACCACATGGTCGGCACGCAGCTCGGTGGTGGTGCCGCAGGCCTGGTCCAGCACCTGCACGCCACGCACATGCCGGCCTTGCGGGCCGGTTTCAACCACCAGATCGGTCACGCGCTGACCGAAACGGATCTCCCCGCCCAGCGCAATGATCTGCGCGCGCAGGCTCTCCACCACCTTCACCAGCTTGAAGGTGCCGATATGCGGATGCGCCACATACAGAATTTCTTCGGGCGCACCCGCCTTCACGAACTCGGCCATCACCTTGCGGCCCAGGTGGCGCGGGTCCTTGATCTGGCTGTAAAGCTTGCCATCGCTGAAGGTGCCCGCGCCACCTTCGCCAAACTGCACATTGCTTTCGGGGTTGAGCTCGCGCTTGCGCCACAGGCCCCAAGTGTCCTGGGTGCGTTCGCGCACGTTCTTGCCGCGCTCCAGCACGATGGGCTTGAAACCCATTTGCGCCAGCACCAGCGCCGCAAAAATGCCGCAGGGGCCAAAGCCCACCACCACCGGGCGCAGGGGCAGTTCGGCCGGGGCCTGGCCCACGGGGTGCCAGGCCATGTCGGGCGTGGGCTGGATGTGCGGGTTGCCGGCAAATTTTTCGAGCAGTGCGGCTTGCTGCGTGGGGTCGGCGAGCGTGATGTCGACGATGTACACCGCCAGCAAATCGACCTTGCGCGCGTCAAAGCTGCGCTTGAAAACCCGCAGCGTGGCAATGTCGGCGGCATCGGCCAGACCCAGTGCCTGGGCGGCGCGGGCGCGCAGGGCGGCTTCGGGCTGGGTGTCGGGGTCGGACGGCAGCGCGGACAGCGGCAGCCGGATTTCAGAAAGGCGGATCATGGTCTTGCGGCCCGTGGTTATCGGGCGAAGGGCAATGCAGGGGAGGGTGATTTTACCGACCGCCGCATGGTTTGGCCTGCGTGCGGTGGGCTGCGCTTTTCCGGTACACCAGCACCGGAATTCTGGAATGCGCCAGCACCTTCTGCGTCGCGCTGCCCAGCAGCAGGGGGGTCGCCGCCCCGCACCCGCGCGCGCTGCTGGAGGCCGAATGGCAGGACCGGTTTTGTTCCAGACCCTGCAGCCCCTCACAGACGACGAAATCCATGCCACGGTGCAGCGTGCCGTGGCGGCGTTCATGGCGGCGTACGGACCGGGGAAGGTGTGACGCTCTGCACCGGGCGAAAAAAAGGAGCTCGAAAGCTCCTTTTTTAATAGCTACTCGCGCTTGATAGATAAGCGCTAGAGCCCTATTTGGCTCAAATTTTGCCTTACGTCGGCAAAAAGCCTTCGACCGACAGGTAGCGCTCGCCCGTGTCGTAGTTGAAGCCCAGCACCTTGGCCCCGGCGGGCAGCTCGGGCAGCTTTTGCGCAATGGCGGCCAGTGTGGCGCCGCTGGAGATGCCCACCAGCATGCCCTCTTCGCGGGCGCTGCGGCGGGCGTATTCGCGCGCGGGCTCGGCCTCGACCTGGATCACGCCGTCGAGCACGCTGGTGTCCAGGTTTTTGGGGATGAAACCCGCGCCAATGCCCTGGATGGGGTGCGGTGCCGGCTGGCCGCCGCTGATCACGGGCGACTGCGTGGGCTCCACGGCAAACACCTTGAGTTGCGGGAATTGGGCTTTCAGCACGCGCGCCACGCCGGTCAGGTGGCCGCCCGTGCCCACGCCGGTGATGAGCGCGTCCAGCCCGTCGGGAAAGTCGGCCAGGATTTCCTGGGCCGTGGTGCGCACATGCACGTCAACGTTGGCGGGGTTTTCGAACTGCTGCGGAATCCACGCACCGGGCGTCTGGGCCTTGAGCTCTTCGGCGCGGGCAATGGCGCCCTTCATGCCCTTTTCGCGCGGCGTCAGGTCGAAGCTGGCGCCATAGGCCAGCATCAGGCGGCGGCGCTCAATGCTCATGCTGTCGGGCATCACCAGAACCAGCTTGTAGCCCTTGACGGCCGCCACCATGGCCAGGCCCACACCGGTGTTGCCGCTGGTGGGCTCGATGATGGTGCCGCCCGGTTGCAGGGCGCCCGATTTCTCGGCGTCTTCCACCATGGCCAGCGCAATGCGGTCTTTGATGGAGCCGCCAGGGTTGCTGCGCTCGGACTTGATCCACACGTTGGCGCCCGCGCCAAAAAGGCGGTTGATGCGCACATGCGGCGTGTTGCCAATGGTTTGCAGAACGTTGTCGACTTTCATGGCGTCTCCTGAAGGGGAAGTGAAAAGGGGTTGGCACGCATTCTGACCCACTTGTTCTGCGCAGCGGCTATATGGATATGCACGACGCAGGGGCATCGCAGCCTGCGGGCGGTGCGCAGTGCCCGCAGGCGGGCGGCCTCGGCCAAATTTATAGATGAAAACGGGCTGTAACCGCCGTCCATCAAGTGGGTGCAGCTATCAATGTTGCATCATGGTTTGTGCCCCGTCATCAAAAACAGCGGATAGCTTTGGCCATTGCGGTGCTGCATGTGCAGGATGCCGGTAAAGACGATGCCTTGCAGGCCCGCCTGCTCGGCCTGCGCCTGCAAGGCTTCGGGCGCAAAACCCAGGTGCTGCACGCCCTTGGCGGCGTTGTCGCCGTGAAAGCTGCCGTCTTCGGCATACAGATCCACCAGCGCAATGCGCCCGCCGGGGTGCAGCGCAGCGGCAAAGGCGCGCATCAACGCGGCGGTGTCGGCCACATGGTGCAGGGCCATGCAGCTCACGATGGCGTGGTAGCGCCCCGGCAGGCCGTCAAAAATGTCGCCATGGTGCGTGGTGATGTTGGCAACGCCTTTTTCGTCCAGCACCTGCAGCATGGCGGCAGACATGTCCAGCGCGGTGACATGCGCCACCTTGGGTGCAATCTGCGTGGCCAGCAGGCCGGTGCCCGCGCCAAAGTCGAGCACCCGGTCGGTGGGCGACAGCGGCAGATGCGCCAGCAACAGCGGCGGCACAGCGGCCAGTTGCTGCGACATGGGGCGCTGGTCCCAGTCGCGGGCGGCAGCGTCGAAATGCGATGACGGCGTGGTTGGCGTGGATTGCGGTGGATGCGTAGTGGTCATGGTGTCTAAAGCTTGCGTAAAACGTGCGCCACAGCGGGCGTGCCCGGCCTGCACGGCGAAATCTGGGACAATCGCCCCCGTGAAGCGCGCCAGACCGCCGCTGGTGCAATCTGGGAAACCAGGCACTGGAGGAACGTCCGGACTGCACAGGACAGCGTAGCAGCTAACGGCTGCCCACCGTGAGGTGAGGATCAGAGCAACAGAGACGAGTCCCGGGGGAGTGCCGCAAGGCAAACCACCGGGGGTGAAACGGGCAATCTCTACGCGCAGCAATACCAAGTAGGCCAACGTTGATGTGGTTCCGCAGAGTTGGCGGGTAGGTAGCATCGAGCCGTGGTGGCGACACCCGGCCCAGAGTAATGGCGGTCACGCTGCGGGCAACCGCAGTGCACAGAATCCGGCTTATCGGCGCGCTTCACACTTTTCATGAAAACAGGCGCCAGCGCTTATGAAATAAGCGCAGTGCGCTATTGTTTTTGATTATTCTGAAGTAAATCGCGGCGTTCGATCAAGGCGCAGCGCAACGCGGTGCATGGCCGCGTTCCAGCTCGGTGGCGCGCTCCACCGTATCCGGGTGGCTGCTGAGCCACGACCACACGCCTTGCTCCCCGGGTGGGGCTCGCTTGGTATCGGCGGGATTGCCGGCCTTCGTTTCGCCCTTCGCTTGTGCCTGCGCTTCGGCCTTCTCTTGCGCATTTTCTTCGCCGTGCGCAATGGCCAGCAGCAACTGGCCCATGGGCGCCGTGGGCAGCGCAACGTGGCCCATCAGTGCGATGGCAAAGCAGTCGGCCTCGCGCTCATGGTTGCGGCGGTAGGCCAGGCCGGTGAGCAGCGAACCGCCCGTGGACAGCACGGACGACACGTCCCCCAGCGCCAGGCCCAGGCCCACGTTGAGCACGCCTTGCTCTACCAGCATGCGCGTGGTGTGGCGGTGCGCCACATGGCCGATTTCGTGGGCCAGCACACCGATCAGCGCGTTGTCGTCCAGGCCCTTCTCGGCAGCAACCCGCACCAGGGCGTCCGTCATCACCACCGTGCCGCCGGGCAGTGCGAAGGCATTGGCGCCCATGCCCGAACGAAAGGCCAGCGTGAGCCGGGGTGCATAGCCGCGGTAGCGCTGCAGCGCCGGTGGCGTTTGCTGCGCCAGCTGGTCAAAGCGGGCGCGCAGCTGGGCCTGCCGTTCGGCGGGCAGCTTGCTGGGCTTGAGCGTGCCCTCGTCCATCTGCTGCAAGGCGTTTTCGGCCAGGCTGGTTTCCCACGACAGCGGCACATACCGCGTGAGCTGGGTGGCTGCCCAAGGGGTGCCAAAGCGGTAAAACAGCGCAACAGCCACGGCGGCGGCCACCGCCACGGCCAGCAGCACGGGCCAGTGGATCTGCATGCGCTGGGCCAGGCCAGGGCGCGCACCCGCCGCGGCCAGCGCGGCGTGCCACTGCGCCGTGGCGTCGATTTCAAGGCTGCCGTGGTCGCGCAAATCGACCACCACGCGCCGCGGCGACCGGTGTGCGCTCCAGGCCTGGGGCCAGGCCACCTGGTCATGGGTGAATACACGGGGTGCCGCGCCCGGCGCCGCCATCGGGTGCAGCAGCAGCGAGGGGCCCTTGGGCGTGGGCTGCAGACCCACCATCACCGGCTGCGCCTTGCTGCTCAGGCCATCAAACCAGCGTGCGGGCAGCAGGTGTACGTTTCCCTGAGTGGCTGCGTCCAATGGCTCGGGTTGCCCTGCGGCCACCGGCCCGGTCAACGAGGACGGCGGACGCGACATCATCCAATCAGGTCCAGCCCAGCGGCATCGGCCAGGGCATCGCCCAGGCCGCCTTGCTGCTGGCGCACCAGGATGCCGGCGATCTGGTCCACGCCGCCCTTGATGTGCAGCGTGACCGACTCGAACCTCATGCGGTATTCGCTGACCCGCGCAAAGGGCCGGTACAGGCCCAGGGTGAGCAGGGTCAGCAGCATGTTTTTCAGGCGCAGCAGCACATAGCGGCCCGTGCCCAGCTGGCATTTGAAGCGTGCCACCTGGCTCACGCCCACGTTGCTCCACATCAGCTGGAACATGCGCGCCTCACGGTAGGCGCGGGCCGGTGCCGAGGCCAGCAACAGCAAAAAGATACCGCCCACGATGGCCACAAAAATCACCACCACCAGCCACAGGCCCATGCGCTGCGTCTGGCCGGCGAACAGTGCGAAAGAGCCGCCCGCCAGCGCGGCCAGCAGGGCGCCCATCGCCAGGGCCGATACGATGAACACCGCCACCGTGGCCAGCCAGATCTTGACGAAATCCATGTACACGGGCTTCCAGCGGCCCGGCTCGGTGCCCAGGTGGGCGCGCAGCACCAGCAGGCTCTTGTAGTTGTATTCAAGGCGAATGATGCACAGCAACGACAGCACCAGACCCAGCGCCAGCAAGGCCCCCATGGGCGCGGTGAAGGCCGGCAGCGATTTGCGTACTTTCTCGCCCGCCACGGCCGGGGCCGCCTGCGCCACCTCGGGCGCCAGGGCCTGCAGCCCGAACACCACGGCCATCCACACCAGCGCCAGGGCAAACACCGGCCAGCTGGCGGTATAAACCTCGCGCCAGCTGGCGGTGAACTGCAGGCGCAGACCGCGCCAGCGCGTGGCGCTCAGGCGAAAACGCATGGCACTGGCCCAGATGAAGGGCGCCAGCACCGCGCCAGCCAACAGAAACAGCGCCACCGCCGTGTCCTGCCCCGACTCGGCGGCAATGTTGTAGGCCACGGTGAGCAGCACCAGCATCACAAAGCCCATCACCATCTTGCGCTGCTGCGCAGTGAACTCCAGCGGACTGCCGGCCACCATGCTGTGGTCATAGAAATACTGGGCCGTGCGCCGGCGTGCCCAGGGGGTGTAGAAACCCAGCGTGAGAATGCCCAGCAGCACATTCACGATCCACACGCGGAAATATTCGCCGCCACTGCCGGTGAATTCCAGGGGATGGGCCTCGATGCTCTGCAGGGCCAGGTTGGGGGGCAGTTGCGCTGCACTGCCTGAATCGTTGTGGTTCATGAACTCCCTCCAGAGTTGCAGCGCAGTGTATCAGCGGTGGTGGTAAAAATTCTTCATCAAAATGGGCGTTTGTGCTTGTGGAGTAAGCGATTGCAGCTATTGTTTTTGATGGTGCTGCGCAACCGCGTCGCGCTATGGCGCCATGTGCCAAAAACGTCTTAGAACCGCTCCCACGGCTGCAGATAGCGCCATTGCCCCTCGGGCACCTTGGCCAGTGGCACGCGGCCGATGCGGATGCGCTTGAGGGCCACCACTGTCAGGCCCACGGCATCGCACATGGCGGGGATCTGCCCGGGGCGGATGCCCTTGAGGGCAAAACGCAGCTTGGTCTCGCTTTGCCAGCTCACCTTGATGGGCGGCAGCGGGCGGCCGTTGAATGAGAGGCCGTGGCACAGGCGCTGCAGGCCGTGGGGTGCGATGTTGCCCTTCACCTCGACGATGCATTCCTGCTCCAGCGATTCGATGTCTTCGGCCAGCTTGCGCGCGATGCGCTTGTCCTGCGTGTAGACCACCAGGCCGCTGGCCTCGGTGGGCAGGGGGGTGAAGCATTCGAGCTGCTTGAAATGGCGCTGCAGCACGCGGATGCCCGACGCATCGTCGCCCAGGTGCGATGCCGCATTCAGCAGCGTGGTGGCCGGGGTGGCGCCCTGGCTGCGGCTGGCGTGGGCCGCTTGCCCGGCTGGCACGCCCAGGCCTGCTTCAAACCCCACCGGCTTGTGCAGCAGCAGCGTGACCGGGGTCAGCTCCAGCAGGCTGGCGTCTTGCGCCACGGTCACGGCCTGGTCGGGGCGCACGCGGGCGCCGGGGGCTTCCACCACCTGGCCGTCCACGCTCACAAAGCCGCCTTCGATGAATTGCTCGGCCGTGCTGCGCGAGCAGTTCAGTTGTTCGGCCACGCGCTTGGCCAGGCGGATGTGGGTGGGGTCGGGGTTCTTGTCGGTCATTGAATGAATGCGGTTGGGAGCTGTTCTTGTAGTTCAGTTGTTGCCGGGCTGCTGTGAGCGGATACGTTCTACGTGCGCCAGCAGCGAGCGCTGGGCCACCGGCCACATGCGCGGGGGTACGTCGTCGTACGCGTGCTGCACCCAGTCTTCCATGCTGCCATCGGGCAGCGCCTGCATGGCGGCCAGCACCTTGGCTTCGCGTGCCAGGCGGTGCGCCTTGAGCTTGGCAATGGCGCTGCGTGCACCGTTGATCGGGCCTCCCAGGACATGGCCATGGGCCGGCAGGATGAACTCCACGCTGTGCTCGGCGCACAAGGCATCGAGCCGGTCCAGCGAATCCAGGTAGTCGGCCATGTTGCCGTCGGGCGGGTCGATCACGGTGGTGCTGCCGTTCAGGATGTGGTCGCCGCTGAACAGCAGGCCGTCTTCCTGCAGCAGCAGGCACAGGTGGTTGGCCGCGTGGCCGGGTGTGTGGATGACCTGCAGGGTGTGGGTGATTTCGCCCTCTGGCGCTTTTCCCATAAGCGCCAGCAGCTCATTATTTTGTAGCGCCCGGTCGGGCGTGAAGGCGCTGGCCGCGCGCGCGGTGGGGGCCGAGGGCAGGCCCAGAATGGGCGGCGCAGCGCGGCCCGCCTGCACGCACAGCGCCTGCAGCGGCGCGGCGCCTGGCGAGTGGTCGGGGTGCGAGTGGGTGCACACGATCATGCGGATGTCGCCCCCGTCAGCGCGCCAGAGTTTGTCCAGGTGCTCGGCATCGGCCGGGCCGGGGTCGATGGCGATGAAGCCGGTGGCTGGGTCGCCCACCAGGTAGCTGTTGGTGCCGGGCCCGGTCATCACGCCGGGGTTGGGGGCGGTCAGGCGCTGCACGTTGCGCAGCAGCGGCACGGCCCGTTCGGTCTGCCAGTCGAGCGGGTGCACGATCTGCCCGTCGGGGCACACCAGCGCCAGTTCGCCAAACGGCATCTCGTCCTCCATGTAGCGCGCTTCCGTGCCGCCCAGCAAACCGGCGCGCGGGCAGCTTACCCACAGAGGTTGTTCGTGCGCCACGGCATCCAGCACGGCCTGGGTGGCGTCAAACTTGGCCAGCCGCTGCAGTGTGCGGATGGTGGGATAGATCATGAAGAACTGGCCCGCCTCATGCCGCGCCAGCGCATCGGCCGGGCGCACCCACACGGGCTCGAACTGCTCGGTTTCGTCGGCCACGGGCTCCTGGCCCTCGGGCATGCGGGCCACGAGAAACGGCACCTCAAAGCGCCGGGGCAGGTCGCGGTCACCCGTCCAGTGGGCCAGCAGGTACACGCTGTCGGCCGCTAGGCGCAGGCCGCGTGCGGTGCACTGTGCAGCAAAGGGCTGGTGGCGGTTGATGGCGGCAATGTCGTGTGCGTCGGCCATCAACCCTTTGCGGGGGCCACCGGTGTGGCGCGCCAGCAGCACGCCCAGCTCTTCAAAGCTCTCGCGGATGGCGGCAATGGCCTGCGTGAGATGCAGGTCGCCCTGCGCCGGTCGGCGGTCGGCGGCGGCGTGCGACTCGGGCGAAGCATCGAGCGCGTCGATGCCACCGCCCGGGAACACGTAGGCGCCGGGTGCAAAGCTGGCGGTGCCCGAGCGCCGGGTCATCAGCACTTCAAGACCGCCGTTGTCCGGCGTATCGCGCAGCAGCAGCACGGTGGCGGCGGGGCGGGTGGCAACGGGTTCGCGGTGGGGGTGCAGTAGCTGGCTGGGACGTGTCATGGACTGCATTATGGGCAGGGCGGCAGGAGGGGCGCGGGCACAATGCGTCGCCCTCATTGATGAAGCGACAACCCACGATGGATCGATCCCCGTTTTCTTCGGCCTTTACTTCCCGCACCGCGCAGGTGCGTCGCGCGCTGGCAGGCGTGGGCTGGGCATGGCTGCTGCTGTCGGTGGTGCTGGCCTGGCTGGATCCGGAAGGACGCTGGATCGATGCCGGGCGCGAAGGTGTCGTGCTGCTCAAGCTCTGGATCTTCTGGGCCGTGTGGGCGGTGATTCCCTGGTGTGGCGCCGCGCTGCTGTGCTTGCGCCAGCCGGCGGGGCGCAGCGTGCTGCGGCTGGCGTGGCTGGCTGCGCTGGCTTTGGTGGCCTACAGCGGCTTGGTGGAGCCGCGCCTGCTGACCGTGCGCGAACACCGGCTGCACCTGCAGACGCCCGCAAAGCTGCCGCCGCTGCGGCTGGCGTTGGTGGCCGATGTGCATGCGGGCCTGTTCGTGCGGGGCTGGCAGATTGAGCGGCTGGTCGACCGGCTCAATGCGCTGGACGTGGATGCCGTGGTGGTGGCTGGCGACTGGACGTACGACCCGCCGCGCGACCTGCATGCGCTGCTGCAGCCGTTTTCCCGGCTGCGCCACCCGGTGTGGGGCGTGCTGGGCAACCACGATACCGGGGCGCCCGGGCCACCGCTGGCACAGGCACTGCGCCAGGCATTGCAGGACCACGGCGTGCAGGTGCTGGATGGCCGGCGCCTGCAATTTCAGGGCTGGGATGTGATGGGCCTGAGCGACCTGTGGGGCGGGGAGCCGCGTGGCGAAATGGCCCGGCTGCTGCCACCGGGCACGCCCACGGCGCCCCGGCTGGTGCTGGCCCATCAGCCCGACACGGCAGCACTGCTGCCAGCGGGCAGCGCCAGCCTGGTGGTCAGCGGCCACACGCACGGCGGCCAGATCATGTTGCCCTGGGTCACGCGCCAACTGGTGCTGCCGGGCATGAGCGCGCAGGGCTGGTTTGAAGGTCTGTACACCACGCAGGCGGGTCCGTTGTTCGTCACCGGGGGCATCGGCACCATCGGCCTGCCTGCGCGGCTGGCCGTGGTGCCGCGGATCGATGTGCTGCTGCTCGAGTGAGTTTTCTCAGTCCCGCGCGGGTAGGACCAGCCCGCGCCGCACGGCAGGCCGGACCATAAAAGCGTCGAGCACTCACTGGCCGCCGGCAAGTGCAACAAGGTCGCCCTCATGCCCTGCATGCGCAAACTGCTGACGATGCTTGACGCGATAGCTACGCATCGCTCCACTTGCGATCCAGCGCACCATTGCGCCTGCCTTCCAAGGCGGTGGCTCAGTGGGCGGCTTGGGGGCGTCCCACCTGGTGGCCCGCGGCCTTCTTGTAGGCCTGCACCCATTCGGCCAGCACCGTCGGGTCGGTCACGTCCTCGATGCGTGCAAAGCCTTCGGGCGCCGCTTCTTCCACCATGTCCAGGATGGCATCCAGCCCCTCGCGGCGGTTCATGGCGACGATGTCGCGCGTCATGGGCAGGCGGGCGGCCTCATAGGCATTCAGCGCGGCGGTGATGCTGGCATGGGCGTCCAGCGCTTGGGCCAGTGCGGCCGCGTCCAGAATGGCCTGCGTCGCACCGTTCGAGCCGATCGGGTACATCGGGTGCGCGGCATCGCCCAGCAGCGTGGTGTGGCCATGGCGCCAGCGCGGCAGGGGGTCGCGGTCCACCATGGGCCATTCGAAAATCTGCTCGGCCGCGCGGATCAGTCCGGGCACGTCGAGCCAGGCAAAGCGCCAGCTGCCGAAGGTGGGCAGCAGGTCGTCCAGCGAGCCGGGCTTGCTCCAGTCCTCGCGGCTGGGGGCCGTGAGGCCGCCGCCAAACCCGTCTTCGCGCAGGCGGCGGTCGCAGATCCAGTTGATGCGCTGAAGGCCGTCAGGGCGCACCGGCTCGATCGGGTAGACCACGAACTTCGCCCGCCGGTGGCCGGCCTGCACCATGGTGCGGCCGTCCAGAAAGGGCCGCGCCAGCGTGGTGCCGCGCCACATCATCATGCCGTTCCAGCGCGGCGCGCCTTCATCGGGGTAGAACTGCTGGCGCAGCGCCGAGTGGATGCCGTCGGCCCCCACCAGGATGTCGCAGGCCCGCTCGCTGCGCGTGCCGTCGGCGTGCAGGATCTCGGCCACCGCGCCGTTGGCGGTTTCGCGCGCGGCCACCACGCGCTCGCCGGTGCGCACCTGGTCCGGCCCCAGGCGCTGCGCAGCCTCGTCCCACAGCCGCATCTGCAGGTGACCGCGGTGGATGCTGAGCTGCGGGTGGCTGCTGCCCGCAGCCAGGCCACGCAGGTCTTCGTAGATGGTTTGCCCGTGCCGGTTGGCGAACACCAGCGCGCGCGTGTGCACGGCCATGGCTTCCAGCGCGGGCAGCAAACCCAGGCCGGCGAACACGCGCACCGCATGCGGCAGCAGGTTGATGCCCACGCCCAGCGGGCGCGGCTGCGCGGCGGCCTCACAGACCGTGACGCGGTGGCCGCGCGCGGCCAGGGCCAGGGCCGCCGTCAGGCCGCCAATGCCGCCGCCGGCCACAACGATGGAGCGGGAGGGGTTCATAGGGTGTCTCCGGGTTTTTGGGGTTGACGTACATCAAATTTCACCGATATTGTTGCGCTATGCAACTAAAAAATGCAAGCCGTCGCAAACCCCAGTTCAGCGCACCTGCGGGCCGCACCGCTGCCGCCAGGCCCGCGCGCAGCGCCCAGCCAGCCGACCGGGCCCAGGCCGAGCTGCGGCCGTTGCCCGGCCTGGCTTATGGCGTGCTCGACGAGTTGCTGGGCTACGCGCTGCGCCGGGCGCAGAACGCCCTGTACCTGCACTTTCAACGCAGTGTGGACCGTGCGGATGTGAGCCCGCAGCGCTTTGCGGCCCTGGTGTTGGTGGCGCAGAACCCGGGCCTGCGCCAGGGCCTGCTGGCCGACGCCATGGGCCTGCACCGCAGTGGCGGCATGCGTCTGACCGACTGGCTATGCGAGCAAGGCTGGGTGCAGCGTGCCGACGATTCTCTGGACCGCCGCTCCTGGACTGTTCACCCCACCCCGGCCGGCCTGGCGCTGCTGGAGAGCGTGACCGCCCAGGTGCGGACCATCCTGTGGCTGGCGCTGGACAGCATCGGCAAGCGCCCGCATGCGCTCTATGACGGCTCCTGGGCCGAATGGGCCTCCGCCGGAAAGCCGGTGGCCCCCCTGAAAACCCCCTCAAGGAGACCCCTGCATGCATCCGATCAACCGCCGCCAGCTCGGCTGGAACCTGGGCCGCGCACTGGGCGTGGCCGCTCTTGCCTCTGCCGGGCTCGGCGCCCGTGCCCAGACGGGCACGCCCCGCATCCTGGTCGGCTTTCCGGCCGGGGGCTCGGTGGACGCCACGGCGCGCCGCCTGGCGGAAACCTGGCGCCCACGGCTGGGCACCGTGGTGGTGGAGCAAAAGGTGGGCGCGGGCGGCCGCATCGCCGTGACCACGCTCAAGGATGCAGCGCCCGACGGGCTGACCATGCTGCTCAGTCCCTCGTCGATGTTCACCATCTACCCGCATGTGTTCAAGCGCCTGCAGTACCAGCCGGCCACGGATGCGATCGCGGTGTCGCCCGTGGCGCTGTCCACCTGCGGCTTCATGGTCGGGCCCAAAGTGCCCGAATCGGTGCGCACGCTGCGCCAGTTTGCCGACTGGGCCAAGGCCCAGCCCGAGCCGCAGGGCTATGCGTCACCAGCCGCCGGGGCCATGCCGCACTTCCTGGGCAACCAGTTTGCGCGGGCAGCGGGCGTTGCGCTCACGCACCTGCCCTACCGCGGCGCAGCCCCGGGCCTGCAGGACCTGATGGGTGGGCAGGTGGCCTCGGGGTGCTTCAGCGTGGGCGACTGCCTGCCGCATTTGCCCTCTGGCCGGGTGCGGGTGCTGGGCGTGACAGATGCGCGCCGCTCGCGTTTTTTGCCCGAGGTGCCCACGTTCGAGGAGCAGGGCTTTGCCAGTATCCAGGGTGTGGAGAGCTACGGCCTGTTCCTGCCTGCGCGCACCCCGGCCGCGCAGGTCGAGCGGCTGGCCGAGCAGGCACGCGCCGCCGTGAAAGACCCTGCCGTGATCGAGACCCTGGCCAAGCTGGGTTTCGAGCCCATTGCCTCGGGCCCGGATGACTATGCGCGCCAGCTCGCGCAGGAGCGCGACCGCTGGGCGCCGGTGGTGGCCGCATCGGGTTTTTCGTCAGACGACTGAGCCTTGCCCGGGGCCCTGGAGAGCTCAGCCCTGGCTGGGCACGGCCAGGCCGCGCTGCACGGCAGGCCGCTCCACAAACGCCGCCAGCACGCGCTGCACCTGCGGGAAGCGCTCGATCTCCACCAGCTCGCCCGCACCATAAAAACCCACGAGGTTGCGCACCCACGGAAAGATGGCGATGTCGGCGATGGTGTAGTCCTCGCCCATCACCCAGCGTCGGCCCGTCAGGCGCTGCTCCAGCACACCCAGCAGGCGCTTCGATTCGGCCACGTAGCGGTCGCGTGGGCGCTTGTCTTCGTAGTCCTTGCCGGCAAACTTGTGAAAGAAGCCCAGCTGGCCAAACATGGGGCCCACGCCGCCCATTTGCCACATCAGCCACTGGATGGTCTGGTAGCGCACTGCGGCATCCTGCGGCATCAGTTGGCCCGTTTTCTCGGCCAGATACAGCAGGATGGCGCCTGACTCGAACAGCGCCAGCGGCTGGCCGCCGGGGCCGTTGGGGTCGAGGATGGCGGGGATCTTGTTGTTGGGGTTGAGCGACAGGAACTCGGGTGAGGTCTGGTCGTTGGTCTCAAAGCGCACCAGATGCGGCTCGTAGGGCAGGCCCAGTTCTTCCAGCGCAATCGACACCTTCACGCCGTTGGGTGTGGGCAGCGAATACAGCTGGATGCGCTCGGGGTGCCGGGCGGGCCATTTGTGGGTGATGGCAAAGGCGGAAAGATCGGGCATGAAGGAGTCCTGGCGGGTGGCGGCCACAGCGGTGCCGAAAGAGCCCAAGCCTAGCCCGGCAGCGAAACCGGCGCTGGCCGAGGTGATTGGCAGCCCACCGACGATAATCCGGCCCATGAAGATTCGCTTCACCAAAATGCAGGGCGCGGGCAACGATTTCGTGGTGCTCGATGAAACCCAGGGCCGCCTGGGCCTGACACCGGCGCACTACCGCCTGCTGGCAGACCGCCACTTTGGCGTGGGTGCCGACCAGATCCTCACCGTGCGGCCCTCGTCGGGCGACGGCATCGATTTTGAATATGTGATCCACAACGCCGACGGCGGCGAGGTGGAGCAGTGCGGCAACGGTGCGCGCTGCTTTGCGCGCTATGTGCATGACAAGGGCCTGACCGCCAAGGACACCATCCGCGTGCAGACGCTGGCCGGCGTGATTGCGCCCCGGCTCACGCCCGACGGCCGCGTGACGGTGGACATGGGCCGCCCGGTGTTCGATGCCGCGCTGGTGCCCTTTGATGCCACCGGCCTCACGCCCGTGGCGCAGGGTTTGGGGCAAAAATGGCCTCTAGCGCTTGCTGGACATGCGCAAAATGCTTCTATTTTGATAGCGGTTGTGTCCATGGGCAATCCACACGCCGTGCAACTGGTGCCCGATGTGGACACCGCGCCCGTGGCCCAGACCGGCCCGCTGATCGAATCGCACCCGCGCTTTCCAAGGCGTGTGAATGCCGGTTACCTGCAGATCGTGGACCGCAGCCATGTGCGCCTGCGTGTGTTCGAGCGCGGCGCGGGCGAAACCCTGGCTTGCGGCACCGGCGCCTGTGCCGCCGTGGCAGCGGGCATACGCCTGGGGCTGCTGGATGCGCAGGTGGACGTGCATACGCGCGGCGGCCTGCTCACCATCGCCTGGAGCGGCCAGGAGGCCGATTCCGTTTTCATGACTGGCCCGGCCACTTCGGTATTTGAAGGCCAGATCGAACTCCCTGACACGCCATGACCACCAGCTCCCACATCCCACCGATCACCGAAGACGACATCGCCCAGTTCCTCACCCAGACGCCCGGATTCTTCGAGCGCCACGCCGAGGTGCTGGCCAGCGTACAAATCACCAGCCCGCACGGAGCCCGCGCCGTGAGCCTGCAAGAACGCCAGGCCGAAATGCTGCGCGAGAAGATCAAGGGGCTGGAGCTGCGCATCATGGAAATGGTGCGCCACAGCCACGAGAATGCGGCCATCGCCGCCAAGGTGCACCAATGGACAGGTGCCCTGCTGCAGGTGCGTGACCCCATGGACCTGCCCCACGCCCTGGTGGACGGCCTGCAAACCCTGTTCGATGTGCCGCAGGCTGCCGTGCGGGTGTGGGGTGTGGCGGGGCCGTATATTGACGCCGATTTCACCCAGGGCGCCAGCGAGGATTCGAGGGCCTTTGCCACCTCGCTGACCATGCCGTTTTGCGGCCCCAACCTGGGTTTCGAGCCTGCGGCCTGGCTGGCGCACGGCGACGTTGAGGCCGCCCAGTCGCTGGCCCTGCTGCCGTTGCGCGAGGGCGCCGTGGACAGCGCCACGCCAGCCTTTGGCCTGCTGGTGCTGGGCTCGCCCGACCCGCAGCGTTTTGACGCCACCATGGGCACCGAATTTCTGACGCGCCTGGCCGAGCTGGCCAGCGCCGCACTGATGCGCTTGCGGTGAACTCCCCTCTGCGGCACTTCGCGCGGCCCCCCCGGGCCGGCGCCACCAGCGGCCCGGTACGCACCTTGCTGCAGTGCGGTGCCGTGGCGGATTTGGGGCGCCCAATGCCGCTTTACGGGCACTGAGCCCATGCCTGAAGCACCAGCCACGCCGCTCCCTGCCGATCCCGATGTGCAGCGGTACCTGGACCATGCGCGCTTCGAAAAGCGCCTGGCCGCGCGCACCCTCACGCTCTACACCCTTGATCTGGAGCGGCTTGCGCAGCTGGCGGCGGGCGTGAATGTGCCGTTGCTGCAATTGCAGACAGCGCACATCCGCCGCTTTGTGGCCCAGATGCACAGCGCCGGGCGCAGCGGGCGGGGCATTGCGCTCATCCTGTCGGGCTGGCGCGGCTTTTTCACCTGGGCCGGGCGGCAGGGGCTGGTTGACCACAACCCGGTGCAGGACGTGCGCGCGCCCAAGGCCCCCAAGCCCCTGCCCAAGGCGCTGGGCGTGGACGATGCCGTGCGCCTGGCCAAGTTTGAGCATACCGGCGCCGACCCCTGGCTGGAGGCGCGCGATGCCGCCATGGTCGAGTTGCTGTACGGTTGCGGCCTGCGCGTGGGTGAGCTGGTGGGGCTGGACGCCGTGCCTGGCGCCGATACCCAGCGCCAGGGCCGCGGCTGGGTCGATTTGCAGGCGGGCGAGGCCCATGTGTTCGGCAAGGGCAGCAAGCGCCGCAGCGTGCCCGTGGGCCGCGCCGCCGTGGCGGCGCTGCAGGCCTGGCTGGCGCTGCGCGCTGCGCCGTTTGCTGGCGCGGGTTCTGCGCGGCTTGACGGGGCCCTGTTCGTGGGCCAGCGCGGTGCGCGCCTCACGGCCCAGTCGATCTGGCTGCGCCTGCGCCAGCGCAGCCAGCAGGCGGGGCTGAGCACGCCGGTGCACCCGCACATGCTGCGCCACTCGTTTGCCAGCCACCTGCTGCAAAGCAGTGGCGACCTGCGCGCCGTGCAGGAGCTGCTGGGCCACGCCAACATCACCACCACGCAGGTTTATACGCGGCTCGATTTCCAGCATCTGGCCAAGGTGTATGACGCCGCGCACCCGCGCGCGCGCCGGAAACCTGGGGGCGCATGAGCCCCGGGAAATTGCAGCATCTCGCTGCCGGCGTCTGCCAGCGATTTTTTCAGGATTGCGCCAGCCAGCGCAAAAGGGCAGCTTTTTCCATGGGGTAGGCGATGTGGTAGCCCTGCCCGTGTTGGCAGCCCATGGCCCGCAGCGCTTGCCATGCCGCAGCATGCTCGATGCCCTCGGCCAGTACCTGAAGCCCCAGCTTGCGCCCCAGCTGCACCACCATTTCGGCCACGCGACCGCCTTGCGGGGCATCCAGTTGCTGCACGAAAGCGCGGTCGATCTTGATGCGGTCCAGCGGCAGCCGCTCCAGGTAACTCAGCGATGAGTAGCCCGTGCCGAAGTCGTCAATGGCGATCGTGACGCCGTGGGCGCGCAGGGCATTCAGCGTGGACTGCAGCAGCTGTGTGGGCAGGACCACCACGGATTCAGTGATCTCCAGTTCCAGGTGGTGTCCTGCCAGTCCGTTGGCCGACAGTGCTGCGCACACCATGTCAAAGAAGCCAGGATCGCGCAGCTGCACCACGGAGACGTTGACCGCCATGCGCTGAGGTGCCAGTCCGGCAATTTGCAGTTCACGCAGGGTCTGGCAGGCCATCTCGAGCGCTCTCTGTCCCAAGGGCAGGATCAGGCCCGAATGTTCGGCCACGGGGATGAATTGATCCGGCGGCACCAGGCGGCCGTCGGTGGTGCGCCAGCGCAGCAAGGCTTCCAGGCCGATGAGTTCGCCGGTGTCGAGATCGACCTGCGGCTGGTAAACCAGAAACAGCTCTGCGTTTTCAATGGCCGCGCGCAGTTCCGAGAGCAGCACTGCGCGGTCCTTCGCTTCCGTTCCCATGTGGGCCGCATACTGCAGTTGCTGACCACGGTGGTCGCGCTTGGCACGCTTGAGCGCGATGGTTGCGTCCTTGACCAGGTCATCGCCCGTCCTGGCGTCCTGGGGCAGCAGCACATACCCGCAGGTCATCGATACCTTGTGGGGCATGTCGTTGATGGTCAGCGGGTCGCGCACGCAGTCCAGCAGCTTTTGTGGTGGCACCATGTGCGCCGGCCCCAGGATGCCAAAGGTGTCGGGCCCCACACGGGCCAGCATCACCCCGGCGGGCAGGACTTCGGCCAGGCGCTGCGCAACGGCATCAAGCAGGCGATCGCCGAAGCGGTGCCCCATCATCTCGTTGGTGGCGCTGAAGTCGTCAATATCGACCAGGGCCAGCATCAGGCCATCCATGCCGCGTTGCACGCATTCACCCACCTTCTCAATGAAGTAGGCCCGGTTGGGCAGCGAGACCAGCGGGTCGGAATAGGCAGACCGGCGCAGGCGCTCCAGCAGCCCCCGGTTGCGCAGCAAGGTACTGAAACTGACGCAGAAGAAATCGAGCAGCTGCCGGTCGGGCGCTACTGATGGGTCCGCAAGTTCGATGAACACCACCATGTCCTGGTCGCCGGGGCAGCCGATGTACAGGGCCAGGCCGCGGTCATCGCCAAAGACGTTGTCGCCGCAACAGCGGGGCGGTGGCGGCACACCGGGCGCAGCGGACGGCAGGGGGGTGCCGTTCAGAACGTTGCCCCGTACGCTGAGGGCCCGGTGCAGCAGGCGCAGCATGTTCGAATCAGGCAGCGCGGCCATGGACAAGTCCAGCAAACCGGCGAAACGTCCCGTGGCGGCTTGCACGCGGTAGGTGCCGGATGGGACCGCCGTGGTGTCCTGAACACAGGCCAGTGCTTGCCCGGCCCCACCCAGCAAGGCTGCGAGCTGGGTGATGACGCCCGTGGCGAAGGCGCGCAGATCCGTGTGTTCCAGCAGCGCTGTGCTGGAACACACGATCGCCTCCATGCTGCGGCGACTGGCCTCGAAGGCGCACAGCCGCAGGTAGCCTTGCAAGGACCTGGCCGTGATGGCCCCCCAGCGATCCGGCGTCAAATCGGCCTTGGTGTGGTAGTCGCTGATGTCATACCGCAACAGCGTGTCCAGATCGGGTGCGCCATGCGGCGCTCCCGTGCGCAACACAAGGCGCGTATTGCGCAGGCCGGCAGTGTGGCGAATGAAATCGACCAACGCCAGGCCGCCGCCTTCGTGCTGCGATACCAGGTCCACCATCGCCACTGCCAGGTCGTGCTCGCCCAGCAGCCGCGTGCGTGCGTTATCGCCATGCGTGCAATGCAAGAGTTCCAGCGGACGGTCGAACAGCGTCAGACCTGCGAGTGCGCCACGAATGCAGTCATGCACCTCGGGGTCGTCGTCGATCACCAGTAACCGCCATGCTGGCGCTTGCTGGCTTGCGCCACGCAAAACGCTTGCGGTTGACGTCTCATCTTCGGCGTGCATCAATGGCTGCAAGCAATCGGGTGGAGCACAGAGCCGGCAGCACGCACCACCTGGTTGCGACCGCCGCGTTTTGCGACGTACAAGGCTTCGTCGGCCAGCCCGTAGGCGTCATCGAAGCAGCCGCCGCGCGACAAATGGCTCACGCCGAAGCTGGCCGTGATGCGGCTGCCATCGGGGAGCTTGAATTCGCGGCTCTCGATGGCCTCGCGCATGGCCTGTGCAACCTGCTCCGACGCTTGCGCTTCGCGCTGCGGCAGGAGCACGGTGAATTCTTCCCCGCCGACCCGGCCGATGTGGGCGTTGGCGGGCACCGTGGTCTGGAGGCAATCAACGACACCCAAAATGACGGTGTCCCCCACGGGGTGGCCAAAGCTGTCATTGACGCGTTTGAAATGGTCAATGTCCAGCACGATCAGGGCCAGGTCTTGTTGCTGGGCGTGCTGATTGACGCGCTCAATGATGGCGGCGCGGTTGAGTACGCCCGTCAGTGGGTCGTGCGTGGCGCGGTATTCGAGTTCTGTGGCAAGGTCTTGCAGGCGCTGGTTGAGCAGGGTCATTTCCAGCTCGGCGCGGTCGCTGCGGCGCACCAGGCGGCGCGTCTCGCGCAGCAGGCGCTCATAGGCTGCCAGCAGATCGCCCAGCGCCTGGTGGCACGCGCCACCCTGTGCAGGCGTTTGCGCCTCGTAGGCGGCACGGGCATCCAGCATCGACCGGTGCTCGGCCTCGAAAAGGTCTGGCGCTGGTTTGGCTGTGTCCATTCAGGCGGGTCTCACCGGATGGCTGACGAAGTCGATGGCCGGAAAGTCCTCGCAGAGTTCCTGCCCGAATTCGAAAATGGTGTCGTCTTCCTCATCGTGGTACCAGTTGAGGGCAATGTGGTTGCCGGCTTCCGCCGCCTCGTCGAGGGCCGCAATCAGATTGAACAGCATCTTGGTGCTGGAACTGTTGAAGTACGCCAGGGCGATATTCACTTCAATCTTGCTGTCCTGCAGCGTGCCAAGGTACTTCTTCAGGCGCTCGATGACCGGGCCGTAGAAGGCCGCAGCATTCTCGGGGTAAGACTCGCCGCGCAGGCCCAGTGTGTGGGTGTCAAATCGAAAGTCCACTTCCGGGGAACTGGGGGTGGGGGCAATGTAGAGGTTGTCCATTCGTGATCTCTGTTCGTTATCGGGCCGGCGCTTCAGATCGCCGCCTTCAGATAGAAAACCGCGGATCCGTTGGCGCTCTCGGCCGGGGAAAAATCAAATTCCAGGGGGCCCCGCGCATCCCGGGCCATGGTGAGCAGGCCCATGCCGGCACCTTTGCTGCCCTCGGGCGTTTCCTCGCGCAGCGTCATGCGGTAGGCCTGCTTGATTTCTTCGGGTGTCATGCTGCTCAGCGTTTCCAGCTTGGTGCGCAACTCGTCGCCAGTCTCGGTGTGGACGGGATTTGCGCACAGCAACAGAAAGCTGCCATCGTCCTCGTGCCGGATGCAGACCGAGCCGTGGCGAAGCTCGCCATTGTCCTGGCTGGGGGGGGTGAGTGCATCGGACGAGTAGTGGATGATGTTCTGTGCCATTTCGATAAAGGACGAGAACAGCTTGCGTCGCGTCGGGCCGGCCACGCCCGCATTCTCCAGCTGCAATTTCACCGCCTCAGCCATGGCGGCGACGATGTTTTGCGAGAAGTAGCCCACGTAGTAAAAAATGACCTGGTGCTCCCGCGCCAGGTTGAAGAAGGTGCCATATTCCTTGGCAACGGCAGAGCGGATCATTCGAGGTCTCTTCAGGTACGAAAACAGAAAAACGTCACGTCGTCGCGGCGATGGTGCTCGCCCTGCCACTCCTGCAACGCGGCGTGCACATCGCGATTGAGGTGCTCCGGGGTGCTTTTCGCCAGGCCCAGCAACAGCTCACACAGACGGCGCTTGCCAAAGGCGATGGCGCGCGGGCCTCCCACCTGGTCCACCAGCCCATCGGTGGTGACGAACACCAGGCTGCCTGCAGGCAGGTCCACCACCACGTTCCGCCAAGCGTAGTCGAGCTCGCTGTCCACATAGCCCACGCCTTTGCGCTGGCCTTCGACCACGTCCACTGTGTCGGCGCCGGGGCGCAGAACGAACAACGACAGGCGGGCACCGGCAAAAACCATCTGGCGGGTGCCGGGCTCATACCAGAAGCAAGCCGCATCCATGCCATCGTCAGAGCCCGGTGTGCCGTCCTGACCACCGACCTGGCCCAGCATCTGCTTGATGCTGCGATTGACGATGGCGAGCAACGAGGCGGGATCGCGCGGCCCCTTTTCCTTGATCGCCTGGCTCAGGCTGCTGGAGGCGATCAGGGTCATGAAGGCGCCCGGAACACCGTGTCCCGTGCAATCCGCCACGGTGGCAAACCAGCCGCCGTCATCCACGCTGAATTGGTAGAAGTCACCGCCCACCACATCGCGCGGCTCCCAGACCAGATCAGCATCCGGGCAGGCGAGTGACAGAATTTCGCGCGAACTGCGCAGGGCAGACTGCTGAATCACGCTGGCGTACTCGATGCTGTGCATGATCTGGCGATTGCGCGCGGCCTGAATTTCGGCCACTGCGCGCATGAGCTGCAGGCCGCTGCCCACACCGGCAAACTCGTTGTTGCGCGTGATGATGAAGCCGTCGGACAAGGCTTTTTCGCCGAACTCGACGGCCTTGAAAGTCAGCGTCTCGATGTCCATGGAGGCATCAACGATCAGTGGCTCCTTGTCCATGAAGGCGAGGCAGCTCTTGCGACCGTACAGTTCCAGGCGAAAGGGTTTGCTGATCTGAGAAAGAAAGATGTCGCGATTGATCAGACCGATGGGCTGGTGGCCCTCCACCACCGGCAGGCTGATCAGTTCGCGGTGCTGCGTGAAGACCTCCAGCACCTTTTCGTTGGTGGACTCGGTGGTCATGCAGGGGGCCGGGGTGCACAAGTCTGCAGCGCTGGGCTGGCGGAAGCGGGGCCGGAAGTCGCTCAGATACGCGGAAGTCTCAGACATGTGGGAGGTGCCGTGAAATGTGTAGACAAATATTACGACTTGTATATGACTGAATCGTGACGTCCATGTAAGGGTGGGGCATGCGTCTGCACTGGAAAAGCTCCAGCCCGTGGGCGCATCGTTGGCCGCTGACCTGGTGCCGACGATGGTGGTGTTCAGTGAAGAGGCTGTTTGCCTGTTGGCGTCTGGCCAGGGCCGTTGCTGCGGCGACAGGCCTGCGGCAGAGCAAGGCGGAGCGCGCACAATCCGCTGATGAAAACGATTCGACTCAAACCCGGCAAAGAGCGCTCGCTGCAGCGCCGCCACCCCTGGATTTTTGACAGCGCCATCGCCAAAGGCAGCGGCGACAGCGGCGAGACGGTGCGCGTGGAGTCGCACGAGGGGCAGTTTCTGGCCTGGGCGGCGTTCAGCCCCGCATCGCGCATCCGTGCGCGGGTGTGGAGCTTTGATGAGGCGCAGCGCATTGATGCGCCGTTTTTCATCGCTGCTTGCGCACGTTCCATCATTGCCAGAGCCCGTTTTGATGTGCAAAGCGATGGCGTGCGGCTGGTGCATGGCGAGTCCGACGGCCTGCCCGGCCTGATCGTGGACCGCTATGGCGACACGCTGGTGGCCCAGTTCACCAGCGCTGGCACCGAGCGCTGGAAGGCGGTGATTGCCGACGCGCTCTTGCGCGAAACCGGACTCACCCGGCTGTACGAGCGCTCGGACGCCAGCGTGCGCGCCCTGGAAGGCCTGGAGCCGGCCACCGGGTGGCTGCGCGGCGGGCCGGTGGCCGGGGGCGAGGCGCCGCCTGTGGAGCTGACCATTCATGAGCACCAGTGGCAGCTCACCCTCAACATTGCAGAGGGCCACAAAACAGGTTTCTATCTGGACCAGCGCGACAGCCGCAAGCGCTTTGCCGACTACGCCAGGCGCCTGGGTTTTCAGCGCGTGCTCAACTGCTTTTGCTACACCGGCGGCTTCAGCGTGGCCGCGCTGGCGGGCATGCGAGCGGCGGAGGCGGCAGGCGCCGCGCCGGGTGGTCAGGTGGTCTCGATCGATTCATCCGGCCCCGCGCTGGAGCGCGCGCGGGCGCATGTGGTGCTCAATGGTTTTGACGTGAACCGGGCGGGTTTCATGGACGCCGATGTGAATGCCTCGCTGCGCCAGTTTCTCAAGGAGGGGCAGCGTTTTGATGCCATCGTGCTCGACCCGCCCAAGTTTGCCCCCACCGCAGCCCATGCCGACCGCGCCGCGCGAGCCTACAAGGACATCAACCGGCTGGCGCTGCAACTGCTGACGCCGGGCGGTGTGCTGTTCACGTTTTCGTGCTCGGGCGGCATCAGCGCCGACCTGTTCCACAAAATCGTGGCGTCGGCAGGCGCCGATGCCGGGGTGGACGGCTACATCCTGGAGCGCCTGGGCGGCGCGCCCGACCATCCGATGACGCTGGAGTTTCCCGAGGGCGAATACCTCAAGGGCCTGGTGGTGATGCGCAAGGGCTGACGGAGCCGGCTAGCTGCCCGTTTTTTGCAGCGCCGGCGCCGGCGCCGGCGCGGCCTTGTGCGCCGCCGAGCGGGCATGCGTGCCGTGCACATGGCCCGCGTTGGGGCGGCCCGGCCGGCTGGCGATGTCGGTCAGCTCGTTGAGAATGCCGCAGTGGGCGGCGTCCTGCGCCTCGTGGCACTGCTCGCGCAGGCTCTTGAGCTGCTTTTCCAGCAGGCGCAGCTCACGGATGCGCGCAGCCACATGGCCGATGTGCGCGTCCAGCAGGGCGTTGACATCGCCGCAGTTGCGGGTGGGTGCATCCTTGAAGCGCAGCAGCGTGCGGATCTCGTCCAGCGTCATGTCCAAGCCCCGGCAATGCCGTATGAACGACAGGCGTGTGGCCTGGGCCTCGTTGTAGATGCGGTAGTTGCCCCCGGTGCGGGCGGCCTGGGGCAGCAAGCCCTCGCGTTCGTAATACCGGATGGTTTCGACCGGAGTGTGGGTCAGGGTGGCCAGCTCGCCGATTTTCATGGGGTGCGCCGCAGGGGTGGAGGTGCGGCGATGGTACGCCTCGGGCGTGCTTGACTCTGAAGTGGCATCAGGGTTTCCAATAGCGGCAAGCAAGGAAAGCAACCATGAGCCCATCTCCCCACACACCTCCCGCTCCGGCGGATGCCTGCGGCCATTGTTCGTGCACGCCGTCCGCTCCGCCCCCTGCACCGGCCGCCGGGCAGGGCGCTGAAAGCACCGCGCCGGGTGCCGGCCATGGGACTGTTTTTCGCATCGCATCCATGGACTGCGCGGCCGAGGAAAGCGAGATTCGCCACGCGTTGGCGGGTGTTTCGGGCCTGCGCGGTCTACATTTTCAGCTGGCTGCCCGCACGCTGGCCATCGATGCGCTGCCCTCGGCCATGCCGCAAATCCTGGCGGCCATCCGGCGGGCAGGGTTTGATCCGCAGCCCCTGGCACAAAGCGTTGCAGGCAAGGGCGCGCAGGCGCACAGCCACCAGCCGGGCACCGGGGGGCTGGGGCGCCTGGGCTTGGCGCTGGGGCTGGCCGTGGCCGCCGAGCTGCTGGCTTTTTGGGCGCCAGAGACGCGGGAGTTTCAGGTGGCGGGCATGGCGCTGGCCGCTGCCGCCATCTGGCTGGCCGGTTTTTCCACCTACCGCAAGGGCGTTGCTGCGCTCGGGCGGGGGCGGCTCAACATCAATGCGCTGATGACCGTGGCCGTGACCGGGGCGTTTGTCATCGGCCAGTGGCCCGAGGCCGCCATGGTGATGGCGTTGTATGCCCTGGCCGAGCTGATCGAGGCGCGTTCGGTGGACCGGGCGCGCAACGCCATCAAGGGCCTGCTCGACCTGGCCCCCGACACGGCCGAGGTGCGCCAGCCCCACGGCGCCTGGCAGCAGGCCGCGGCGGCCAGCGTGGCGCTGGACGCCGTGGTGCGCATCCGGCCGGGCGCGCGCGTGCCGCTCGATGGCGTGGTCATCGCGGGCGCGAGTGCGGTGAACCAGGCCTCGGTGACGGGCGAGAGCATGCCCGTGGACAAGACCGTGGGCGACACCCTGTTTGCCGGCACCATCAACGACACCGGCACCCTGGAAATGCGGGTCACGGCCACGGCCAGCAACACCACGCTGGCCCGCATCATCCATGCGGTCGAGCAGGCCCAGGGAAGCCGCGCGCCCACGCAGCAGTTTGTGGACAAGTTTGCCGCCATCTACACGCCCGTGGTGTTTGCGCTGGCCGTGGCAGTGGCAGTGCTCATGCCCTGGCTGGTGGATGTGGCATGGACGCAGGCGCTGTACAAGGCCCTGGTCCTGCTCGTGATTGCCTGCCCGTGTGCCCTGGTCATCGCCACGCCCGTCACGGTGGTGAGCGGCCTGGCGGCGGCCGCGCGGCGCGGCATTCTCATCAAGGGTGGGGTCTATCTGGAAACCGCCCACCAGATCAAGGCGATAGCGCTCGACAAGACCGGAACCATCACCGAAGGTAGGCCCCGGCTGGTGGCCACCGAGGTGCTGCCGTCGCCAGAGGGGAACGCCCCGGTGGCTTCGGCGCAGGTGCTGCGCTGGGCGGGCGATCTGGCGGGGCATTCCGACCACCCGGTATCACGCGCCATTGCGCAGGGGCTGGCCGCAGCGCAGGGTGCGGCCCCTGGCGCGGCACCTGGCGGTTCGCTGGAAGCCTTCACGGCGCTGCCGGGGCGTGGTGTGCAGGCCCGCATCGCAGGGCAGAGGCTGGTGCTGGGCAACCACCGCCTGATGGAGGAGCTGGGCCTGTGCAACCCCGGCATCGAGGCGCGGCTGGCCGCCCACGAGGCACAGGGGCGCACGGTGACACTGCTGGCGACCGATGCCGCTGTGCTGGCCTTGTTTGCCGTGGCCGACACCATCAAGGACAGCTCGCGCGAAGCACTGGCCGCGCTGCATGCGCTGGGCGTGGTGCCGGTCATGCTGACGGGTGACAACACCGTGACCGCCCGCACCGTCGCCGCCCAGGCAGGCCTCAATGAGGTGCAGGGCAACCTGCTGCCACAAGACAAGCTGGCGGCCATTGAGGCCCTTCAGGCGCGCCATGGCCTCACGGCGATGGTGGGGGACGGCATCAACGATGCCCCTGCACTGGCCCGGGCAGACATCGGCATCGCGATGGGGGCCGCCGGTACCGACACGGCCATGGAGGCCGCCGACGTGGTCATCATGAACGACGATTTGCGGCGCATTCCCCAGCTCATCCGGCTGTCGCGCCAGACCCGCACCGTGCTCTGGCAGAACATTGCCCTGGCGCTGGGCATCAAGGTGGTCTTTTTGTTCCTGGCGCTGTTCAACGGCGCATCGATGTGGATGGCCGTGTTTGCCGACATGGGGGCCAGCCTGATCGTGGTGTTCAACGGCCTGCGCATGCTGCGCGCGGTGGACGAGGCGCCAGCGAAATAGGGGAAATGTTGCTTGTACCGGCAGCAAGTGGCACGGTTTGGCAGTGTCCGGCACGGGCTTTGGTCCCCCGCTAAACTCTTCCCTTTTGCGGTCTGGCTCCCCAGCGCCACACCATTTGGCAGCGGGTTGCACGGCCCGTTGCATCTCCCAAGGTTTCCAATGTCCCTCATTCCTGTCACCATCCTCACCGGCTTTCTGGGTTCCGGAAAGACCACGCTGCTCAAGCGCCTGCTGAGCGAAGCCCATGGCCAGAAAATCGCCGTCATCGAAAACGAGTTTGGCGAAGAGAACATCGACAACGACATCCTGGTGACCGACTCGAAGGAGCAGATCGTGCAGATGAGCAACGGCTGCATCTGCTGCACCATCCGCGAAGACCTGCGCGAAACCCTGCAGTTGCTGGCAGCCAAAAAGCGCAAGGGCCTGCTTGCATTCGACCGCATCGTGATCGAAACCACCGGCTTGGCCGACCCCGGCCCGGTGACGCAGACCTTCTTCATGGACGAAGAAATCGCCGAAACCTACCTGATCGATTCGATCATCACGCTGGTGGACGCCAAACATGCCGCCCAGCAGCTCAATGACCGCCAGGAGGCGCGCCGCCAGGTGGGCTTTGCCGACCAGATCTTCCTGTCCAAGACCGATCTGGTGAGCGCCGGGGAAACCGATGCGCTGATCCATCGCTTGAAGCACATGAACCCGCGTGCGCCCATCAAGGCCGTGCACTTTGGCGAGGTGCCTCTCAAGGAGGTGCTGGACCTGCGGGGCTTCAACCTCAATGCCAAGCTCGATATCGACCCCGATTTCCTCAAGGAGGAAGAAGAGGCGCACGATCATCACGACCATGACCACGTGCATGGCGAGCAGTGCAACCACCCATCGCACCAGCACGGCCACGAAGGCCACGGGCACCACCACCATCACGACGATGACGTCAAAAGCTTCGTTTACCGCTCAGACCGCCCGTTCGATCCGGCCAAGCTGGAGGATTTTCTGGGTGCCATCGTCAACATCTATGGTCCGCGCATGTTGCGCTACAAGGGCGTGCTGAACATGCAGGGCACCGATCGCAAGGTGATTTTCCAGGGCGTGCACCAGCTCATGGGCAGTGACCTGGGCCCCCAGTGGGCCGAGGGTGAGGCGCGCACCAGCAAGATGGTGTTCATTGGCATAGACCTGCCCAAGGACATCTTTCTGCAGGGGCTGGAGCAGAGTCTGGTTTGACCGGATTGCACCTGGTGGGGCGGGTATGGCCCTACATCCTTTTGTGTTGTATCTGCAACGTTCCCGTTTGCCTTGGCGCAGGTCGATACAATCGCGCCCCGGTAAAACCCCGGAAGGCTTGCCACCCGCCCTTGGCTGCCTGTGCAGCCCGGGCCAGCCCGTTACGCGAGGAGTCCCGTCAGTGAAAGCCGAAACCAGCAAACCCAAGGCAGCCGCAAAAGCGGCCCCAACCGCGGCAAAAACTGCCGCCGCCCCAGCGGCAACCAAGGTTGCTGCAAAGGCTACTGCCAAGGCCACCCCCAAAGTTGCCCCACCGGCAGTGGCAGATGTGCCAGC
Organism: Acidovorax sp. 35-64-16; assembly: GCF_002281195.1. Lineage (NCBI taxonomy): Bacteria > Pseudomonadati > Pseudomonadota > Betaproteobacteria > Burkholderiales > Comamonadaceae > Acidovorax > Acidovorax sp. 35-64-16. Next base: position 70,495 of record NZ_NCFM01000010.1, on the reverse strand, counting down.
CCAGCCTTTGCAGGCCGGCAGTCAAGTACCTGTGCGCAGCACCCGGCCTTCTTCCCGGCTGGCCCAATTGACCGTACCATCCATGGCACAGGCGGTGGCTTCAACCGCTGCCAAAGCCAGTTATCTACACACCATGCCCACGACTGCGCAAGTGCATCCCACCTATACGGCAGCCAAAAAAGACCCCAAATTGGCGAACAACTGGAAAACCAAGCCGGCCGAAGAGCTGACCGACGCCGAAGTGATGGCAATGCCCGACAGCGAGTACATGAACGACAAGCAGATGGCGTTCTTCCGTCTCAAGCTTGTCCATCTCAAGCAGGAAATCCACAACAGTGCCGGTGAAACCACCGAGCATCTGCGCGAAGACACCGTGGTGGTGCCCGATCCCGCCGACCGCGCCACCATCGAAGAAGAGCACGCACTGGAATTGCGCACCCGCGACCGCGAACGCAAGCTTCTCAAGAAAATCGAGCAATCCATTGGCCGCATCGATTCGGGCGACTATGGTTATTGCGACGAAACCGGCGAACCCATCGGCGTGGGACGCCTGATCGCCCGACCCACCGCCACGCTGTCGCTGGAGGCCCAGCAACGCCGTGAACTCAAACAAAAAATGTTTGGAGACTGAAGGCGAACCGGCCTGAACTCTTCATGCGCACACCGTCTGACTGCTTATGAGCAAGGAAGAAACCACACCCGGCGGCCTGCTGTCCAAGGTGGTGCGGTTTGTGCGCAACCCCACGGTCAACTGGACGGAGCTCGATTCGATCCAGGGCGACAGGGAGAGCCAGTACAGCAAGCAGATGCTCAAGGAGATGATCGAGCGCAAGCGTCGCAACGACTTCGTGCGCCGGCGTGAGTTCGATCAGTTGCGCAAACTGCGCCAGCGTGAAGTGTTGCAAGGCCAGCGCGCGGAAGACCCCACGGGCAGGCCATCGTTCTTTCAGAGCAGCATGGCTTCGCCCGACGAGCGCGCGGTCACGCTCAAGAAGATCGATGAGATCGAAGCGCAGATGTCCCAGCAGTGGTGGAAGAGCAAGCAGTCTGCAGATGCGCCCACCCAGCCTGCCAGCATGCAGCCCGCGGGCGATGAGGGCGCTGCTGCGCGCGCTTATGCCCCCACCACGCCCGGCACTTTGCAGGTTCCGCTGGAGGCCCGGCCCTCGGTGGCCCCTTTGTTTGCAGATGACAGCATGGCCATTGCGGGGTTTGGCGGCAAGGACGCCCCCATGCTGGCTGACGCACCTGCGGCGTCTTTCAGTACCGAAGCCCCTGGTGCCGAGTCTGAACCCGCAGTCGAACCGGAGGAATTCGTGCACGAACCCGATCTAGAAGAAGCCGCCATCCGGTTTGCCAATGGCGACCATGCGGGCGCTGAGTCTGGCCTGCTGGATGTTCTCGCCCAGCACGCGCAGGACGACCCGCAGCAGCAACTGGAAATCTGGATGACGCTGTTTGACCTGTACCGTGCGACAGGCCAGCAAGACCGTTTTGACACCCTGGCCATCGATTTTGCCGCGCGCTTCAGCCGGTCGGCTCCGCTGTGGTTTTCGATGCCCGATCAACTGGGGCTGGCTCCTGCAGCGGCCCCGGCTGCGGCACCGGTGGCGGCACGGCGTGATTTCAGCTGGGCTGCACCTTCGACGGTGGCGGTGTCGTCGGTGGCTGCGTTGCAGGCCGCGCTGGGGCGTGCCACATCGCCCTGGACCCTGGCCTGGGGCAGGCTGACCACCATCGACGAAGCGGCCGTGCCGCTGCTGGCCGACCAGTTCACCCAATGGGCGGATCGCAGCGGGCAGTTTGTGTTTTCAGGCGTGTCTGCGCTCAAGACCCTGCTGGAGAGCAAGACCCAGTCGGGCGACCGCTCCAACAGCCCTGAGTGGTGGCGCCTGCGCATGGCGGCCATGCGGCTCATGGCCAGCCCGGACGAGTTCGAGCTGGTGGCGCTGGATTACTGCGTAACCTTTGAAGTCTCGCCGCCCTCGTGGACCGCGCCGCGTTGCGGCTATTCCGACAGCGAAAACGCACCGGTGCCCGGTGCGCAGGCCGACGGGCAGGATCTGCTGGCCCCCGAGGCGGCCGACTCTGCGGTGCAGACCGCGCCCGAGGCGGCCCGGACGGCGGCGCTGAGCGGTCACATTGATGGCGATGCCACGCCCCTGCTGGAACCATTTGAGGCGCTGCTGCGCCCCGGTGAGCCCCTGACCATTGCCTGCGACCGGCTTATCCGCATTGATTTTGGCGCCGCCGGCTCGGTGCTCAACTGGGCGGCCGAACAGCAGTCCCACGGCCATGTGGTGCAATTCCACAACCTGCACCGTCTGGTGGCGGTTTTCTTCAACGTGATCGGTGTCAATGAGCACGCGTGGGTGGTTCCACGCAAAAATTAGTGACACCCCGCTGAAGGGGCTCAAGCCTTCCGCTGCCTCGCGCGCCCTGCGCGGGACCGGGGGCTACGCCGGCAACCGTGCAGGCACAGGCACTCGCTTGCACAGCGGCCGCTGGCCTCGCCAGTGCAGGTTGTGAGGCGTGCTTGCAAAATGGGCGGCAAGCCCCATCTGCCGCAGCTATGGACTCATCAAACGACAACCACCCGGTGTTTCACGGCACCACCATCCTGAGCGTGCGCCGCCAGACGCCCCAGGGCCTGCAGGTCGCCATTGGGGGCGACGGCCAGGTCACCCTGGGCAATATCATCGTCAAGGGCACGGCGCGCAAGGTGCGCAAGCTCTACCACGGCAAGGTGCTGGCGGGCTTTGCAGGCGCTACGGCCGACGCCTTCACGCTGTTCGAGCGTTTCGAAGCCAAGCTCGAAAAGCACCAGGGACACCTCACCCGCGCTGCCATCGAACTCACCAAGGACTGGCGCACCGACCGCGTGCTGCGTCGCCTGGAGGCCATGCTGGCCGTGGCCGACGCGAGTGCCTCGCTGATCATCACTGGCAATGGCGATGTGCTCGAACCCGAGCAGGGCATCGTGTCCATCGGCTCGGGCGGTGCCTATGCGCACTCCGCAGCCAAGGCGTTGCTGGTGAACACTGATTTGTCTGCACAGGAGATCGTCAAGAAGTCGCTTGAAATCGCCGGTGAACTTTGCATTTACACCAACATGAACCACACCATCGAAACGCTTTGATGGCGGGTGTTGGGTTGCTATATAATTAATAGCTTTTAGCGCTTATTGCATAAGCGCTAGAGCCATATTTGACTGGAATTTCTCCCATGTCGTCCATGACCCCCCAGGAAATCGTTTCCGAGCTTGACCGCCACATCGTTGGCCAGGCCAGTGCCAAGCGCGCCGTGGCCATTGCGCTGCGCAACCGCTGGCGCCGCCAGCAGGTTGAGGGCAGCCTGCGCCACGAAATCACGCCCAAGAACATCCTCATGATCGGGCCCACCGGCGTGGGCAAGACCGAGATTGCGCGCCGTCTGGCCCGGCTGGCCGATGCGCCTTTCATCAAGGTCGAAGCCACCAAGTTCACCGAGGTGGGCTATGTGGGCAAGGATGTGGACGCCATCATCCGCGACCTGGCGGAAATGGCTGTCAAGCAGACGCGCGAGTCTGAAATGAAGAAGGTGCGCACGCGCGCCGAAGATGCGGCCGAAGAACGCATCCTGGATGTGCTGATTCCGCCAGCCCGCGCCGCCGCGGGCACCGAGCCGGCCACGGACAGCACGGCTCGCCAGGTGTTTCGCAAGAAGCTGCGCGAAGGCAGCCTGGACGACAAGGACATCGAGATTGACCTGACCGAAAGCCGCCCGCAGGTGGAGCTCATGGGCCCAGCGGGCATGGAGGAAATGACCGAGCAGTTGCGTGGCATGTTCAGCCAGATGGGGCAGGACAAGCGCAAGACCCGCAAGCTCAAGATCGCCGAGGCCCTGAAGCTGCTCACCGAGGAGGAGGCCGGCAAGCTGGTGAACGAGGAAGAGATCCGCACCCGCGCCATCGCCAATGCCGAGCAGAACGGCATCGTTTTCATTGACGAGATCGACAAGGTGGCGGCGCGCCAGGAGACCAGCGGCGCCGATGTGTCCCGCCAGGGCGTGCAGCGCGACCTGCTGCCTCTGGTGGAGGGCACCACGGTGTCCACCAAATACGGCATGGTCAAGACGGACCACATCCTGTTCATCGCTTCCGGCGCGTTCCACCTGTCCAAGCCCAGCGACCTGATTCCCGAACTGCAGGGGCGCTTTCCGATCCGGGTGGAGCTCGAATCCTTGTCGGTGCAGGATTTTGAAGCCATCCTCACGCAGACACACGCCTCGCTCGTCAAGCAATACCAGGCGCTGCTGGCCACTGAAGGGGTTGCGCTCGACTTCCTGCCTGAAGGCATCACCCGCCTGGCGCACATTGCCTTTGATGTGAACGAGCGCACGGAAAACATCGGTGCACGCCGCTTGTCCACCGTGATGGAGCGGCTGCTGGACGATGTCAGCTTCGATGCGGCGCGCCTTTCTGGCCAGACGATCACCGTGGACGCGGCCTATGTCGACACGCGGCTGCAAACCCTGAGTCAGGACGAAGACCTGTCGCGCTACATCCTCTGACGCAGATTCGCAGCCTGGGCGGTTCCGGCCTCTGCGCTGCGCTGCCTTGGCGCCCCGCAGCGCTGTCTGCGGCTTCGCGCCCCGTGCTGCATCGGATTGCCCATTCCCGCAGAGGCATGTTCTGCCTTCAGGTATCACTTGAGTAGGCACTTGTAAGTGCTTATTGGATAACAGGTTTTACTGTTTTCCTTCTTCTAAAAACGCTCCTAAGTCCTTGATTTCATTGCAAAAGTTTGTTGCAAGCCCTCTTGTCATGAGTGCTTTTCCTGCTACAGTGCAAAAAAGTGCAATTAAGTGGTGAAAAGTGCCCTTGGACTCCGTTTTTCGGATTCCGGGGTATCAACCGAGTAGGGGAATCGTTAAGTGTTTCAAGGTGCCTCGTCGCTGAGTCTCGATGCGAAGGGTCGGCTGTCTGTGCCGACCCGGCACCGTGACGTCCTGAGCGCGACTGCGGCTGGCCAACTCACGATCACCAAGCACCCCCATGGCTGCCTGATGGTGTTTCCCCGCCCCGAATGGGAGAAGTTTCGCGAACGCATTGGCCAGCTGCCCATGGCGGCCCAGTGGTGGAAGCGGATCTTTCTGGGCAACGCCATGGATGTCGAGATGGATGCCACCGGCCGCGTGCTGGTGTCGCCCGAGTTGCGCCAGGCGGCCGGTATCGCCAAGGATGCGATCTTGCTGGGCATGGGCAACCACTTCGAGCTGTGGGACAAGGCCACTTACGACGCGCAGGAAGCGCAGGCCATGCAGGGCGAAATGCCCGATGTGTTCAAGGATTTTTCTTTTTAAGGCCCGTGGTGACCCCTGATCTGCAACACACCACCGTCCTGCTGGATGAAGCCGTGGACGCGCTGCTGGGCGGCGCGGGCCCCGAGCCTGCCGGCACCTGGGTGGACGCCACCTTTGGGCGTGGCGGCCACTCCCGGCGAATTTTGCTGCGGCTGGGGCCGCAGGGGCGCCTTGTGGCGTTCGACAAGGACCCGGAAGCCATCCACGAGGCAACGCGCATCACCGATGCGCGTTTTTCCATTCGGCACGAAGGTTTTCGCCATCTGGCGGATTTGCCGCCGGGCAGCGCGGCCGGGGTGCTGATGGACCTGGGGGTGAGCTCACCCCAGATCGACAGCCCCGAGCGCGGTTTCAGTTTTCGTTTTGATGGCCCGCTGGATATGCGCATGGACACCACGCGGGGCGAAAGCGTGGCCCAGTGGCTGGCCACTGCCGAGGTTCAACAGATTGCGGAGGTGATACGTGACTACGGTGAAGAACGGTTTGCTGGCCCCATTGCAAAGGCGATTGTTGCTCGGCGCGAGGAACGGGGGCCTCTTGCAACCACCGCCGAACTGGCCGATCTCGTGGCTGGCGCGGTCAAGACCCGCGAGTCGGGCCAGAACCCTGCAACGCGCACATTTCAGGCTTTGCGGATTTTCATCAACGCTGAGCTTGAAGAGCTGCAGCAAGCCCTAGAAGCCAGCCTGTCGGTGCTGCAGCCTGGCGGGCGATTGGTGGTGATCAGCTTTCATTCGCTGGAAGACCGCATCGTCAAGCAGTTTATTGCGCAGCATTCCAAGGAGGTTTACGACCGCCGGATGCCTTTTGCTCCGCCCAAGGTCATGAAGTTGGTCGCGCTGGACCGGATCAAGCCGAGCGCGGCCGAAGTGTCAGCCAACCCCCGTTCGCGCAGCGCCATCATGCGCGTTGCAGAGCGCACGGAGGCCTGACAATGCACGCCGCTGGCGCCAATGCAAGCCGGGGAGTCGCCGCATGACCCGGCTCAATCTCGTCCTGCTAGTGGCGGTGATGGCCAGTGCCCTGTATCTGGTGCACACGCAGTACGAATCGCGCCGCCTGTTTACCCAGCTGGACCGCGCGGTGTCTGAGTCGCGCCGCCTGGAGACCGAGCACCAGCGGCTGCAGGTGGAAAAGCGCGCGCAGGCCACGCCGCTGCGGGTGGAAAAGCTGGCACGGGCCCAGTTGCACATGCGCACCGCTACCCCCGCCATCACCCAGTATGTCGCTGATCCTGCGGGCGCCGTCACATCCGCGTCGGAGTCGAAGCCATGAGCCGCAGCGTGCTCTACACCTCCAGCCCCCTGCTGGCCAGCAAGACGCCTGTGTGGCGCAGCAAGTTCATTGTTGCCATGATTGCGCTGGGCTTTGCCGGGTTGGCAGCGCGTGCGGCCTATGTGCAGGTGTTTGGCAACGCATTTTTTCAGCGGCAGGGTGAGGTGCGCTTTGCGCGCACGCTCGAACTGCCCGCCAATCGGGGCAAGATTCTCGATCGCAATGGGCTCATTCTGGCCTCCAGTGTGCCGGCGGCCAGCATCTGGGCCATCCCCGAAGACGTGGAGCAGGACAAGCCCGAGGTGCGTGCCAAGCTCAAGCAGTTGGCCCGTCTGCTTGGCATGTCCCAGGCCGAGCTGAACGCCAGGCTGGCGGACGAGGACAAGACCTTTGTCTGGGTCAAGCGCCAGCTCGATTGGGACGTAGGCCAGCAGATTGCGGCGCTGAACATCAAGGGCATCTACCAGCGCAAGGAATACAAGCGCCAGTACCCCGAGGGTGAATCGGCCGCGCATGTGGTGGGCTTCACCAATGTGGAAGACAAGGGCCAGGAGGGCATGGAACTGGCCTTCAACAGCGAGCTGGCCGGGCGCGCCGGCTCGCGCCGCGTGATCAAGGACCGCCTGGGCCGCGTGGTCGAAGGCGTGGGCGAGACCGTGCCGCCGGTGGATGGCCGCGACATGCAGCTGTCCATCGACAGCAAGGTGCAGTTTTTTGCCTATCAAAAGCTGCGCGATCAGGTGGCGGCGCACAAGGCCAAGGCCGGTAGCGTGGTGGTGCTTGATGCGCACACCGGCGAGTTGCTGGCGCTGGCCAACTATCCCAGCTATGTGCCCGACAAGCGCCAGAACCTCACCGGCGAGCAATTGCGCAACCGTGCGCTGACCGATGTGTTCGAGCCCGGCTCCACCATGAAGCCGTTCACCATCGGTCTGGCGCTGGAATCGGGCCGCATGCGGCCAGACACCGTCATCGACACCACGCCGGGCCGGCTCACCATCACCGGCTCCACCATTTCGGATACGCACAACTACGGTGCGCTCACCGTCGAGGGCGTCATCCAGAAGTCCAGCAACGTGGGCACCACCAAGATCGCCATGCAGATACCCGCACGCGAGATGTGGGAGACCTTCTCTGCCGCCGGATTCGGCCAGAAGCCGCAACTCGCTTTTCCTGGCGTGGTGAGTGGCCGTCTGCGGCCCTACAAGACCTGGCGCCCGATCGAACAGGCCACCATGTCCTATGGCTACGGCCTGTCGGCCAGCCTGTTCCAGATGGCGCGGTCGTACACCGTATTCGCCAACGGTGGGCGCGTCATTCCTGCCACCATGCTCAAAAGTACCGAGCCCGCCATCGGCGTGCCCGTGTTTTCCGAGCGCACGGCCGACCAGGTGCGCAAGATGCTGCAGATGGCCGCTGGGCCCGGCGGCACGGGGCAAAAGGCACAGACCGTGGGCTACTCGGTGGGCGGAAAGTCTGGCACCGCCCGCAAGCAGGTGGGCAAAAGCTACGCCGCCGGCAAATACCGCGCCTGGTTTACCGGCATGGCACCCATCGACAAGCCGCGCATCATCGTGGCCGTGATGATCGACGAACCCAGCAACGGCCAGGTGTATGGCGGCCTCGTGGCGGCGCCGGTGTTCAGCGAGGTGGTGCAGCAGACCTTGCGCATGATGGGCGTGCAGCCGGACGTGGCCGTCAAGCCGCAGATCATGACCGACGGGGTGGAGGAGTCGCTGTGATGCATACATTGACCACTGCCCATGACGCCGTGCAATGGCTGCGTGAGCGCGTCACCGGCACCTTGCAGACCGACAGCCGTCTGATTCGCCCGGGTGACGGATTCATTGCCTGGCCGGGCGCCGCCACCGATGGGCGTGCCCATGTGGCCGATGCCATGGTGCGGGGCGCCACAGCCTGTCTGGTGGAGCAGTCGGGTGTGGAGGCGTTCGGGTTCACGGGCGACCACATGGCCGCATTGCATGGCCTCAAGGGCGCCACCGGGCCCATTGCCGCACAGTGGTTTGATCACCCCACCAGTCAACTCGCCGTGCTGGCAGTGACAGGAACCAACGGCAAGACCAGCACCGCGTGGTGGCTGGCGGGCGCCCTGAATGCACTATCAAATAGAGAGCTACCTGCGCTTGCTGGCTGTGCGTTGGTGGGTACTTTGGGTATGGGTTTTGCGCCAGCCCTTGAATCCACGGGTATGACTACCCCCGACCCGGTGCGCCTGCAGCGCGCGTTTCGCCAGTATGTTGATCAGGGGTTGGGCGCGTGCGCCATCGAGGCGTCTTCCATCGGGCTGGCCGAAGCGCGCCTGGATGGCACGCTAATTCGCACGGCCATCTTCACCAATTTCACCCAGGACCATCTCGACTACCACGGCAGCATGGCCGACTACTGGCTGGCCAAGCGGGCCTTGTTTGACTGGCCGGGTCTGCAGGCGGCCGTCATCAACGTGGACGATCCGGCCGGAGTGCAGCTGCATTCCGAACTGTCGGGGCGCGCGCTGGATCTGTGGAGCATCTCGGCCCACGGACCGGCGCGGTTGGCGGCGCGGGACATTGCCCTGGGCGACCAGGGGCTGCGCTTCACGGTGGTGGAAGGCGCAGAGCAGCGGACATTGCAAACCTGCGTGATTGGCCACTACAACGTGCTGAACCTGCTGGGCGTGCTGGCCACGCTGCGCAGCCAGGGCGTGCCGCTGCTTGATGCCGTGCGCGCCTGCGCGGGCCTGCAACCCGTGCCCGGCCGCATGCAGCGGCTGGTGGCGCCGGGGCAGCCGTTGGTGGCGGTGGACTACGCCCACACCCCCGATGCCCTGGACAAGGCCTTGCAGGCGCTGCGCCCGCTGGCGGTTGAACGCGGTGGCCAGCTGTGGTGCGTGTTTGGTTGCGGCGGCGACCGCGATGCCGGCAAGCGCCCGCTGATGGGTGCCGTGGCGCAGCAGCATGCCGACTGGGTGGTGGTGACCAGCGACAACCCGCGCAGCGAAGAGCCGGTGGCCATCCTGCACCAGATTCTGCAAGGCACGATCGCGGGCGAGACCGTGCGGGCCGAGCCCGATCGCGCTGCCGCCATTGCATTGGCGATTGGCGAAGCCGATGCAGCCGACGTGGTGCTGATTGCCGGTAAGGGCCATGAGGATTACCAGGAAACGGCCGGTGTGCGCCGGCCATTTGACGACATGGCGCAGGCGCAGGCAGCCCTGACCGCCCGGGGGGCCAGCACATGGGCATGATGAATCTGCGGCAAGCGCTGGACTTTATTCGCCAAAGCATTCCCCAGGCACGCCTGGTGGGCGATGGGGCAACCCCGTTGGCACGCGTGCACACGGACACCCGCACGCTGCAGCCGGGTGACCTGTTTGTAGCGCTCAAGGGCGAACGCTTTGATGCCAATGCCTTCCTGGCCGACGCCCGCGATGCGGGTGCCGTGGCAGCCGTGGCCCATGGCGGGCTTGAAGTTGCCGGGCTGCCCGGCATCGAGGTGCCCGACAGCCTGGCTGCGCTGGGCGCGTTGGCCACCGCGTGGCGTGCCCAGTTCAGCCTGCCGCTGATTGGCATCACGGGCAGCAACGGCAAGACGACGGTGACGCAGATGGTGGCGTCCATCCTGCGCGCCTGGAAGGGTGACGCGGCCTTTGCCACACAGGGCAACTTCAACAATGACATCGGCGTGCCCCTGACGCTGCTGCGCCTGCGGGCAGAGCACGCCGCCGCGGTGATCGAGATGGGCATGAACCATCCCGGCGAAATTGCCACCCTGGCCGCCATCGCGCAGCCCACGGTGGCGCTGGTCAACAACGCACAACGCGAACACCTCGAATTCATGCACACGGTGCAGGCCGTGGCAGAAGAAAACGGCTCGGTGCTGGCGGCGCTGCCCGCCGATGGCGTGGCTGTGTTCCCTGCAGGTGATGCCTACACCGGCCTGTGGGCGCGCCTTGCTGCGCCGCGCCGGTGCATCACCTTTGGCGCGGGGGGCGATGTGCAGTGTGGGCGCGCCAGCTGGGAGCAAGGCAAATGGCAGGTCGAGATGACCACACCCGTCGGGGCGTTGTCGTGCACCCTGCAGATTGCGGGACTGCACAACGTCACCAATGCGCTGGCCGCTGCCGCCTGCGCCGTGGCGGCTGGCGTTTCGCTGGATGCCATTGCGCGCGGCCTAACTGCATTCAGCCCCGTCAAGGGGCGCTCGCGCGCGCTCAGCGTGCGGCATGCGGGGCGCGACATCACCGTGGTGGATGACACCTACAACGCCAACCCCGACTCCATGCGCGCCGCCATCGATGTGCTGGCCGCACTTCCCGCACCGCAGCTGCTGGTGATGGGCGACATGGGCGAGGTGGGTGACCAGGGCCCGCAGTTTCACGCTGAGGCTGGCGCCCATGCGCGCGCGGCGGGCATTGCGCACCTGTATGCGCTGGGCGTGCAGTCGGCCAACGCCGCCCAGGCGTTCGGCGCCGCAAGGCATTTTGACAACATGGCATCGCTGCAGGCGGCGGTGCTCGAGGCATTGCCCCAGGTGGGCAGCGTGCTGGTGAAGGGATCGCGGTTCATGAAGATGGAACAGGTGGTGGAGGCGATGGTCGCCAACGCAGAACAACAAGAAATCGTCCATTCGGAGGCGCCGCATGATGCAAGCCATTGATGCCCGCCGTACCGTGCAAGGAGGTGTCCCATGCTGCTGATGCTGTCGCAATGGCTGCAGGGTCTGTCGCCCGAGTTCGGCTTTTTTCGGGTGTTCCAGTACCTCACCTTCCGCGCCGTGATGGCCGCCATGACGGCGCTGCTCATTGGCTTGGTGGCGGGCCCCAAGGTGATCCGCGTGCTCACCTCGCTCAAGATCGGCCAGCCGATTCGCGGCTATGCGATGCAGTCGCACCTGTCCAAGAGCGGCACGCCCACCATGGGCGGCGTGCTCATCTTGCTGTCGATTGCTATATCCACGCTGCTGTGGTTTGACCTGTCCAACCGCTTTGTCTGGATCGTGCTGCTGGTCACGCTGGGTTTTGGTGCCATTGGCTGGGTGGACGACTGGCGCAAGGTGGTCAACAAGGACCCCGAGGGCATGCGCTCGCGCGAGAAGTATTTCTGGCAGTCGGTCATCGGCCTGATTGCAGCGCTGTACCTGGTGTTCAGCATTTCCGAGAGCTCCAACGCCAAGGTGTGGGAGCTTTTCGTGGGCTGGGTGCAGTCGGGTTTCTCGCTCGACCTGCCGCCCAAGGCGGGGTTGCAGTTGCCGTTCTTCAAAGAGATCAGCTACCCGCTGGGTGTGCTGGGTTTTGTCATCCTCACCTACCTCGTCATCGTGGGCTCCAGCAACGCCGTCAACCTGACCGACGGTCTGGACGGCCTGGCCATCATGCCGGTGGTGATGGTGGGCTCGGCCCTGGGTGTGTTTGCCTATGTCACCGGCAGCTCGGTGTATTCGAAATACCTGATTTTTCCGCACATCCCCGGCTCCGGCGAGCTCTTGATCTTTTGCGCTGCCATGGCGGGCGCAGGCCTGGCATTTCTCTGGTTCAACGCCCATCCGGCGCAGGTGTTCATGGGCGATGTCGGCGCGTTGGCACTGGGCGCTGCGCTGGGCACCATCGCCGTCATCGTGCGCCAGGAGATCGTGCTGGCCATCATGGGCGGCATTTTTGTGGTCGAGGCGCTGTCGGTGATGCTGCAGGTGGCCTGGTTCAAGTACACCAAAAAGCGTTATGGCGAAGGCCGCCGCCTGCTGAAGATGGCACCCCTGCACCACCACTTTGAAAAGAGCGGATGGAAGGAAACGCAGGTGGTCGTGCGCTTCTGGATCATCACCATGCTGCTGTGCCTGGTAGGCCTGTCTACCCTGAAACTGCGATGAGCGACAACGACCCCATTCTTCCTGCCCACCCCGTGGCCACGCCTTTGGAGGCAGGGGCGGGTGCGCCCAGCGCCCCGCTTGCGCCAGCCGCAGGCGCTGGTGAGTTGCGTGCGGTCACAGACGAGGCCCCGGGCGTCGCAGCAAGTGCTGGTCGCAGTGGCAGCACCTGGAGCCTGGACAAGGCCCCGGCCATTTCTGCCGCCAAGGCTGCGGCCGATTTTGTGGCGCAGATCTTTGCCGAAGTGGCCGCGCCAGAGCCCACGCCCGCCGTGTTGCCAATGGCTGCGCAAGACGGTGGCGAATCGGCGGCCGACCCCGCTCAGGCCCCTGCCGAGCCGGCCGGTCGCCCAGGCGAAGGCATGGCGCCGCTGCAAGACCAGAACATCCTCATCCTCGGGCTGGGTGCTTCGGGCCTGGCCATGGCGCGCTGGTGCGTGCGCTGCGGCGCGCATGTCACCGTGGCCGATACGCGGCAGTTGCCTCCCCAGCTGGCTGCCTTGCAGCAAGAGCTGCCACAGGTGCGTTTCGTGGCGGGCGCCTTTGGTGTGCATCTGGTGCAAGGGCAGGGCCTGCACGCGGTGTACCGCTCGCCAGGGTTGAGTCCTGACTCAATTGCTCCTGTTTTCGTAGCTGCTAGCGCAATGGGTATAAGCACTGGAGGCGAATTAAGCTTGTATTCCATGGCCCTTGCCGCACTGCGCGCTGCGCACGGGTATGCGCCAGCGGTGCTGGCAATCACCGGCACCAATGGCAAGACCACGGTCACCTCGCTCACGGGCCAGCTGGTCGAGCGCGCGGGCAAAACCGTGGCCGTGGCCGGCAATATCGGCCCCACGTTGCTCGATACGCTGGCGTCCCATATCGACGCGGGCACGCTTCCCCAGGTGTGGGTGCTGGAGCTGTCGAGTTTTCAGCTCGACGGCGTGGTGGACTTTGAGCCCACGGCCGCCACGGTGCTCAACATCACGCAGGACCACCTGGACTGGCATGGCGACATGCAGGCCTATGCCGCTGCAAAGGCACGCATCTTCGGGCAGAGCGCAGTCATGGTGCTCAACCGCGACGAACCAGCGGTGATGGCCATGCTGCCGGAGCCCGTGCGCGTGAAATTGCAAAAACCTCAGCAGCGCGCGCACACCACATTTGGCGGCGACATGCCCCGGCGCCCGGGCGACTTCGGCATCGAAATGGTGAGCGGCATGGCCTGGCTGGTGCGTGCCCTGGAGTCGGACGAAACCCGCAAGCGCGGCCGCAGCGAAGAGCCCGAGCTGCACATCCAGCGCCTGCTGCCGGCCGATGCGTTGCGCATTCGCGGGCGCCACAACGCCATCAACGCCCTGGCAGCCCTGGCGCTGGCCTGTGAGGCGGGTTGCGCTTTGTCCCCCATGCTGTATGGCTTGCGCGAGTACCGCGGCGAGCCGCACCGTGTGGAACCCATTGGTGTGGTGGCAGGCGTGGAATATTTCGACGACAGCAAGGGCACCAATGTGGGCGCCACGGTGGCGGCGCTGTCCGGTCTGGGGGCAGATCGCCGCCTCGTGGTGATTCTGGGCGGCGAGGGCAAGGGGCAAGACTTTTCGCCGCTGGCAGCGCCGGTGGCGCGCTGTGCGCGGGCAGTGGTTCTGATGGGCCGGGATGCACCGTTGATTCGCGCTGCACTGCAGGGTGCGGGTGTTGCGCTGGTCGATGCGCAGACGCTGCCGCACGCCGTGCAGTTGGCCGCGCAGCACGCCCGTCCGGGCGATGCGGTGTTGATGTCTCCCGCCTGCGCCAGCTTTGACATGTTTCGGGACTACGCACACCGTGCCCAGGTGTTCTGCGACGCTGTGCGCGAGCTGGCGCACGACGCCGGACAGGAACTGGAGGGCATGCAATGACCGCCGCCACCAGTGCATGGCAACGCCTTACGGCTTGGCTGGGAGGGCTGTCGGGCAAGGCCGCCGATGTGCTGCCGGTGCGCGTGGGCGGCACCGATTACAGCCCCACCCGCAGCACGCCCGCCGCCGTGCTGGGTTTTGACCAGACCCTGCTGTGGGTGGTGGTGGCGCTGCTGGCCTGGGGGTTGGTCATGGTGTATTCGGCGTCGATTGCCATGCCGGACAACCCCCGTTTTGGCAAGATCGCGCCCACCCACTTCCTCATGCTTCACGCGCGTGCGCTGGTTGTCGGTTTTGTAGTGGCGCTGCTGGCGTTCCAGGTGTCCATGGCCACCTGGGAGCGTGTGGCGCCCTGGTTGTTCGTGGTCTCCATCGTCCTGCTGGTGGCGGTGCTGATCCCGCATGTGGGCATTGTGGTCAATGGTGCGCGGCGCTGGCTGTCGCTGGGTATCATGAACTTCCAGCCCTCGGAGCTGGCCAAGTTTGCCGTGCTGGTGTATGCGTCCGACTACATGGTGCGCAAGATGGATGTGAAAGAGCGCTTCTTTCGCGCCGTGCTGCCCATGGGCGCCGCCGTGGCCATTGTGGGTGTGCTGCTGCTGGCCGAGCCGGACATGGGCGCCTTCATGGTGGTGGCGGTGATCGCCATGGGCATCCTGTTCCTGGGCGGCGTCAATGCGCGCATGTTCTTCCTGATTGCGGGCGTGCTGGTCTCGGCCTTCGCCGTCATGATCGCCAGTTCGCCCTGGCGGCGCGAGCGCGTGTTTGCCTACCTCGACCCGTTCAGCGAAGAGCACGCGCTGGGCAAGGGCTACCAGCTTTCGCATTCGCTCATTGCCATCGGGCGTGGGGAAATCTTTGGCGTGGGGCTGGGCGGCAGCGTTGAAAAGCTCCACTGGCTGCCCGAGGCGCACACCGACTTCCTGCTGGCCGTCATCGGCGAAGAGTTTGGCCTGGTGGGCGTGCTCACGCTCATCGTGCTGTTTGTCTGGATGACACGCCGCATCATGCACATCGGCCGCCAGGCCATCGCCCTGGACCGTGTATTCGCTGGCCTGGTGGCGCAGGGCGTGGCCATCTGGATGGGCTTTCAGGCCTTCATCAACATGGGCGTGAACCTGGGCGCGCTGCCGACCAAGGGACTCACGCTGCCGCTGATGAGCTTTGGCGGCTCTGCCATCCTGATGAACCTCGTCGCGCTCGCGGTCGTATTGCGCGTGGATTATGAAAACAAACTGCTCATGCGCGGAGGCCGCGTATGAGCAGTTTGTTTCACCAAAACAGGCTGCAGCAGCGTGTCAACGCTGCCGAATGCGGAGCATTCGATGCGCGGAGGCCGCGTATGAGCAATTTGTTTCGCCAGAACAAGCTCCGCATTGCGCATGCAATGCAAGGCGCGCAGCGCCTCATGAGAGGGGGGCGTGTATGAGCCAGAAAACGGCACTCATCATGGCTGGCGGCACCGGCGGCCATATCTTCCCGGGCCTTGCCGTCGCTGAGGAGCTGCGCGCACGCGGCTGGCGCGTGCACTGGCTGGGTGCACCGGGCAGCATGGAGTCGCGCATCGTTCCGCAGCACGGCTTTCCGCTCGAACTCATTGATTTTTCCGGTGTGCGTGGCAAGGGCCTGGCCACGCTGGCGTTGCTGCCGCTGCGCCTGCTGCGCGCCTTCTGGCAGGCCTTGCAGGTGGTGCGCCGTGTGAAACCCGACGTGGTGGTGGGCCTGGGCGGCTACATCACCTTTCCGGGCGGAATGATGGGCGTGCTGTGCGGCAAGCCCCTGGTGCTGCATGAGCAGAACTCGGTGGCCGGCATGGCCAACAAGGTGCTCGCCGGTGTGGCCGACCGGGTGTTCACCGCGTTTCCAGGGGTGCTGAAGAAGGCCCAATGGGTAGGCAACCCGCTGCGCGCGGCGTTCACGCGCCAGGCAGCGCCGTCCGAGCGTTTTGTCGGGCGCACGGGCCCCCTGCGCCTGCTGGTGGTGGGCGGCAGCCTGGGCGCGCAGGCGCTCAACGACATCGTGCCCCGGGCTCTGGCGCTGATCCCTGCGGAAAACCGGCCAGTGGTCACGCACCAGAGCGGCGCCACGCAGATCGACACCCTGCGCGCCAACTACCAGGCTGCCGGTGTGCAGGCAGAGCTCACCCCGTTCATCGACGACACGGCCAGCGCGTTTGCTGCGGCCGACATCATCGTGTGCCGCGCCGGCGCCAGCACCGTGACCGAGATTGCCGCCGTGGGTGCTGCCGCCATCTTTGTGCCGTTCCCCTTTGCAGTGGATGACCACCAGACCACCAACGCCCGCTTTCTGGTGAGCGCGGGCGGCGGCTGGCTGGTGCAGCAAAGCGACCTGACCCCCGAAGGGTTGGCGAAGATGCTATTGAATTCAGAGCGAACAGTGCTCGTCGATATTGCCGAGAAGGCCAAAAACATGCAAAAAATCAATGCCACCCGCGAAGTGGTGGCGGCGTGCGAGGAGTTGTCTGCATGAAGCACGCTGTTCGCCATATTCATTTCGTCGGTGTGGGCGGCGCCGGCATGAGCGGCATCGCCGAGGTGCTGTTCAACCTGGGCTACCAGATCTCGGGTTCGGACCTGAGTGACAGCGCCACGCTGCGCCGCCTCGCGGGCTTGGGCATCAAGACCTGCCTGGGTCACGCGGCAGCGCACATTGAGGGGGCTGATGCGGTGGTCACCTCCACCGCCGTCACGGCCGACAACCCCGAGGTGCTGGCCGCGCGCGACAAGAAGATTCCCGTGGTGCCACGCGCCCTCATGCTGGCCGAGCTGATGCGCCTCAAGCAGGGCATCGCCATTGCCGGCACGCACGGCAAGACCACCACCACCAGCCTCGTGACCAGTGTGCTGGCCGAGGCAGGACTCGACCCCACCTTTGTGATTGGCGGGCGCCTGAACAGCGCGGGCGCCAATGCCAAGTTGGGCAGCGGCGACTACATCGTGGTCGAGGCCGACGAGTCCGATGCCTCGTTTCTGAATTTGCTGCCCGTGATGGCTGTGGTCACCAACATCGATGCCGACCACATGGAAACCTACGGGCATGACTTTGGTCGCCTCAAGGGGGCCTTCATCGATTTTCTGCACCGCATGCCGTTTTATGGCACTGCCATCCTGTGCGTCGATAGCCCGGCGGTGCGCGACATTCTGCAAAGCGTGACCTGCCCCATCACGAGCTACGGCTTTTCGGAAGACGCCCAGGTGCGCGCCATCAACGTGCAGGCCGAGGCGGGGCAAATGCGCTTTACGGTGCAGCGACGCAACGGCGTCACGCTGCCTGATATGGAGGTGGTGCTCAACCTGGCGGGCGAGCACAACGTGCTCAACGCCCTGTCGGCCATCGCGGTGGCCGTGGAGCTGAACATTCCGGACGAAGCCGTGCAGCGCGCGCTGGCCGGTTTCAAGGGCGTGGGCCGGCGCTTTCAGCGCTATGGCGAACTGCCCGCCAAGGACGGTGGCCAGTTCACGCTGATCGACGACTACGGCCACCACCCCGTCGAAATGGCCGCCACGCTGGCAGCGGCCCGCGGGGCTTTCCCTGGGCGTCGCCTGGTGCTGGCGTTCCAGCCGCACCGCTACAGCCGCACGCGCGACTGCTTTGAAGATTTTGTGAAGGTCATCGGCAGTGCCGACGCCGTGCTGCTCACCGAGGTGTATGCCGCTGGCGAAGCGCCCGTGGTGGCCGCAGACGGCCGCTCGCTGGCGCGTGCGCTGCGCGTGGCCGGCCGGGTAGAGCCCTTGTTCGTTGACGCCGTGGCCGACCTGCCCCAGTCCATTGCAGACAACGCAAAAGATGGCGACGTGGTGATGTGCATGGGTGCGGGTTCGATTGGTGCCGTGCCCGGAAAGGTGGTTGATTTGCTACAAAATAATGAGCTGTTGCCGCAAGCAGGGAGGTCGCAATGAACACATTTGGCTCAAATATTGACGCCCGCACGTTGGGCAAGGTGGCAGTGCTGATGGGCGGTGCATCGGCCGAGCGCGATGTGTCCCTGATGTCCGGCCGCGGCGTGCTGCAGGCGCTGCGCTCGCGCGGTGTGGATGCTTACGCGTTCGACCCGGCACAGAGCGAACTGGGCGAACTCCAGCGCGGCGGTTACGCCCGCTGCTTCATTGCCCTGCACGGGCGCCACGGTGAAGACGGCACGGTGCAAGGCGCGCTGGAGTTGCTCGGAATTCCGTACACCGGCTCGGGTGTGATGGCGTCCAGCATGTCGATGGACAAGATCATGACCAAGCGCATCTGGCGCGCCGAGGGCTTGCCCACGCCCGACTGGCGTCTTGTGGCCAGCGGCGATGAAACGGCTATGGCCCTGCAGGCGCTGGGCGCGCCCATGATCGTCAAGCCCGCGCGCGAGGGCTCGACCATCGGGCTGACCAAGGTGTCCTCGCCCGAGCAGTGCGAGCAGGCCTATGCACTGGCATCGAAATACGACCCCGAGGTGCTGTGCGAACAGTTCATCGAGGGCGATGAAACCACCTGCCCCATCCTGGGCGAAGGCGCCAGCGCCCATGCGCTGCCGGTGATCCGCATCGTGGCGCCGCAAGGCAATTACGACTACGAACACAAGTATTTCACCGACGACACCCAATACCACTGCCCAAGCGGCCTGCCCGAGGCGGAAGAACGCGAGATCCAGCGCCTGGTGGTGCAGGCCTTCCGTTCGCTGGGCTGTCGGGGCTGGGCGCGGGCCGACATCATGATCCGCGCCAGTGACCGCAAGCCCTTCCTGCTGGAAATCAACACCTCGCCGGGCATGACCGGTCATTCGCTGGTTCCGATGTCGGCACGGGCTCTGGGCATCAGCTACGAAGACCTGTGCGTGGGCGTGCTCGCCACCGCCACGCTGGACACGCCGCCCGGTGCCACGCTGAGCCCGGCACAGAGCCAGCCCCAGGAGGCCACCACGCCATGAACCAGTCGCTGCCCGCACCGCTGGACGTCAAGCTCATGAACCTGACCGCTTCGGTCTTGTTCCTGTGCTGCGTGCTGCTTTTGCTGGCAGCGGGGGGGCGCTGGGTGTTGCGTTATCCCGGTTTTTCTGTGGCGCGCATCGTGGTTCAGGGTGAGCTGGTGCACAACAACGCAGTTACCTTGCGCGCCAATGTGGCGCCGCAGCTGGCGGGCAACTTCTTCACCATCGATCTGCGGGCCGCGCGCGCGGCGTTCGAGCAGGCGCCCTGGGTGCGCAAGGCCCTGGTGCGGCGCGAATTTCCGGGTGGTCTGCGGGTGGAACTGCAGGAACACGATGCTGTTGCCTTCTGGGGGGGCGAAACCGGTTCGGCACTGGTCAACAGCCAGGGCGAGGTTTTCGAGGCCAATGTGGGCGATGTGGAGCAAGAAGGCTTGCCCCGCCTCACGGGTCCCCAGGGTAGTTCGGCCGAGGTGCTGCAGATGCACGGCGTACTGCAGCCACTGTTTGAGCCGCTGGGCATGGCTGTGGATGCGCTGGAACTCACCGGGCGCGGCGGCTGGCGCGCCACGCTCGACACCGGCGCAGCGCTGGAGCTGGGAGGCGGCACGCAACAAGAAGTGGTGCAACGCACGCAGCGCTTCATCAGCACACTGACGGGGGTGGCGGCGCAATACCAGCGCCGTGCGGACGCACTGGAGTCGGCAGACCTGCGGCATGCCGGAGGCTATGCGCTGCGGTTGCGTGGCGTGACGACAGTCACCGCGGAAGCGGCTGCGAAGAAATAGCCGCGTGCAGCAGATGCGACAGGACAGAACAATGAAGGGCAGACACTGATATGGCAAGAGAATACAAAGACGTCGTGGTGGGGCTGGACATCGGCACGGCCAAGGTCATGGCCGTGGTGGCCGAGGTGTTGCCCAATGGCGAGCTCAAACTCGCAGGCCTGGGCGTGGCCCCGAGCAATGGCTTGAAGCGTGGCGTGGTGGTGAACATCGACGCCACCGTCCAGAGCATCCAGCAGGCGCTCAAAGAAGCCGAGCTGATGGCCGACTGCAAGATCCAGCGCGTCTACACGGGCATCACGGGCAGCCATATCCGGGGCCTCAACTCCAGCGGCATGGTGGCCGTGAAGGACAAGGAAGTCACCGCCGCCGACGTGGCGCGCGTGGTCGAGACGGCCAAGGCGATCAACATCTCCAGTGACCAGCGCCTGTTGCTGGTGGAGCCGCAGGAATTTGTGATCGACGGGCAGGACGTGAAAGAGCCCATCGGCATGAGTGGCATCCGTCTGGAGGCCAAGATCCATATCGTGACCGGTGCGCAGAGCGCGGCCGAGAACATCATCAAGTGCGTGCGCCGCTGCGGCCTCGAAGTCGAGCAGCTCATGCTCAACCCACTGGCCAGCAGCCAGGCCGTGCTGACCGATGACGAGCGCGAGCTGGGCGTGGTGCTGGTGGATATCGGCGCGGGCACGACCGACGTGGCCATCTTCACCGGCGGTGCCATCCGCCACACGGCGGTGATCCCGATTGCGGGCGACCTCATCACCAGCGACATTGCCATGGCACTGCGCACGCCCACCAAGGACGCCGAAGACATCAAGGTCGAAAGCGGCTACGCCAAGCAATTGCTGGCCGACCCCGAGGCCCAGGTGGAAGTGCCCGGCCTGGGCGACCGCAGCCCGCGCATGCTCAGCAAGCAGGCGCTGGCTGGCGTGATCGAGCCCCGGGTCGAAGAAATTTTCTCGCTCGTGCAGCAGGTGGTGCGCGAGTCGGGCTACGAAGAGGTGCTGTCATCGGGCATCGTGCTCACCGGCGGCAGCTCGGTCATGCCCGGAATGATCGAACTGGGCGAGGACATCTTTTTGAAACCCGTGCGCCGCGGCATTCCCAAGTATTCCAGCGCCCTGTCGGACATGGTCGCCCAGCCCCGTGCCTCCACTGTCATGGGCTTGCTCGAAGAAGCGCGCCTGGCACGTCTTCGCGGGTTCAAGGTGGCGCAAAAGAGCGGGTCGATGAAGACCGCGTTCGGGCGCTTCAAGGATTTCATCGTGGGGAACTTCTGACCATGAAATACCCAGGCATGAGCGCCGCCGGGCCGCCCCAAGGCGCGAAGGCCCCCTTGCGGGGCAGCGCAGCAGACGCAGTTGCAAGCGTGGGGGCGATCTGGCTAGCAAGAGGGAGTCCCCATCGCATACCGCGCGGGCGATGGCGATGTATCGGACCGCCCTATGTCCCGCGAAACAGACCCCCTTTCCCCATTTGGCAATTGAATACGTATTTAGAAACAGGAGCTCCAACATGACCATCGAAATGATCGAAGCCGAAGAATTCAACCAGGGCACCCAGATCAAGGTGATCGGTGTGGGCGGCGGCGGCAGCAATGCTGTCGAGCACATGATTGCGCGCAGCGTGCAGGGCGTGGAGTTTGTCAGCGCCAACACCGACGCGCAGGCGCTTACCCGCAGCTCCGCCCACCGCACCATCCAGCTGGGCCAAAGCGGCCTGGGTGCCGGCAGCAAGCCCGACAAGGGCCGCGAAGCCGCCGAAGCCGCCGTGGATGACATCCGCGCCGCCATCTCGGGCGCGCACATGCTGTTCATCACCGCCGGCATGGGTGGCGGCACGGGCACCGGCGCCGCACCGGTGATTGCGCGTGTGGCCAAGGAAATGGGCATTCTCACCGTGGGCGTGGTCACCAAGCCCTTCGACTGGGAGGGTGGCCGCCGCATGAGCAATGCCGACAACGGTCTGGCCGAGCTCGAAGCCAATGTCGATTCGCTGATCGTGGTGCTCAACGAAAAGCTGCTCGAAGTGCTGGGCGATGACATCACTCAGGACGAAGCCTTTGCCCACGCCAACGACGTGCTGAAAAACGCCGTAGGCGGCATTGCCGAAATCATCAACGAATACGGCCATGTGAACGTCGACTTCGAAGACGTGCGCACCGTGATGGGCGAGCCTGGCAAGGCCATGATGGGCACGGCCACCGCCAGCGGCCCCGACCGCGCCCGCATTGCCGCCGAGCAGGCCGTGGCCTGCCCGCTGCTCGAAGGCATCGACCTGTCGGGCGCCAAGGGCGTGCTGGTGCTGGTCACCGCCGCCAAGGGCAGCCTCAAGCTGTCCGAATCGCGCCTGGCCATGAGCACCATCAACGCCTACGCCTCGCCCGACGCGCATGTCATCTACGGCGCTGCCTACGACGACAGCCTGGGTGAAGAGATCCGCGTGACCGTGGTGGCCACGGGCCTGTCGCGCCCCAATGCGCGCCGCCAGCCCATCTCGGTGGTGCAGGGCGGCCTGCGCACGGGCACGGACAACATGGCCTACCAGATGCCCATGACCACCAGCGGCGTGATGGGCGGAGCCGTCGGCGTGGCAGGGGGCATGGGCGTCGGTTCCCAGGCCGACTACGGCGGCATGTCGGTGCCCAGCGTCTGGCGCACCAACCGCACGCAGGCAGCAGCCCGCGTCGATGCACTGTCGTCGGGCGGCATGGACGATCTGGAAATTCCGGCTTTCCTGCGCAAGCAGGCCGACTGATCGGCGTTCTCTTGCGTCCCCTCGGTTGCCCAGTGGCGACTAGGGGGCGAAGAAAAGAAGCCCTGCCAGCGTGAGCTGGCAGGGCTTCTTTGCATGGAGCGCAGGTTTACCGTGCGCGGACTTGCTTCGATGAGGCTACGCAGCGCTCCCGGTTCAGAAGGACTCCCAATCGTCGTTGTCACCTGCCGCTGGTTTTGGGCTGCTGGACTTCGGCGGCAGCGCTGCCACCGGAGCCTTGGCGGTTGGGGCGGGGCGAGGGGATGCGGGCTTAACCAATGGTGGGGGCGCTTTGCCCGCGCGTAGCGGGGCTGGGGCAGGGCGAAGTGCGGCTGGGGGTGCAGGCCGTCTTGCCGGTGCGGGCGCCGAGGCATTGCTGCCGTTCACCCGGAACAACGCGACCACCTGGGTGAGTTTCATGGCTTGCTCGCGCAGGCTGTCTGCGGCGGCGGTGGATTGTTCCACCAGGGCCGAATTCTGCTGCGTCATCTGGTCGAGCTGGTTCATGGCGGTGTTGACCTGCGCGATGCCCTGGCTCTGTTCTGAGGTGGCAGATCGGATCTCGCCGATGATGTCAGTCACGCGCTGAACGCTCTCAACGATCTCGGTCATGGTGGCGCCTGCATTGCCCACCAGCTGCGTGCCCGATTCCACCTTTTCAACCGACGCGCCAATCAAGGCCTTGATCTCCTTGGCGGCTTCTGCACTGCGTTGTGCCAGGCTGCGCACCTCGCTGGCCACCACGGCAAAGCCCCGGCCCTGCTCGCCCGCACGGGCGGCTTCGACAGCGGCATTCAAGGCCAGAATATTGGTCTGGAAGGCGATGCCATCGATCACACCGATGATGTCGCTGATCTTGTTGCTGCTGGCGTTGATGTCCTGCATGGTGGCGACCACACGCGACACCACTTCCCCGCCACGCGCTGCTACCGTGGCCGCCGAAGTGGCCATCTGGTTGGCGGTCTGGGCAGAGTCTGAGGTCTGCCGGACGGTGCTGGTCAGCTCTTCCATGCTGCTCGCAGTGCTCTGCAGGTTGCTGGCAGTGTCTTCGGTGCGGTGGGCCAGGTCGTTGTTGCCCTGGGCAATCTCGCTGGACGCCGTGGCGATGCTTTCGGTGGCCGAGCGCACTTCGGTCACGAGCTGGCGCAGCGAGACAACCATGCGGCCCAGGCCGTCGAGCAGGGAGCCTGCTGGAGCGTCAGGGATGGGGGTGTCCAGATTTCCCTGGGCCACCTCTGACATCACCGCGATGCGTCGGTGGGTTCGCCACCGATCTGGCGCAGCACCGAGCGCGTGACCAGCAACCCCACGCCACCCACGACCAGCATCACGACGAGCACGATCGCCAGGTTGGACAGCAGGGTTTTGCGAACGAGCTGGTCGATGTCGTCCGTATACAGACCGGAGCCGACCATCCAGTTCCAGCCGTCCACACGGATCACCTACTGGAGCTTGGGCACCAGCGACTGCGAGCCGGGCCGCGCGAACATGGTGGGCACAAATACGCGGCCGTTGGAACTGGCGTTGAGCGCGGTTGATATCTGTTTGAGAATGTCCGTGCCGGCGCCGTCCTTCACTTTGCCAGCCATGTCCTGGCCTTCCCATTCAGGCTTGATAGGGTGCATCACGCCTTTGGAATCCAGCGTCCAGATATAAAAGTACTCGGTTTTGCCTTCAGGTCCACCAAAGCGGGACACACGCAAGGCGTCCTTGGCCGCCTTTTGGGCTTCTTCTACCGGCATCGCCCCGCTTGCGGCCTTGGCCTGGTACGAGGCCACGATGCTGTGGGCCGATTGCACCGCTGTGGTCAGCAGCTCACGCCGCGACTCGATGATCTGTGACCGCTGTTGCAGCAATGAACTGACCGCCATAAACAGCAGTGCTACCAATGCTGTGGCCAGCATCAGCAGGATCTTGCCTCTGAAACTGAGTTTGCTCATGAAATCTCCCGGGATGAAAAAAAAGGCTGTTCTTGGGACCCAAAGCAAAGGAACGGCCCGGGTCGTGGGCCATGCGGATCCTTTGGGGCTTGCCCTGTAACCGATTGTGTGATTGTCCTCCATGCCGGTTGTGAGGGAAAACGAGTGCATTCCACTCAGAGTGGACCCCGCCCAGCGCAGCGCAGCGCCGAGCGCGGCAGCACAAAATCCTTGCGGCAACTAAAATCGCAGGATGCTCAAGCAACGCACCCTCAAAACCCTGACCCGCGCCGTGGGGGTAGGTTTGCACAGCGGCCAGCGGGTCGAGTTGACCCTGCGGCCGGCCCAGCCCGACACGGGCATCGTGTTTCGCCGCGTGGATTTGCCCCAGCCGGTGGACATCCCCATTTCTGCGTCCGCCGTTACCGACACCCGCCTGGCATCGACCATCGGCACCGGCAACGCCAAGGTGCACACCGTCGAGCACCTCATGTCGGCCTGCGCCGGCCTGGGTATCGACAACATGTACGTGGACATCACCGCAGAAGAAGTCCCCATCCTGGATGGTTCATCGGCATCGTTTGTTTTTCTGCTGCAAAGCGCAGGCATTGAATTGCAGAACGCACCCCGCCGCTTCATCCGCGTGACCCGGCCGGTCGAGGTGCGAGAGGGCGAGGGCGCCCATGCCAAATGGGCGCGTCTGACGCCCTACCATGGCTACAAGCTCAGTTTCGAGATTGATTTCGACCACCCGGCGGTGGATTCCACGGGCCAGCGGGTCGAGTTTGACCTGGGGGCCGGCAACTACAGCCGCGACATCGCCCGTGCGCGCACCTTTGGCTTCACGCGCGATGTGGAAATGATGCGCGCAAGCGGCCTGGCGCTGGGCGGCGGGCTCGACAACGCCATCGTGATGGACGACTACAAGGTGCTCAACAGCGACGGGCTGCGCTATGACGATGAATTCGTCAAGCACAAGATCCTGGACGCCATGGGCGACCTGTACCTGGTTGGCAAGCCTTTGCTGGCCGCCTACAGCGCCTTCCGTTCAGGCCATGCCATGAACAACCTGCTGCTGCGCGAGCTGCTGGCCCAGCGCGACGCCTGGGAAGAGGTGACGTTCGAGGACGACCGCCAGGCACCCAGCGGTTTCCTGCAACCCGTGCGAGCCTGGTAACAGACCCATGCTGCTGTTTCGCTGGCTGGCCATGGCACTGCTGCTGACTGCGGCGGTTTCCTTCGCGTTTTATGCGGGCACCGGCCAGGCACGCTACAAGCGCTTTGGCCTGGTGGTGCTGAAATGGACCATCATCGCGGCGGTTTTCTTCTTTGCCGTGATGTTCATCGGGCGCCTGGCCTGAGCCCGAAAGTTGGGTCGCGGCAGCGCAAGCAGTGCTGGCCTATACTCGCGCCTGCTCCGGGGTGTGCTGATGCACTGAGATGCGGGAGGGCGTGAAACACACGCCCCTCTGCGAACCCGACGAACTTGATCCGGTTCATACCGGCGGAAGAAGAGCCGACCTCCATGCGCCCGTGCCTGCCTACCCGGCATGCACGCCATGCCCCAGGTGCCCCGCGCACTTGCGGGGGAGCAGGTCCATTCCGGAGCAACCCCGCCACCGGAACCAGGAGACCTGCCCCATGAACGCCCCCGACCGACATGCCGAATTGGCCCAGCTGGCCACCCCCGAGAAGTTTGCCGAACTGCTGGCGCGGACGCGCGAGCCCTTCCCCGCATCCCGCAAGGCCTACCTCCCCGGCCATCTGCACACCGATTTGCGCGTGCCGGTGCGCGACATCGCACTCACCAATGGCGAGGTGGTCAGCGTGTACGACACCTCCGGCCCGTACACCGACCCCGAGGCTGCGATCGATGTGCGCCAGGGCCTGGCCAGCGTGCGCGGCGGCTGGATCACCGGCCGTGGTGATGTGGAGCACTACGAGGGCCGTGCCCCGGTGGCGCTGGACGACGGGCAAAAAAGCGAAGACGCCACGCGCCTGGCCCAGCTGCGCGCCGAGGCTGCCGCCCTGCAGCGCAAGCCGTTGCGCGCCAAGAGTGGTGCCAACCACACCGGTAACGTGACGCAGATGCACTACGCGCGCAAAGGCATCATCACCCCCGAAATGGAATACGTGGCCATCCGTGAAAACGGCAAGCGCGAGTGGATGGCGCAGTACATGCAGGATGCAGGCCGCGAGCAGCGCCTGATGGGCAACCCCATGGGCGCCAGCATCCCGCGCATCATCACGCCCGAATTCGTGCGCGACGAAGTGGCCCGGGGCCGCGCCATCATCCCGGCCAACATCAACCACCCCGAGGTGGAGCCGATGGCGATTGGCCGCAACTTCCTCGTCAAGATCAACGCCAACATCGGCAACTCGGCCGTCACGTCGAGCATCGACGAAGAGGTGGAAAAGCTGGTCTGGGCGATCCGCTGGGGCGCCGACAACGTGATGGACCTCTCGACCGGCAAAAACATCCACACCACACGCGACTGGATCGTGCGCAACTCGCCCGTGCCCATTGGCACGGTGCCGATCTACCAGGCGCTGGAAAAGGTGGGCGGCATCGCCGAAGACCTGACCTGGGAAATCTTCCGCGACACCTTGGTCGAGCAGGCCGAGCAGGGCGTGGACTACTTCACCATCCACGCCGGGGTGCGCCTGGCCTACATCCACCTCACGGCGCAGCGCCGCACGGGCATCGTCTCGCGCGGCGGCTCCATCATGGCCAAGTGGTGCATGGCGCACCACCGCGAGAGCTTTCTGTACGAGCACTTCGAGGATATCTGCGACATCATGAAGGCGTACGACGTGTCGTTCAGCCTGGGCGACGGCCTGCGCCCCGGCTGCGCATCGGATGCTAATGACGAAGCGCAGTTTGCCGAGCTGCACACGCTGGGCGAGCTGACCCAGGTAGCCTGGAAGCACGACGTGCAGACCATGATCGAAGGCCCGGGCCACGTGCCCATGCACATGATCCAGGCCAACATGACCGAGCAGCTCAAGACCTGCC
This sequence comes from Acidovorax sp. 35-64-16, assembly GCF_002281195.1. Lineage (NCBI taxonomy): Bacteria > Pseudomonadati > Pseudomonadota > Betaproteobacteria > Burkholderiales > Comamonadaceae > Acidovorax > Acidovorax sp. 35-64-16. The sequence goes on along the minus strand of NZ_NCFM01000010.1, from coordinate 42,731 downwards.
ACGAAGCGCCGTTCTACACCCTGGGCCCGCTGACCATCGACATCGCGCCGGGCTACGACCACATTGCGTCCGCCATCGGCGCGGCCATGATCGGCTGGATGGGCACGGCCATGCTGTGCTACGTGACGCCCAAGGAGCACCTGGGCCTGCCCGACCGCGACGACGTCAAGCAGGGGATCATTGCGTACAAGATTGCCGCGCATGCGGCCGACGTGGCCAAGGGCCACCCCGGTGCCCGCGCGCGTGACGATGCGCTGAGTCAGGCGCGTTTTGATTTTCGCTGGCAGGACCAGTTCAACCTGGGTCTGGACCCTGAGACAGCGCAGGCCTTCCACGACGAAACCTTGCCCAAGGATGCCTCCAAGGTGGCGCACTTTTGCTCGATGTGCGGCCCCAAGTTCTGCTCGATGAAGATCACGCAGGAAGTGCGCGACTTTGCCGCGCAAAAGGGCGTAGCCGAGGCCGAAGCGCTGGCGGCGGGCATGGAGACCAAGGCTGAAGAGTTTCAGCGCGGCGGCGGCAGCCTGTACGTGCCGATCAAGCCTGTCTGATTGATTACTATTAAAAACGTAGCTGCTAGCGCTTGCTGCATAAGCGCTAGCGGCAATTTTCACCTATTTTTCTAGCGGATTCACCCAATTTTCAGCCCTCACCAGCCATCTACAACGGGGCGGCCGCAACCCCGTTGTTTAGCCATTCGCCAGCAGTGCCTGTTGCCGGTGTGCGTGGGCAATCTGGCCGATGGGCGGCAGGGCTGTTTCGGCGCCCTGGCCAGGCAGCACAAACCGGCTGATCAGGGTGGAAAGCTCGTGGGCCTGGCTGCGCAGGCCGGCCGATGCGGCCATTGACTGCTCTACCAGCGCCGAGTTGGCTTGGGTCATCTGGTCCAGCCGCGCTACTGCGGTGTTGATCTGGCCAATGTCGCGGTTCTGGTCCTGCGTGGCGGAGGTGATCTCGCCCATCATGCGTTCGGCGTTCTGGATGGAGCCCACGATGCGCTGCATGGTAGTGCCCGCTACGCCCGCCAGGCTGGTGCCCTCTTTCACCTGATCGACCGATTCATTGATCAGCGCCTTGATTTCCCGCGCCGCGGCGGCCGACCGGGTGGCCAGGTTGCGCACCTCGGCAGCCACCACCGCAAAGCCCCGGCCCTGGTCGCCCGCATGGGCCGCCTCCACGGCGGCATTGAGAGCCAAAATGTTGGTCTGGAACGCAATGGAGTCGATCACGCCGATGATGGCGGCGATCTTGCCGGCCGACGCATGGATGCCTTGCATGGTGCGCTCTACCTGGGCCACCACGCTGCCGCCCTCGTGCGCCACCGTCGTGGCCGTGGCCACGATCTGCTGCGCGTCGTGCGCCGCTTGCGCCGACTGCATTACCCGGATGGTGATCTGCTCCAGCGCCGCCGCGGTCTGCTGCAGGCTGGCAGAGGTTTCCTCGGTGCGGCTGGAGAGGTCGGTGTTGCCATTGGCGATTTCCGATGCGGCGGAGCTCACGTTCTGTGCCGACCCGCGCACCTGCACCACCAGGGTGCGCAGCGCCTGCTGCATCACTGCCAGCGAGTTGAGCATGCGGCCCGCTTCGTCTTTTTCATGGCCGGCAATGTCGTGGCGCAGGTCCAGGGCCGCCACGCGGTCGGCCGTGACGCTGGCCAATGCGATCGGGCGTGTGATGCTGCGTACCAGCCACAGCGCCAGCACGCTGCCCACCACCAGGGCCAGTGCCCCAAAGGCCAGCAGCGCAGTGCGGGCCACGGCGCCCAAGCGTTCCACCTCGCGTGCGCCGGCATCCATCGCGTTGCGCTGCGACTGGGTCAGCGTGCCCAGTGCGGACAGCAGTGCACCGGAAGAGGGCAGGAACCGCTCTGCATATACCTTGCGGATGCGCTCGGTAAAGTTGGATTCGCTGGCCGCCATCAGCTCGGCGCGGGCTTTCTGAAAATCCTTTCCTGCGGCCTGGATGCCCTCCAGCAGTGCGCGGTCTTCGGCAGCCTGCAGTCCCTTGTCCAGCTCGGCGATCAGCCCGTCGTAGCGCTGCTGGGTGGCGGCGATGTCGGCGCCCAGAATTTCATTCACTTCGGGCTCCGAGCTCAGGGCGATGGCCTTGAAACGTTCGGAGTTGATGGCCTGATAACGGTAGGCGTCGGCAACCAGGCGTTCGGTGGCAACGCCCTGGCTCACCATGGTTTCGGTGGATTGCTGGATCTGGCGAAGCGACCAGATGCCAATGACCGAGCCCAGCAGGGTCAACGTGAGCACCACGCAGAACGTGGTCAGCAGCCGCTTGCCCAGGGTTCCCCGGGATGGTGTGGTGGTGTGCAGGGGGGCAGACATGGTGTTCCTGGGTTCTTCGATGAGTCCGGGGCTATGCCGGGGTGCGCAAAGGGCGGCTGGTGTCGGCCCTGTGGATGCCGCTGCCTGGGCGGCGGTGCGACCCATTGTCTGCCCCAAATGTGACAAAGTGTTTTCAAATCCATGCCACAAAAATGTGCCGCGGCAGCACGGCGGCTGAGGCAAAAACGCCGGTAAATACCCTGTGCGCCAGAGGAGGATGTGGCATTTATAGTCCCCGAGCGCCGGCCCAGAAGGCTGGCTGATGGTGTGGCATCAAAGTTGCTTCGCCAGGGTACTTGTCAAAATTTGTAAGGATGAGCCATGAACGCTCTGGGCCGACTTTCCATTCGTGCGCGCCTGTACTTCGGCACGATCTTTTCGCTGGTGTTGCTGGTGATCATTGGTGCGATGGGTTTCATTGCGCTGGACCGCACCCGCGGCACGCTGGAGGTGCTGTTTTCGCAGCGGGTGCAGACGCTGACCGACATGTCCGATCTGCGCACCGCGCTGGGCGACCTGCGCCGTGCCGAGAAAGACATCATCATCAACTTCAACAACACCGTGGAAGTGGCGGCGCTGCGCGAAAGCTGGGGCAAGACGCTGGCGGCCCTGCGCAAGAGCCTGGCCGATGTGCGCCAGGTGCAGGCGGGCGACGCGGCCTTTGTGGCCGCTATCGACAAATCGCTCGACGAGATCAAGCAATACGAAGCCGGCATTGTTCCGATCTTCGATCAGATCGAGCGCGCCCAGATCGACGGTGCCGGCGGTGGCGCCTATGCCGACCGGCTGAAAACACACATGGAAGCCACCGACCAGCTGTTCTCTCGCCTGGCCACTTCGGCCCGCGAGCAGATGCAGGAGGCGCGCCAAGGCGTGGACACCCTTGCCGCCACCATGTCCGGCCTGATTGGCGTGGCCCTGGTGTTGGCCCTGGCGGTGCTGATTCCGCTCACCACCCTGAGCGTGCGCTCGATCACCCGTTCATTGGCCCAGGCCCGCGATCTGGCCGAGCGCATTGCCGGGGGTGACCTGTCGCGCGACACGCAGGCACTCAACCACGACGAAGTGGGCCAGCTGGTGACGGCCATGGGCCGCATGCAGCAATCCTTGCGCGGCCTGGTGCGCCAGGTGCAGGATGCGGCGGGCAACATTTCTACCGCCAGTTCAGAAATCGCCACGGGCAACCACGACCTCAGCCAGCGCACTGAGCAGACCGCCGCCAACCTCGAAGAAGCGGCATCGTCGATGGAGATGCTCACCAGCACGGTGCAGCAAAGCGCGCAGGCATCGCGCCAGGCCAGTGACTTTGCCTCGTCGGCCGCCGAAGTGGCAGCACGCGGCGGTGCCGTGGTTTCGCAGGTGGTGAGCACCATGGACCAGATCACCACCAGTTCGCGCAAGATTGCCGACATCACGGGCGTGATCGACTCCATTGCGTTCCAGACCAACATCCTGGCGCTCAATGCCGCCGTGGAAGCCGCACGCGCCGGTGAGCAGGGCCGGGGCTTTGCCGTGGTGGCCAGCGAAGTGCGCAGCCTGGCCCAGCGCAGCGCCGGGGCGGCCAAAGAGATCAAGGAGCTGATTGGTTCATCGGTCGAGCGCGTGGAAGATGGCTCGCGCTTCGTGAGCCAGGCAGGCCAGACCATGACCGAAATCGTGGGCAGCGTGCGCCGCGTGTCCGGCATCATTCACGAAATCACCGCCTCGGCCGCCGAGCAAAGCGACAACATCGGCCACATCAGCCAGTCGGTCACGCAGCTTGATCAGATGACCCAGCAAAACGCCGCGCTGGTGGAGCAGTCCACGGCGGCATCGGAATCGCTGCGCGAGCAGGCCCTGCAACTCACGCGCGCCGTCAGCCAGTTCAAGCTGCACGATGGCGCTGCCGCGAGTGCGCAGCCAGGCGGCCTGCCCGCCGCTGCTGCGGCCCGCGGCCGCCAGCCCGCCAGGGCGCGGCAGGCGCAAGTGGCGCTGCAGATTCAATAGTGGTGTTTTTGGCTGCTAGCGCTTATGCAGAAAGCGCTAGAAGCTATTAAATATATAGCATTCAATCTCGGGGCTTCGAGCTGCGGTACATGGTGCAACGGCGCCAGCAACCGGATCGCCCCAGGCCGGTGCCACCGAGAAACCGGTTTTGCTGGGCCACGGGTGGCGTCCCCTTTGGGGAAGCGGCGAAGCCACTCAGGCGGTCAGTCCCTTGTTACCCGCACCACCTCTTCGCGGCTGGTGATGCCGGCGGCAATCAGGCGCTCGCCGTCGTCGCGCATCAGCGCCATGCCGTTGGCCAGGGCGGCGGCGCGGATGTCGGCCTCGGAGGCCTGGTTGTGGATCTGGGCGCGGATGGCGTCGGTGGTCACCAGCAGCTCGAACACGCCCGTGCGGCCTGCGTAGCCGGTCTGGCCACAGGCGTCGCAACCCTTGCCCGCACACTGCGTGCAGATCTTGCGCACCAGGCGCTGCGCCAGCACGCCCAGCAGGGACGAGGACAGCAGAAACGGCTCCACGCCCATGTCGGTCAGGCGCGTGACGGCACTCGCGGCGTCGTTGGTGTGCAGCGTGGCCAGTACCAGGTGGCCCGTCAGCGAGGCCTGGATGGCGATCTGCGCGGTCTCGAAGTCGCGGATTTCGCCAATCATGATGATGTCCGGGTCCTGGCGCAGGATGGCGCGCAGGGCCTTGGCAAAGGTCAGGTCGATCTTGCTGTTGACCTGCGTCTGGCCCACGCCGGGCAGCTCGTATTCGATGGGGTCTTCTACCGTCATGATGTTGTTGCGCGTGGCGTCCAGCCGCGACAGCGCCGCATACAGCGTGGTGGTTTTGCCCGAACCCGTGGGGCCCGTGACGAGCACGATGCCGTGCGGCTGGGCGATCAGGTCTGTAAAGCGGTGCAGGGTGTCGCCCTGCATGCCCACGGCCTCCAGGCTGATCTTGCTTTCGCTCTTGTCCAAGAGGCGCAGCACGGCGCGTTCGCCGTGCGCGCTGGGCAGGGTGGACACGCGCACGTCGATGGCGCGGGTGCCCAGGCGCAGGCTGATGCGGCCGTCCTGCGGCAGGCGCTTTTCGGAGATATCGAGGTCGGCCATGATCTTCAGGCGCGAGATCAGGGCGGCGTGCAGCGCGCGGTTGGGTTGCACCACCTCGCGCAGGCTGCCGTCCACGCGAAAACGCACGCTGCTGTGGCGCTCGTAGGGCTCGATATGGATGTCACTGGCGCCGTCGCGCGCGGCCTGCGTGAGCAGGGCGTTGAGCATGCGGATGATGGGCGCGTCGTCGGCCGTTTCCAGCAGGTCTTCCACGGCGGGCAGCTCTTGCATCATGCGCGAGAGATCGGCGTCGCTTTCCACCTCGCTCACCACGGTGGCGGCGCTCGATTCGCCCTGCGCATAGGCCGCGCTGATGCGCTGGGCCATGCCATGGGCATCAAGCGGCAGCAACTGCTGCACGGGGTGCTTGCGCAGCACTTCCGACAGCGCGCTGGCGTTGGGCTGGGGGCCGTGCCACAGCACCAGCTGCTGGCCGTCGTCCTCCAGCAGCAACTGGGCGGTGCGCGCAAAGGCGTAGGGCAGGGGGTGGCGCATGGCGGGGCTGCTCAGGGCGTTGTGATGGGCGTGCTGATGGGCGCGGGGGCGTAAACCGGTGTGGGCAGAGCGGTTTCGGGGCGCAGCGCGGGCAACACCGGGGCGCCCGAGACAGAGCCCATCACGGCGCTGGGGGCGGGCTGCGCAACCTGCTGCAGCGCGCGGATGGCGTCGTAGCGGTCAAGCATCAGCGCGTCGCTGGCGGCGGCATCGCGCACCACCACGGGGCGCAAGAACACCATCAGGTTGGTCTTCTTGCGTGAGCGGTTCTCGCTGCGAAACAGATTGCCCAGCACGGGGATGTCGCCCATCAGCGGCACCTTGTCCTCGGCCTGCTGGTAGCTATCTTCCAGCAGACCGCCCAGCACGATGATGCTGCCGTCTTCAACGAGCACGTTCGATTCGATGGAGCGCTTGCTGGTGGTGGGGCCGTTCACGTCCTTGAGGGTGTTGCCGTCGATCTTCGAGACTTCCTGGTAAATCGCCAGCTTGACGGTGCCGTTCTCGTTGATCTGCGGGCGCACACGCAGCATCAGGCCCACGTCCTTGCGCTCTACCGTGGTGAAGGGGTTCACGGTGTTGTTGCCCGTGGTGTTGGCATACGAGCCCGTGACAAAGGGCACGTTGTTGCCGATGACGATCTTGGCCTCTTCGTTGTCCAGCGTCATCAGGTTGGGGGTGGAGAGCACGTTGGCATCGCCACTGTTTTGCAGAAAATTGGCCAGCGCGCCCAGGTAATACTGACCGTTGACGCGCGGCGCCAGCGCAATGTTCAGGCCCCCGCCGAGCGAGGTCAGCGCCGAGGTGCTGCCCGAGGCAATGCCTGCGGCCAGGCTCAGGATGTTGCCGCCCGACACCGCCGAGTTGGTGCCGATGGCGCCCACCACGCCATCGCCTTTGCTGCCCAGCACGCTTTGCCACTGGATGCCGAACTCGGCCAACTTGCTGGCCGTGACTTCGACGATCAGGCTTTCCACCAGCACCTGCGCGCGGCGGCCGTCGAGCTTGTCGATCACGGCACGCAGCTGCCGGTATTGGGGCTCGGGCGCGGTGATGATGAGCGAGTTGGTGGTGGGGTCGGCCTGGATCTGCCCGCCGGTCGAGGGCTGGTTGCTGTTGGCGCTGCTGGAGCCGCCGCCCGCGCCCATGCCCAGGCCTCCGCTGCCGCCCAGCCCGGCGCTGTTGCTGGAGTTGCTGGCCGATGCCGTGCTGGACGACGCCGCAGAGGTCGCGAGCCCGCCAGAGCCGGAAGTGCCCGCTGCGGCGGCGCCGCTGCCGCCTCCTGTGGCCGACATGGCCGCGCGCAGCGTGGTCGCCAGCTTGGTGGCATCGGCGTTCTTGAGGTACACCACATGGATGTTGCCGCTGGCCGCGCTGCTGCCGGGCACGGGCGGCTGGTCGAGCTTGTCCACCAGCGCGCGCACTTGGGCCACGCGGGCGGGGTTGGCGGCGCGCAGGATCAGGGCGTTGCTGCGCGGCTCGGCAATCAGCGTGGTCTTGAACGAGGTGTCGCTCTGTCCCTGGGCCGCCGCCGGGGCGGCTGCGCTGCCACCGTCAATCAGCCGCGCCACCAGCGGGGCCAGGTCGGCGGCCACGGCGTTCTTGAGCGGGATTACCTCGACATCGCTGGCATTGGAGACATCCATGGCCGCCACGATGCGCGCCAGGCGCTGCAGGTTGTCGGCATAGTCGGTGATCACCAGCGAGTTGTTGCCGGGGTTCACGTTGATGGTGTTGTTGGGGCTGATCAGCGGGCGCAGCACCGGCACCAGGTTGGCCGCGTTTTCGTAGTTGAGCTTGAAGATCTGCGTGACGATCTGCCCGCCGCCGGGACCGGGGGCGCCGCCGCGCGACACGCTCACGCTGCCGCCCTGCAGCTTGGCGTCGGCCTCGGGCACCACCTTGTACAGGCCGGCGGACTCGACCACCGTGAAGCCCTGCAGACGCAGCGCCGCCAGAAACTGCTGGAAGGCGGCCGCTGGCGTCACGGCGCGTTCGGTGATCAGGGTGAGCTGGCCTTTGACGCGCGGGTCCACCACCACGTTGCGGCCGGTGATGGTGGCCATGGTGCGGGCCACGGCTTCGATCTCGGCGTTGGCGAAGTTGAGCGTGACGGGCTCGCCCGGGCGCACGCTGCTGGTGCCGGTTCCGATGGCCGTTTGTGCATGAATTTGCCCGCTAGCGCTTGCCAGTAAAGCGCAAGCAGCTATCGTATTCAGAGCAAATCGCAGTTGGGGCGAAAGATTGGAAGTCATAGGATCAACCCACGGTGATGATGGAGCGCGCGCCGTTGCGCCGTCCGATGATGTTCAGAAGATTGGCCAGGGCCGCCTCGCGCTCGGGCGTGGCACTGGCCTCGCCCGTGAAGCGCAGGCGCTGGCCTACCCATTGGCCGCTGCCGCTGAGCTGCAGATGGCCGTCAAGCGTGCCCAGGGTGAGCGTGGGCACATCTCCGCCCTGAAGTACCAGCCGGTAGCTGCCCATGGGGCGCAGGGTGGAAAGGCGCGACGACATCGCCCGCGCGTCGAGCTGAACCGTGCCGGTCAGCGCCATGCGCCCTGCGGCCCAGGCGGCCTCGAAACCCTGGGTCTGCACTGCCAGTTGGCCCTGGGGTTGCAGGGTGTTCCAGGGGGTTCCCAGGCCGGTCAGCAGGCCTGCCGGGAACTGGCTTTGCCCATCGGCCAGAGCCAGCCGCGCGCCGCCCCAGCGTGCATCCAGGCGGGCCTGCAGCGGCGCGGTCATGCAGCACGCGGCATGCACCTGCGCACGCAGGCCGCGCAGCGTGGGGCGCAGCTGCCACTCCAGCCGTCCGGGCAGGGCAGCACGGTCCTGGCTGGCGCCGCCACCGGTCAGCACCAGCTGGGCCGAGCCGGTCCACACCGTGCCGCGTGCCTGGGCCAGCAGCACTTGCCCGCCGGTGGCACTGTCCACCGCCCGGGCAAGCCACTGTGCTGGCGCAAAGCTGATCACCGCAGGCAGCACTCCCACCAGCACCCCGGCTGCAGCCCAGCCCCAGGGCGAGCGCGGAGCTGCCGTGGCGGCTAACCGCTGGCGGGGACGCAGGGAAGAAGACACGTTGCGAAACACGAGAGGGACGCCGTTCAGCGCGCGGGCAGTGCCAGCACCAGGCTGCCATCCCAGCGCGGTGCGGCCGCAGCGGGCACATTGCCCAGGGTGGCAGGTGGCGATGTGCCCGCAGCCGCCGCCGCGCTGCGCGTGAGCCGGGCTTCCACCGGCACCGCCAGCGCATTGCTGCGTGCCTGGGCCAGCCATTGCGCCAGGGCGTCGGCGGGCGCGCCCTTCAGGGTGATGGTGGCGCGGTCGCCCACCAGGCTGAGCTGGGCGGTGGCGCCCAGGCGCTGGGTCAGCGACGCGCGCAGGCTGCCCACGGCGTCGCCCGGTGTGCCGCGTGGCGCGGCCTGCAGTTGCAAGGCTTCGGCCTGCAGGCTTTGCATGCGCTGCAACTGGGCATCCAGGGCGGCATGGCGGGCGGGGGCCGTGCGCAGCGTTTTCAGGGCTGGCGCCAGGGCCACCCACCACAGCAGCGCCAGGGCCACGATGGCGCTTGCAGCCAGAACCAGGTTTTGCTCGCGAGGGGCCAGGGCCTTCCAGCGCTGTTGCAAGGTGTGGTGGGTGGGGGTGCTCATGGCGTTGTCTCCGCGCGCAGCGACAGGCTGCCATCGTCCATGCGGGCGCCATAACCCGCGGTCTGCAGCCGGGTGACCATGGCGGTGTGCTCTTCGTCCGTCAGCGTGATGCCGCGCAGGCGCAGCTCACCTGCGGTGTATTCCAGTGCATTGGGCAGCTGGCCTTCGGGCAGGGCCGCGCCCGCCGCAGCCAGCAGGGGCTCCAGGTCGCGTGGCGAGACGCTGCCAGCGGCCTGGCGCAGCACGGCCAGCTCACGCTCCATTTGAACCGGGGCATCCACCACCACCTGCACCTTCGGAAATGTCTGGGTGAGTGCATTGCGCACACCGGCTTGCTTGGCGGCGAGCGCGTCGCGCTCTTGCCAGGCCCACGCGTTCAGGCCAACCAGGTGGGCCGCCGCCAGCAGGCCGACGCCCCAGCGTGCCGCCCGCCATTGCGGCGCATACAAAAACGCACTGGCGGCGCTGCCGGCCTTGCGCAGGGCCCGGGTGCGCCCGGTGCTGGCCAGATCGAACTGCGCCAGATCCCAGGCGCCGCGCGCCGCATCCAGCGCGCGCTGGCTTGCGGTGTGCAGCGCCGCCGGGCGGCCCAGCGTGCGCTCGGCCAGCGCTGCCACAGCCGGTTCGGCGTGCAGCGGCAGCGGGGGGGCTTCGGTGTCTGTGGGGCTGGTGGCCGGGCTGATCAGGCCCAGCGCCGCCGATGACAGGGGCAGCACGGCCACGCCCTGGTCGGGGCCGTGGCCACACAGCACCAGGTGGGCTTCTTCGGGCGTGCCCAGCGCAAACAGCTCGGGCCCGCCGCTGGCGGTGGGGCCGGGCGCAAATTCAGGCACCACGCGCGAGACGCGGCGGCCGGCGGCCTCCAGCACCTGCAAGGCTTCGCGCAGCCAGGCGCGGTCGCACACGGCCACCCACACGGGTTCGCCGGCGCGGGCGCCCGGTTCCAGGGCAAAGTGCAGCTGGGCGGGGTCGTCGAGCAGCTGGTCTTCCAGCAAACCCTCCAGCACCGAGCGCAGGCGCGACGTTTGCTGGCCTGCCCCCAGCGGCACGCCCTGGGGCAATTGCACGCGCTGCCAGGAAAGCGCCCGCGCCGGCACCACGGCCACCACCTCGCCACCCGGCCGGGCGGGCTCGGGCAGCAGCGCCGCCGGGGCACTGGCATGGCGAAGTTCGGTATGGCCGTCGGCGGTCAGCGTGTAGCTGAAGGCGGTCGTGGGCCCGCAAGGGGCCTGGGGCAGGAAAAGGATCAGGGTGCTCATGGACGGGTTTTGCGCGCCATTCTAGGCTGCAGACTTGACAGTACGGAGGCGCTCAGAGAGTGACCGCGTTCTCATCGGCCCGACTCGGGCGCTGCGGTCAAGGGGGCACGGTCAAATGCGCCGCGTTCGCGCCACAAGGTGGTGATGATGGTGCCCTGGCGCGACACCAGCGAGCGCTCGTCCACCATGGTGGCGCCCAGGCGCAACCGCCCGCGCACCTCGAAGTAGCGCGAGGCGATGGCGTGGTCGTCGGCGTTCAGCGCAATGCTGGCGCCCAGCTGGTTGGTGACATCGGTCAGCCCCCGGAAATGGCGCGCCTGCCGGGCCTGCACGATCTTTTGCGCGCTCGCCGTGTCCAGCCCGTCGATGGCGGCCCACAGCACATCCACATCGGCGGTGTTCAGGTTCACGGGGGTGCGCACCGGCAGCAGCGTGACATGGGGGGCCAGCACGGCCACGGTGGTCGGGGGCAGGCCCAGCCAGCCCAGCTGGGTCACGCTGGGCGGCGCCAGGGGGGCGCTGCTGTCGGCGCCCTTGCTGGCCTTGGCCTCGCGCAGGGCTTGCACCAGCTGGTCCAGTTGCTGCGGGGGCAGGCCCAGCCGCTCGAACAGGCGGGAGAACTGGCGCAAGGCGCCAGCGTTGACCTTGTCGCCCTCCATCAGGTTGGTCAGGTTCAGCCGGGCCTGCATGTCGGTGATCTGGCCCGACAGAAAGGCATCGGTGGTGTCGGTGCTGGCATCGTCCACCTGGGCCACGTTGCGGTCGGCCGCGAGAAAGGTGGACAGGCGGGCCTCTTGCAGCGGCACGGCCCAGGGTTCGGCCAGGTGGTCGGCGCCGCCGGTGATGCCGTCCTCGCGCAGGATCAGGCGCGACCAGTCGAGGGCGCCCACCAGTATCCAGGTCGACTGCAGCCGGGCGCGCTCGGCCGTCTCGACCTCGACCGCGCGCCATTGCTGCCACAGGGCGGCAGCGGCAAAGGTGGCCACCAGCGTCACCGTCAGCATGGCCGCCAGCAAGGCCGCACCGCGCTGGTGGACGCGGGCGCGGGCGGCGCTGGGCTGCGCAGGGCGGGTGCCGTGCGTCATGACTTGCCGCCGCCCAGCAAGGGGTTCACCCAGTCGCGCGTAACCTGCCCGGCCAGGGCCTGGCCCGGGCTGATGCTGATCTGCAGGCGCACGCCATCGGGCAGCGCGGCAGCGTTGTCGGGCGTGGCGTCGCCGCTCGACTGCGGGTTCGACCAGGCGCCCCCGCGGTAATAAAAGAGCTGCCAGTTGTCCAGCGGTAGCAGCACCACTTCGCGGCGCCGCTCGGCTTCGCCGGGATTGCGGGCCCACAGGGCGGCCTGCTGCCAGGCCTGTTGCCAGTCGGCGCGGGTGCGCACCGGGGCAGACTGCCAGCGCAGCCAGTGGCTGGTGCCCTGCACGTCGCGCCGGGTCCAGGCCACCACCAGAGCGCCTTCATCGGGCACGGCGCTGCTGCGCCGCGTCATGCGCAGCACCTGGCCATCCCAGTCCAGGGGCGTGGTGTGGGGCACGGCCAGCAGGGCATCCAGATCGGCGCCCCACTGGCCCAGCGCAGCCTGCACCAGCAGCAATTCGTCGGCCCGCTGGCGGATGGTTTCCTGCGCCCGCGCCATCCCGTCCAGCCCGCGCCACCCCAGAACCGCCATCAGCGCCATGATGGAAATGCCCACCAGCAGCTCGATCAGGGTGAAGCCATGCTGCGTGCGCAGGAGGCGTTCTTTGAAAGCCATCCCCATATCAATACCGCCCCACAATGGTGGACAGGCGCAGCACCGAGATGTCTCCATCCAGCACCTGGGCATCCACCCGCCGAAAACTCGGGTTGGGCGTGGGCCGCACGATCACGGCTACGTCAAAGCGGCGCCCCGACTGCTCGCAGGGCTCGGTGCTGTCGCCCACCCCTGGCATCTGGCGTGAAAGGCGGGCCTTGACCAGCTCGTTCTCGGCACACAGCTGGGCCAGCACGATGTCTGATTGGCGCTGCGCATTGCGCGTCAGCGCGGTGGTGGCCTGCAGGCCCGCCATGAGGGCGATGGCCACGATGCCCAGTGCCACCAGCACCTCGACCAGTGTGAAGCCGCGCTCGGGCGCGCGCCCCATGAGCGTCACGGCAGCGGCTCCACCGTGAACGGCCGCACCCCGTCGGTGACCACGCGCAGCATGCGCTCAGGGTAGGCCTGGTTGACCAGCAGCACCTGCTGCGGGCCGATCAGCGGCTCGGGCCCCAGCTGCAGGATGGCGGGGCCGCGCACGCTGGTGCCGGCATCGAGCCATTGGGTGGGCAGCGTGCTGGCGGGCAGACCTTCAAAGCGGAAACCCCGCGCATCGGCGCGCCAGCGCACGGGCACCCCCGTGCCACGCGACTGGGCCCGGCCCGATTCCAGCAGGGCCGCCAGCCGTGCCGCTTCGCGCTCCAGCTGGGTCTGCCCGCTGTCGCGCATCGCCAGACTGACCCCCGCCGTAGCCAGCGCCATGATGCTGATGACGACCAGCAGCTCAAGCAGCGTGAATCCGCGTGAGGCAGCGACACCCCCCTGAGCCGCTGCGCGGCTTCCCCCCTCTCTCGCTTCGCGGGAGGGGAGACGACGCCAGCGCGGCGGGGCGGCCCTTGCGCGGCGTCCGCTGGCGTGGGGCAGTGCCAATTTCATGCGCTGGGGATGCTCTGAACAGAAATCTCTATTGCCAGCTGCCGATATCCGCATCCTTGCCTTCGCCGCCCGACTGCCCGTCGGCGCCGAACGACATCACGTCGATCTCGCCCTTGATGCCGGGGTTCAGGTACTGGTAAGGCCGGCCCCAGGGGTCGTTGGGCAGCTTTTCGAGGTAGGGCTTCCAGTTGCCGGGCACGGGGCCGGCCGTGGGTTTGACGACCAGCGCCTGCAGGCCCTGCTCGGCCGTGGGGTAGCGCTGGTTGTCCAGGCGGTACAGCTTGAGGGCCTGCATCACATTGGTGACGTCGGTGCGCGCGGCGGTGCTGCGTGCGTCGTCGGCGCGGTCGAGCACGTTGGGCACGATCAGCGCGGCCAGCACGCCGATGATGACCAGCACCACCATCAGCTCGATCAGGGTGAAGCCCCGCGACGCATGCAAGGTCAGGCGGCGGCGGGCGCTGCGCAAGAGGAAAAGGGAGGAGGTGTTCACGTCAGCCAGTCTCGGGAGGGTCGGATCGCGTGAATCATAATCCCCCGATGATGACCAATTCATACAGCAAATGGGGCGTGCGTCTGGGGACACTGGCTCTCTGGGCCCTGGCGGGCGCCAGCGTGGTCTATTGGGGGTTGCGCCTGTCGGCACGGCCTGTGGGGCTGGCGGTGCCGGTTGTTGCCCCGGCCGCTGTGGCCCCCGATGCCCAGGCCATGGCCCGCTTGCTGGGGGTGCCGGCTGCTGGTGCGGCCGCTGCCCGGGCGCCGGCGGCATCGCTGACCAGCCGGTTCGCCCTGATCGGTGTGCTGGCGGGCCGCAGCAGCGGCGGCGGTGCGGCGCTGATCGCGGTGGATGGCCAGCCGGCCAAACCATTTCGCGTGGGTGCCATGGTGGATGAAGGGCTGGTGCTGCAGTCGCTCGACCCGCGCCAGGCCCGGCTGGGTGCCAGCGTGGATGGCCCCGCTACGCTGACGCTGGACATGCCCGCCAAAAACTGACACCGGGGTGCGCCGGTGCAGGGCGTTACGCCAGATCGTGCAATTCCCACGCGCCCCACGCCGGGGCCGCCAGGGGCCATTCGTCGGCCCCGGGCATGGGCCCTTCTCCGTGGGCCAGCAGCCAGGCCACGCAGCGCGCCACGCCCGCATGGGTGAACCACACCACATCGTTGCCGTCCTGCGCCTGCTGGCGTGCATCGCTCAGGGCTGCGGCCACGCGGGCCAGCAGCGCGGCCAGGTTGTCGCCGCCGCCGGGGCGGTGCAGCGCAAAGTCGGCGGTCCAGGCGTCGATGGCGCTTTGGCCAATGCTGTCCCAAGCGTGGCCCTCCCAGGCGCCAAAGTCCATTTCGCGCAGGCGCGCATCGGGATGAATGGTCAAATTGGGCTGTAGCGCTTGTGTAGCAAGCGCGAGTAGCTCACATCTTTGTAGCGTTGAATGGTACGCCGTGGCGCCTGCCGGCAAAGCCTGCGCCAGGCGCTGCGCGGCCACCTGCGTGGCAGCTGCATCGGCGGGCACGTCCAACGCGCCATAGCAGGTGCCGGTGGCCACCACAGGCTGGGCGTGGCGCACCAGCCACAGGCGGGCGCGGGGCTGCACGGCGGGCGGTGGGGTCATGCCCAGCGCAAGGCCAGCGCCGCGCCCAGGTAAAAGCCGATTTCGCTGACCTGCTGCGTGGCGCCCAGGCAGTCACCGGTAAAGCCCTGCAGGCGCCGCGCAAACCAGCGGCCCATCCAGGCGGCGGCCAGGCCGCTGCAGCCTGCAGATGCTATTAAAAACAGAGCTGATTGCGCTTGCCATACAAGCGCTAAAGGCACAAAACACCACAAAACAGCAGCAACCAGCGCCGCGCCGGTGATCTGGTCTGCCAGCGGCTTGCTTTTGGATTGGGCGGTATCCCCCACATGGGGCAGGCTGCGCACGATGAGCAGCGGCCACAGCCGCGACAGCACATGCCCGCCCACCAGTGCCGCCAATGCGGCCTGCAGGCTGTGGGCCCCCAGCAGCGCCAGCAGGCACAGCTTGGCCAGCAAGGCCAGCACCAGCGCCATGGCCCCAAAGGCGCCAATGCGCGAGTCTTTCATGATGTCGAGCGCCCGCTCGCGGTCGTAGCTGCCGCCCAGCCCGTCGGCCACATCGGCCAGGCCGTCCTCGTGGAAGCCCCCGGTCATCAGCACCGTGGCAATGGTGCAAAACACCGCCGCCACGGCCGGGGCCAGCGGGTTGGGCGCCAGGGCCCAATGCAGCGCGGCATAAACGCCCGCCGACAGCGCCGCCGCCAGCCAGCCTATGCCCGGAAAATGCGCCGCACTGGCGCGCAGCATGGCTGGGCTGTAGCCCACCCAGTCGGCCAGCTGCCCCGTGACGGGAATGCGGGTAAAAAACTGCACGGCCAGCAGGTAGTGGCGCAGGGCTTGCATGGAGGGTGTTGTGGCAATGTCAAAAATAATAGCTACTAGCGCTTGATGCATAAGCGCTAGAGGCTGTTTTGACCATTATTTTGAGCGCAAGAACAACCGGTAAGCCGGGTTCAGCGTTTCTTCCACGCAGGGGTAGCCCAGCGTGGCCAGGAAGGCGTCAAACGCCGTGGCGTCTTCAGGTGGCACCTGCAGGCCCACCAGAATGCGGCCATAGTCGGCGCCCTGGTTGCGGTAATGGAACAGGCTGATGTTCCAGGTGGGCTGCATCAGGCTCAGAAACTTCAGCAGCGCGCCGGGCCGCTCGGGGAACACAAAGCGCAGCAGGCGCTCGTCCTGTGCCAGCGTCGAGTGGCCGCCCACCAGGTGGCGCAGGTGCTCCTTGGCCAGCTCGTCGTGCGTCAGGTCGAGCGACTCGAAACCGTGGCGCTCGAAGTTCCTGGTGATCTTTTCCGACTCACCCTTGCCATGCGTGGTCAGGCCCACAAACACATGGGCGCGCGCGGCGTCGCTGATGCGGTAGTTGAACTCGGTCACGTTGCGCGGGCCGCCGGGCAGGCCGCCAATTACTTCGCAAAAGCGCCGGAAGCTGCCGCGCTCTTCGGGAATGGTCACCGCCAGCAGCGCCTCGCGCTCTTCGCCCACTTCGGCGCGCTCGGCCACGAAGCGCAGGCGGTCGAAGTTCATGTTGGCGCCGCACAAAATGGCCGCGTAGGTCTCGCCCCGGGTCTTGTTGTTGGCGACATATTGCTTGATGGCCGCCACGGCAAGGGCCCCAGCGGGCTCGACGATGCTGCGCGTGTCCACAAACACGTCCTTGATGGCAGCGCACACGGCATCGGTGTCCACCGTCATGTATTCGTCCACCAGGTCTTGCGCCACGCGAAAGGTTTCTTCGCCCACCAGCTTGACGGCGGTGCCGTCCGAAAACAGGCCCACGTCGGCCAGCGTGACGCGCTCGTGCGCGTTGATCGACTGGATCATGGCGTCCGAGTCGTTCATCTGCACGCCAATCACCTTGATCTCGGGCCGCACGGCCTTGATGTAGTTGGCCACGCCCGCCACCAGGCCGCCGCCACCAATCGCCACGAACACGGCATCGAGCTGGTTGCTGCCCAGCTTTTGCAGCTGGCGCAGGATTTCCATGGCAATCGTGCCCTGGCCGGCGATCACGTCGGGGTCGTCAAAGGGGTGCACAAAGGTCAGCCCCTGCTCTTTTTGCAACCGCACCGAGTGGTCGTAGGCATCCGAATAACTGTCGCCAAACAACACCACCTCGCCGCCCAGCGCCTGCACGGCGTCGATCTTGAGCTGGGGCGTGGTCGTGGGCATCACCACCACCGCGCGCGTGCCCAGCTTGCGCGCGCTCATGGCCACGCCCTGCGCATGGTTGCCGGCCGAGGCGCAGATCACGCCCTTTTGCAACTGCTCGGGTGTGAGGTGGGCCATCTTGTTGTAGGCGCCGCGCAGCTTGAAGCTGAACACGGGCTGCTGGTCCTCGCGCTTGAGCAGCACTTTGTTGTGCAGGCGTCGGCTGAGGTTCTTGGCGGGCTCCAGTGCCGACTCGATGGCCACGTCATAGACGCGGGCGGTCAGGATCTTCTTCAGGTAATCGGAGGGGGTGAGATGCTGGGTCATGTAATGCAGGAGGTGCGCCGCCGCAGCGGGGGTGGCGGGACCAATCATCATAGGCGCAACGCCGGGCCGCCCGGCGCGCAGGCACCGTTCGGGCCTTGCGGGCCGCACCGGCAGCGCGGCGCAGGCAAAAAAAAGCCCCAGGCGGTAAGGCCCAGGGCTGAATCCATCCTTTGAGGAGATGGAGGAGACAATCGGTGCGTTGCGGCTGTTGGTGACCTTCTCGGTACCAACCCTTTTTTGAAAAAAGGGCAACGCATGGCGCTATCTTAGCGCAATCACTGTTGCAATGCAGCAAAATTCACCGCAATTTTTGAAATGGCCTGCCCATTTTGTGAAAAAACTACGCATCAACAAGGAGCGAAAGACATGGAATGCACAGTCAGCTGGACAGGCGGCACCGGAACGCGGTCGGGAATGGGGTTTGTGGCCGAAACGGGCAGCGGCCACACTATTGCGATGGACGGCGCCCCCGACGCTGCAAACCCCGCCAACGGTGGGCAAAATCTGGCGCCCCGGCCCATGGAAACCTTGCTGGCAGGCACCGGCGGCTGCACCGCCTATGACGTGGTGCTGATTCTCAAGCGCGGGCGCCACGATGTGCGTGGCTGCAGCGTCAAACTCACCTCGCAAAGGGCCGAGGTGGACCCCAAGGTGTTCACCGCCATCCACATGCAGTTCACCGTGACGGGCAAGGGGCTTGCGCCCGCCGCCGTGGAGCGCGCTATCGCCATGAGCCACGAAAAATACTGCTCGGCCAGCATCATGCTGGGCAAGACGGCGCACATCACCACGGGCTTCGAGATCGTTGAGGCTTGAGGTCCTTCGATTGATCCGGCCAGCTAAAGTTTGAACCGTTCGCCCTGAGCGCCTGTCGAAGGGCTTCGACAAGCTCAGCCTGAGCGGTATTCAAAACTTCAATGTGTCAGGTCAATGAGGCCGTACGCGGTCAAACGTAATGCGCCGTGGTTGTCATCACTTTGGCGGCCATTTTCATCATCAGGCGGGCGGGCGCGGGCAGGGCCATGGCGCCGGCATCGCGCGCGCTGGCTGCGTGGCGCTCTTCATCGTCCTTCATGCGGCTGACCACGGCACGCGAGGCCAGGTCGTCCGGCGGAAGCTTGGCCAGGTGGCTCTGCAGGTGCTCGGACACCTGGTTTTCGGTTTCCACCACAAACCCCAGGCTCACGCGGTCACTCACCTTGGCCGCCGCCAGGCCCAGCGCAAACGCGCCCGCAAACCACAGCGGATTGAGCAGGCTGGGCCGGGCGCCCAGGGCGTCTAGCCGCTGCTGCGTCCAGGCCAGGTGGTCGGTTTCCTCGCGGGCTGCTTCTAGCAGGTGGCGGCGCAGCTGGGCGTCACGCGTGACGGCGGCCTGCGCCGTGTAAAGGGCTTGCGCGCAGACCTCGCCCACATGGTTCACCCGCATCAGTGCGCCGGACAGGCGCTTTTGGGCCGGGTCGAGCGCTGTCTCGGCAAAGGGCGCCGCCGGAGATGCCTCCATGGCGTGGGGTTTTGCAAACAGGGTGCGCAGCGCGGTGTCTGCGGCGCAAAGTAAAGAGTCCATGGCAGTATTTTGGGGAAGGATTGACTGGGTTGGGCACAAAATATGCTTTTGCAAACCCACTTTGCCGCTTTGCAACTTGGCAGATTCAACAGAATGTTCCCGCATTCCCTGCGCGCATTGGGCGGATGGTTGAAGGAAAGCGACAGGTGTTACAGACAAGGTGGGCTGTTTCGGGTTAGTTTGCCGCCGACTCTTGCGGTTGGCGTGCGTTGGGTTGTTTGGCTGCCATTTTGCGCAGTTCACGTTTGGCATGGGTTTTGTCAGGGTGCTCCGGTCGTCTGCGAGAGGTGGCTGAAATGTTGCAATGCTGCAACGAAATTGACCCTGCGTGCTGATTTCCTTTGCGCAACCGCGCCCCGTCTGGTGCAATAACTGCAACTTCCCCACCAGGAGGTTGGCCCGGGGAACCGGTGGGACTGCGCTGGCGCTGTGCCCTAGACCTCCGAACCGGCGCCCATGTTTAACCTTGGAGTAACTCGCAATGAAAAAATCCCTGATTGCCCTGGCTGTGCTGGCTGCTTCCGGCGCCGCAATGGCCCAATCTTCCGTGACCCTGTTCGGTATCGTTGATACCAACGTTGGCTATGTCGACAACGCCAACCCAGCTGGCGATAGCGTCTATGGCCTGGGTACCAGCGGCAACGCAACGAGCCGTCTGGGCTTCCGCGGCGTGGAAGACCTCGGTGGCGGCCTGAAGGCTGGTTTCCACCTGGAAGGCGAAATCTTCGGTGACGACGGCAATGCTTCTGGCTTCAATTTCAAGCGCCGCTCCACCCTGAGCCTGATGGGCGGTTTCGGTGAAGTTCGCCTGGGTCGTGACTATGTTGCCGGCTACAGCAAGACCAGCAGCTACGATCTGTTCGGCCAAAACATCGGTATCGGCCAGTTCATGGGCTGGAGCGCATGGGGCAACACGACCACCGATGCCGACGGTGTCCGCAAAAGCAACCTGATCAGCTATTACACCCCCAACTTCAGCGGCTTCACCGGCGGCATCAGCTACGGTTTTGACGAGCAAACCACGGGCAAGGCTGGCCGTTACATCGGCGGCAATGTGGCCTATGACAATGGTCCTCTGAGCGTTGCTCTGTCTTACGACCGGGCTAACCTGAATGCTGGCGTTGAGCGCGATAAGGTCACGCTGGGTGGTTCTTACAACTTTGGCGTTGCCAAGGCCATCGCCATCCTGCAACAGACCAAGGATGACGTTCCTGCCGCTGCAGAGCGCAAGGTGAACGCATACGCCCTGGGCGTGTCGGCTCCCGTGGGCGCTGGCGAAGTGAAGCTGCAATACTCGATGTACGACCAGAAGGCCATCGACTCCAAGGCTCACCACATCAGCCTGGGTTATGTCCACAACCTGTCCAAGCGTACGGCTGTGTATGGCACGGTCTCCTACATGGACAACAAGGATTCCTCTAAGGTTGGTCTGTCTGTTAAGGGCCTGAGAGCAGTGACCGGTCCTGCAACTGGCGAAAGCCAGACCGGCGTGCAAGTCGGTGTCCGTCACTCCTTCTGATGACTTGCTGGCCTTGTGCCAGCATTCACAGACGTGACCTCAAGCCACCCGTCGCAAGACGGGTGGCTTTTTCGCATTTGGCACCTCTTTTTGAACAATGCGCGGTCTTGTCGCCATTCGGTTTGACCGCTGGCAGGGCTTTCTTGGGCCAGGCTTTTCTGCAAAAGGTTGCGGCTGGAGGGCGGGTGTTTGTGCCCTGGAAAGTCGTGATGGCGCGGTGGTTTTTAGTAAGTGAACGGTCGTTCTATTAGGGAAAGCCTGTGTAAGCGATATGCAACAAACGCTTACGCACGAGCGTGCCTTTACTAAACTGGACCGGCACCCAACCAACCACGGAAAGAGACCCGATCTATGAAAAAAACCGATATCACGAAGTTGTTCGCCTTCGGAGCCTTCAAGCTTTGCTTGCGCACAGACCGCCAGCGCACCGACGAGCAGCGTGCAGTTATGGGGCATTGTTGATGTGGCCTATCGCCATACCAATAACGAAGGTGCCGGTAAAGATGGCCTGTCGAAGATGATTGGGGGCGGCATGTCGCAAAGCCGCTGGGGTATCAACGTGGACGAAGATCTGGGCGGTGGTTCCAAGGCCCTGGTTGTTTTGGAAAATCGTTTGAATGCAGATGACGGCAGTGTTTCCACTCCCTTCTTCCAGTTGTCCTATGTGGGGTTGCAAGGCCCCTATGGCCGCCTGACCGCTGGGCGCCAGTGGAACGTGCTGTTCGACGTCGTGACCAGTACCTACGCTTCGTTCCCCTATTCTCCGTATATGGAGGCCTACAAGCCTGAGCTGGGCATGGCCGTGGGAGCGCGTACCAGCAATATGCTGAAGTACACCTTCGCAACACCGGACCGCAGTTTCGTGGGTTCGCTGCAATACTCGTTTGACGAGAACAACGACACCAAGGCACTGGAAGCGGGGCTGCCAGCTTCTGCGGCACAGGTGCCTGCCTATGTGGGCAGCACGCTGGGCGGCGGTGCCTGGCAGACGGCTGGCGGCTATCTGCGCTACGCCGCCAACGGCTTCGCATTGGGTGGCGGTTACATGCGCACGACGCTGCCAGGCGGCACCGATGTCGATGCCTGGACCCTGGGTGGTTCGTATCGCACCGGCCCCTGGTACTTCAACACTGGCTACGGCCTGAACAAGGCGAAATACGAGACGGTCACTAGCACCATCCAGGGTTTCCGTAACACCGTTGACAGGGCGATCCTGGGCCAGTTCTGGGCTGGCCAGACCAATGGCGGCTTCCAGCCGGGTGATGCCGACAAGCGCCAACTGTTCAAGGTGGGCGTGGGCTATCAGCTGACGCCTCAACTGAACCTGGGTGCGCACTACTTCCGCGGTAAGCAATCGGGCTCGGCCTCGGGCGCATCCAACGGTAAGGCCAACTTCTACGTCGCCGTGGCGGACTACGCCTTCAGCAAGCGCACCGACGCCTACTTTGGCGTAGACCACACCAGCATCAGCGGCGGCACTGCGCTCGTGCTCGACACCGCCAGCGGCGCTCGCAGCCGTACCGGTATCACCGCTGGTATTCGTCACCGCTTCTAATCACTGGTGGGGGAAAAACGCCGCTCTGGCAACAGAGTGGCGTGGGTTTCCAAGGGAAAACCGGGTCGCTAGCGATAGTGATCCGGTTTTTTTCTTTTTTGGAAAAATCCGAATCTCGCGGGCGGCACAAAAAAAATGAAGAATTCGCCCCCCAACCCGAATGGGCGCGGGACGAGCCATTTTTCAGGTGCCTGCGGCGGCGGGATGGCTGGCACTGTTCCTGCATGCAGGGAGTGAAGGACCTGTCATTTTCGGCACTGCGTGCTCGAAAACCATCGTTCGTTGCCAGAAACTTCCCTGTTAGCATGGTCCATCATTCTTCGCTTTTCTGATGCTCGCTTTTATTTTGCGCCGCCTGATTCAGGCGGTCATGGTGATGGTTGCGGTGGCCTTTATTGCCTTCATGCTGTTCCAGTATGTGGGCGACCCGGTGGTGTTTCTGCTGGGGCAGGATGCCACCCCCGAGCAGATCCGCAGCCTGCGCGCCGACCTGGGGCTCGACAAGCCCTTTTTCGTGCAGTTCTGGCACTTTCTGGTGAATGCCGCGCAGGGGGAGTTTGGCCTGAGCCTGCGCCAGGGCGCCAAGGTGTCGCGACTGATGGCCGAGCGGTTTCCGGCCACGCTGGAGCTGGCACTGGTGGCCGCCGCGCTGGCGCTGGTGGTAGGGGTGCCCATGGGGGTGTATGCGGCGCTCAAGCGGGGCACCTTCATCAGCCAGGCGTTCATGACGCTGTCACTGCTGGGCGTGTCGCTACCCACGTTTTTGATCGGCATCCTGCTGATCCTGGTGTTTGCCGTGATGCTGGGCTGGTTTCCGAGTTTTGGCCGCGGTGAGGTGGTGCATATCGGGTGGTGGACTTCGGGGCTGCTGACGGCCAAGGGGTGGCATCACATCACGCTGCCGGCCGTTACGTTGGCGATTTTTCAGCTCACGCTCATCATGCGGCTGGTGCGCGCCGAGATGCTGGAGGTGCTGCGCACCGACTACATCAAGTTTGCCCGTGCGCGGGGCCTGTCGAACCGGGCCATCCATTTTGGCCATGCACTCAAGAACACGCTGGTGCCGGTGATGACGATCACCGGGCTGCAACTGGGCGGGCTGATTGCCTTTGCCATCATCACGGAAACGGTGTTCCAGTGGCCGGGCATGGGGCTACTGTTCATCCAGGCCGTGACGTTTGCCGACATTCCGGTGATGGCGGCCTACCTGTGCCTGATTGCGCTGATTTTTGTGGTGATCAACCTGGTGGTGGATCTGCTGTATTTTGTGGTCGACCCGCGCCTGCGCGTGGGTAATGCCGGAGGGCACTGATGCTCAATCCACGATGGAAAGCCGGCGGGCGCGCCTTTGCCCACATTGCGCAATTCCACCCCGAACTGACCGCGCTGCGGCGCGACTTGCATGCCCACCCCGAGCTGGGTTTTGAAGAGCTGTACACCGGCCGGCGCGTCAAAGAGGCTTTGCAACTGTGCGGCGTGGACGAAATCCACGAAGGCATTGGCCGCACGGGCCTGGTGGCTGTGGTGCGGGGGCGCAGCCAATCGAGCGGCAGCATGGTGGGCCTGCGCGCCGACATGGACGCGCTGCCCATTGCCGAGCACAACGACTTTTCCTGGAAATCGTGCAAGCAGGGTCTCATGCATGGCTGCGGCCACGATGGACACACCGCCATGCTGGTGGGCGCCGCCCGCTACCTGGCCGAAACCCGCAACTTTGACGGCACCGCCGTGTTGATCTTCCAGCCCGGCGAAGAGGGCTTTGCCGGCGCCCGCGTCATGATGGAAGACGGCTTGTTCGACCGGTTTCCGGTGCAATCGGTTTTTGCCATGCACAACTGGCCCGCCATGAAGCCGGGCACCGTGGGCATCAACACCGGGCCCATGATGGCGGCGGCAGACCGCATCACCATCGAGATCACCGGGCGCGGCGGCCACGGCGCCCATGCCTACCAGACGGTCGATGTGGTGCTGGTGGCGGCGCACATCATTACCGCGGCGCAGAGCATTGTTTCGCGCAATGTGCGGCCCATCGAAAGCGCCGTGGTCAGCCTGTGCGCCATTCAGGCCGGCGACCTGGGCGCTTTCAGCGTGTTGCCGGGCACCGCCACGCTGGTGGGCACGGTGCGCACCTTCGACCCGGCGGTGCAGGAACTGGTGGAGCAACGCCTGAAAGAGCTTTGCAGCGCCATTGCCCTGGGGTTTGGCGCCACGGCCACGCTGCATTACGAGCGCATGTACCCCGCCACCATCAACACCGAGAGCGAGGCCGTTTTTGCCGCCGACGTGGCCGCGTCGCTGGTCGGTGCCGACCATGTGGTGCGCGACCTGGAGCCCAGCATGGGTGCGGAAGACTTTGCGTTCATGCTGCAGACCAGGCCCGGCGCCTACCTGCGGTTGGGGCAGGGCACGGGCGCCAGTGGCAGCGCGCTGCACAACAGCCGCTACGACTTCAATGACGAGGTTCTGCCCCTGGGGTCGGCACTGCACGCCAGCCTGATCGAGCAGGCCATGCCCTTGCCGACGCCCTGACGGACTGCCTCCCGCGTGCCGTCTTGTCCACTGATTTCTTGTTTCCGCCATCCTCCAGGATATTTGCATGAAATTAAAGAAAAAAACCGCCTTGGCCCTTGTACTGCAAGCGCTAGTAGCTACTACTTTGGTAGCAAACGCGCAAACGATCCGGGTGGCCAATCAGGGTGATGCGCTTTCCATGGACCCCCACTCGCTCAACGAGTCGCTGCAGCTGAGCACGACGGGCAATGTGTACGAGCCGCTGGTGGGGCGCAACAAGGATTTGAGTCTGGCACCCGCACTGGCGACGGCGTGGCGGCAGACCGCGCCCACGGTGTGGCAGTTTGAGCTGCGCCGGGGTGTGCAATTTCATGACGGCACCCCGTTCACGGCAGACGATGTGCTGTTCAGCTTTGCGCGCACCCAGGCCGACGGCTCGGACATGAAGAGCTACACCAACGACTTCAAGGAAGTGCGCAAGATCAACGACTTTTTGGTGGAGATCGAGACCAAAATGCCGTTCCCGATTCTTCCGGACGTGATCTCGCAAGTGGCCATCATGAGCAAGAAATGGTGCGAGACCCACCAGGCGGTGACGCCGGTGGACCGCCGCAAGGGCATCGAGAATGCCGCGTCGTTCCGGGCCAACGGCACGGGGCCGTTCCGCCTGCGCGAACGCCAGCCCAACGTGCGCACGGTGTTCACGCGCAATGGCACTTATTGGGGCAAGATCGAAGGCAATGTGGCCGAAGTCATCTTCACGCCGATTGGCAACGACGCCACCCGTGTGGCTGCGCTGCTGTCGGGCGAGGTGGACGTGATGGAGCCCGTGCCGGTGCAGGACATCGAGCGCGTGAACAACGGTGCCAACACCCGCGCCATCACCGGCCCCGAGCTGCGCACCATTTTTCTGGGCATGGACCAAAAGCGCGACGAGCTGCTGTACTCGAGCGTGAAGGGCAAGAACCCGTTCAAGGACAAGCGCGTGCGCCAGGCCTTCTACCAGGCCATCGACATCGACGGCATCAAGAAAACGGTGATGCGCGGTGCCTCCAACCCCTCGGCGCTGATGGTGGGCCCGGGCATCAACGGGTTTCAGCCCGACGCCAAGCGCCTGCCGTATGACGTGGAAGCCGCCAAGAAGCTCATGGCCGAAGCAGGCTACGCCAGTGGTTTTGAGGTGTCCATGAACTGCCCCAACGACCGCTATGTGAACGATGGCCGCATCTGCCAGGCGGTGGCGGCCAACCTGTCGCGCATCAACGTCAAGATCAATCTGCAGGCCGAGACCAAGGGCACCTATTTCCCCAAGATCTTGCGCCGCGACACCAGCTTTTACATGCTGGGCTGGACGCCTTCCACCTACGACGCGCACAACGCCCTCAATGCCCTGATGGCCTGTGTAGACGACAAGGGCGCGGGCCAGTTCAACCTGGGCGCCTATTGCAACCCCAAGGTGGACGAGCTGACCAAGAAAATCCAGGCCGAGACCGACAAAGCCAAGCGCAACGCCATGATCAAAGAGGCGTTTGACCTGCATTCGGCCGACGTGGGGCACCTGCCCCTGCACCAGCAGGCCCTGGCCTGGGGCGTGGGCAAAAACGTCAAGCTGGTGCAACTGGCAGACAACTACATGCCCTTCAAGTGGATGAGCAAGAACTGATCTGTCTCCCGCCACCCTCCCAATGGGCTGCAAGGCAAGGCCGCACGGCGCGCCGGGCCTTGCTGCCTGTTTATTGTTTCCTCCGATGAAAAAACCCCTTGCGCGCTGGTTTGACAGCGATGTTGGCTACAGCTTTCGCACATCGCCCATGGCCATGCTGGCGGCAGCGATTGCCGTGGTGTGCGTGTTCTGCTCGCTATTTGCGGGCTGGGTGGCACCGCACAACCCGTTCGATTTGTCCACGCTGGAGCTCAGTGATGCGCGCTTGCCGCCGGCATGGATTGCCGAGGGTTCGAGCAAATACCTGCTGGGCACTGATGACCAGGGGCGCGACATTCTCTCGGCCGTAATCTACGGCGCCCGCATCTCGCTGGTGGTGGGGCTGGCGTCGGTGCTGCTGTCGGTGGTGGTGGGCGTGGCGCTGGGGTTGCTGGCCGGTTTCCGGGGTGGCTGGATTGATGCGGTGCTGATGCGCCTGTGCGACGTGATGCTGTCGTTTCCGGCCATTTTGGTGGCCCTGCTGATCGCGGGGGTGGGCCGCGCGCTGTTTCCCAATGCCCACGAATCGCTGGCCTTTGGCGTGCTGATTTTTTCGATCTCGCTGACCGGCTGGGTGCAATATGCGCGCACGGTGCGCGGCTCTACCCTGGTCGAGCGCAACAAGGAATATGTGCAGGCCGCGCGCGTGACCGGCGTGGCCCCCCTGCGCATCATGCGCAAGCATGTGCTGCCCAACGTGATGGGCCCGGTGATGGTGCTGGCCACCATCCAGGTGGCCACGGCCATCATCACCGAGGCCACGCTGTCGTTTCTGGGCGTGGGGGCGCCGCCCACATCGCCCTCGCTGGGCACGCTGATCCGCGTGGGCAACGATTACCTGTTCTCGGGCGAGTGGTGGATTACGGTGTTCCCGGGGCTCATGCTGGTGCTGATTGCGCTGTCGGTGAACCTGCTGGGTGACTGGCTGCGCGATGCGCTCAACCCGAGATTGAGATGACCCCCCTGAGTCGCTTCGCGCCATCCCCCCAGGGGGACGCCCCCAGTGGCCCGGCAAAGCCGGTTCCACGGCGTCTGCTGGTCCGGGCCGTGCCCTTGCAATGAATCGCTGACATGTCCCTTTTAGAAGTCAAAAACCTCGTTGTCGAATTCCCGGGCCGGCGCGGCACGCTGCGCGCCCTGGATGACATTTCGTTTTCCATCGCCCCCGGCGAAATATTGGGCGTGGTGGGCGAGTCGGGTGCTGGCAAGTCGCTCACGGGCGCCGCCATCATCGGCCTGCTGGAGTCGCCCGGGCGCGTGGCCTCGGGTCAGATCTTGCTGGAAGGCGAGCGCATCGACAACCTCAGCGACGCGCACATGCGCCACATCCGGGGTCGGCGCATCGGCGCGATTTTCCAGGACCCGCTGACCTCGCTGAACCCGCTGTACACCGTGGGTCGGCAGCTCACCGAAACCATCCAGGCGCACCTGCCAGTGAATGCGGCAGAGGCCCGGCGGCGCGCCATTGCGCTGCTGCAGGACACCGGCATCCCGGCGGCCGAGCAGCGCGTGGACCATTACCCGCACCAGTTCTCGGGCGGTATGCGCCAGCGGGTGGTGATTGCCCTGGCGCTGGCGGCCGAGCCGCAACTCATCGTGGCCGACGAGCCCACCACGGCGCTCGATGTGTCGATCCAGGCGCAGATCATCACGCTGCTCAAATCCATCTGCAAATCGCGCGGCGCAGCCGTGATGCTGATCACCCACGACATGGGCGTGATTGCCGAAACCTGCGACCGCGTGGCGGTGTTGTATGCCGGGCGCGTGGTCGAGATCGGCCCGGTGCACGAGGTCATCAACCACCCCGCGCACCCCTACACCGCGGGCCTCATGGCCTCGATCCCCGACATGGCGCAAGACCGCGAGCGCCTGAACCAGATTGACGGAGCCATGCCCCGCCTGAACGCCATTCCCCCGGGCTGCGCCTTCAACCCGCGCTGCCCGCGCCGCTTTGACCGCTGCACCACCGATCGCCCCGAACTGCTGGAGGCAGGCGCCACCCGCGCGGCCTGCTGGCTGCACGCCCCAGAGGTGGCAGCATGAGCGCAACCACACCGGCCAGCACGCCCCTGGTGCAGGCGCACGACCTGGCGAAAACCTTCGATGTCTCGGCCCCCTGGCTCAACCGCGTGCTCGAAGGCAAGCCGCGCACGCTCTTGCATGCCGTCGATGGCGTGAGCTTCGACATCGAAAAAGGCAAAACGCTGGCCCTGGTGGGCGAGTCGGGCTGCGGCAAAAGCACCGTGGCGCGCCTGCTGGTGGGCCTGTACGAGCCCACGCGCGGCGGCCTCACCTTTGACGGACAGGATGCACACGCGGCCTTCAAGGGCAGCAACGCCAAGGCCATGCGCCGGCGCATCCAGATGATCTTCCAGGACCCCTACGCCAGCCTCAACCCGCGCTGGCTGGTGGAAGACATCGTGGGCGAGCCGCTCAAGGAGCACGGCCTCATCACTGACAAGGCGCAGCTGAAAGAGCGCGTGGGCGAGTTGCTGCAATCGGTGGGCCTGTCGCCCCTGGACATGGTCAAGTACCCGCACCAGTTCTCGGGCGGGCAGCGCCAGCGCATCTCGATTGCGCGTGCTTTGGCCACCGAGCCCGAATTTCTGGTGTGCGACGAGCCGACCAGCGCGCTCGATGTGTCGGTGCAGGCGCAGGTGCTCAACATCATGAAAGACCTGCAGCGCCAGCGGCACCTCACCTACCTGTTCATCAGCCACAACCTGGCCGTGGTGCGCCACGTAAGCGACCACGTCGGCGTGATGTACCTGGGCCGCCTGGTCGAGCTGGCCGACAAGCACACGCTGTTTGACACGCCGCGCCACCCCTATACGGTCATGCTGCTCGACGCCATCCCCAAGATGCACGACACCGGCAAGGCGCGCACCCCCGTGCAGGGCGAGGTGCCCAATCCGCTCAACCCGCCGCCGGGCTGCGCCTTCAACCCGCGCTGCCCGCACGTCAACGAGCGCTGCCGCACCGAGCGGCCCCAGCTGCTCACCCTGGGCGGCATCCGCATTGCCTGCCACGCGGTGGAGGAAGGCCGAATCTAGATGAGATGCTATTTAAATAGTAGCTGTTGGCGCTTGCTGGTAAAGCGCTAGAGGCCTTTTTTGTATAAACGACTGTCTTCAACCCAGGAGTTGCACGATGACCGTATTCACCCTCTCCAGTCCCGACATCCCCAGCGGCGGCACCGTGCCGCCGCATTTCGAGTTTGACGGCTTTGGCTGTTCGGGCCAGAACCAGTCGCCCATCCTGCAGTGGAGCGGCGCGCCCGTGGGCACGCAAAGCTTTGCCGTCACCGTGTACGACCCCGACGCGCCCACCGGCTCGGGCTGGTGGCACTGGTTTGTGGTGGACCTGCCGGCGACCACCGCGCAGCTGGTGCCCAACGCGGGCGCCCAGGGCGGTGCCGGTTTGCCTGCGGGTGCGCGCCAGATCCGCAACGACTACGGCGCTTTTGCCTGGGGCGGCGTGTGCCCGCCGCCGGGCGACAAGCCGCACCGCTATGTGTTCACCGTGCATGCGCTCAGCGTGCCCCGGCTGGACATTCCCGACGACGCCACCGCCGCACTGGCGGGCTTCATGGTCAACGCCCACACGCTGGCCAAGGCCAGCTTCACGGCCACCTACGGCCGGCCCTGAGCGCCTTCAGGGGGCGGGTAGGGCGGAGGCTGGCGCAGGGCTGGCGGGCGGCTCGGCGCCGGGCAGGGCGCGGCCCAGCAAATACTCGATGCAGGTGCGCACCGCCCGCGTCTGGTGGCGGTCGGGCATGTAGAGCATGAACATCTGCGTGCCAAAAATGCTCAGGCGCCAGTCGTCCAGCGTGGTCAGCACCTCGCCGCTGGCCACGGCGTCCTGCACCACGTAGTCGGGCACCAGCCCCACGCCCAGCCCGGCCAGGATGCCCTGGCGCAGAAACGGAAAATGCTCTGAAATCAGCGTGGGCTCCAGCATCACTTCGTGGCGCTCACCGCCCCGGTAGCCGCGCAGGCGCAGCTGCTTGCCCACCACGCCCGATGTAATGACCGGCGCGGTGCGCAGCGCCTCCAGCGCCGTGGGCAGTCCGTGCGCCTGGGCGTAGCCGCGCGAGGCACAGGCGGTGTAGCGCACCGCGCCCATGTCGCGCGCGACCAGCGTGGGCGGCGGCTCGGGCATGACGCGGATGGCAATGTCCACCTCGTCGCGGATCAGGTCGTCCACCCGGTTTTCAAAGCGCACATCGAGCACGATGCCCGGGTACAGGCGCTTGAAGTCGATCAGCCAGTCGGACATCACCATCTGCCCGTAGCCGCTGGGCACACTCAGGCCCACGCGGCCCTGCAGGCCCTGGCCCAGCGTGGTGATGGTTTCGCGCGCGGCCAGCATTTCGTTCTGGATGGCGCGGCCATGGGCATACAGGCGCAGGCCCACCTCGGTGGGTTCAACGCGGCGCGTGGTGCGGCGCACCAGCTGCACACCCACCGATTTTTCGAGCTGATTGAGGTGGTAACTCACGTTGGCGCGCGTCATCTTGAGGTTGCGCGCGGCCTGGCTCAGGTTGCCAGCGTCCAGGATGTCCACCAGCACGGTGAGGGAGGTAAGTTCCATGTCTTTCTGTTTCTCCAGGAACGTGCTTGCGTTCTGAAAACCGTGCACTGTGGTGGCGCGGCTGGTGGTGCGCCAGCGCGGCCTGTGCCTTGCCTTTGCAAGAAACGGCGCTCCAGATTCAGCAGCGATCGGCTGTTTTCGGTCGCGTGTGTCAAAGAATTTTTGACAGTCTGTCAATCATTAATGTAATTGTCAAGATTGTTTGCCGCATCAACAATACAAAGCTACTTGAAACCACCAGGAGACTCCCGCATGGGCGCAGCTACCCCCGAATCCGTTGTCACCACTGCCCGCGCGGGCGCCATCCTGGTCGTGACCGTCAACAATCCGCCGGTCAATGCGCTGGGCGTGGCCGTGCGCCAGGGGCTGGCCGCCGCCATGGCACAGGCCCAGGCCGACAGCACCGTGGCGGGCGTGCTGCTGATGGGCGCAGGCAAGGCCTTCATTGCGGGCGCCGACATCCGCGAGTTTGGCAAGCCCGCCATGCCGCCCTCGCTGCCCGAGGTGTGCCGCAGCATTGAAGACTGCACCAAGCCCGTGGTGGCAGTGCTGCACGGTGCGGCGCTGGGCGGTGGACTGGAAGTGGCGCTGTCGGCCCACTACCGCATTGCACTGCCCGCTGCCAAGCTGGGCCTGCCCGAAGTCTCCCTGGGCCTGCTGCCGGGCTCGGGTGGCACGCAGCGCGCGCCGCGCCTGATGGGCGCGCGCGCCGCCACCGAGCTCATGCTCAGCGGCAAGCACCTGTCGGCCAAGGCCGCGCTGGCGGCAGGCCTGGTGGACCAACTGGCTGAGGGCGACGACGCCCAGGCTGCTGGCCTGGTCTACCTCAACGCGCTGCTGGCGCAAAACGCCCCCGTGCGCCGCACGCGCGACATCGCCATCCCCGACCCCGCCGCAGCGCTGGCCGAGCTGGAGGTGCTGAAAGCCGACACCGCCAAGAAAACCCGGGGCCTGTTTTCGCCCCTCAAGATCATTGAATGCGTGCAGGCCGCCGTGCAGCTGCCATTTGATGAAGGCATGGCGCGCGAGCGCGCGCTGTTTCTGGAGTGCCTGGACAGCCCGCAGCGTGCCGGCCTGATCCACGCCTTTTTTGCCGAGCGCGAAGTGGTCAAGATCCCCGAGGCCAAGGCCGCCGCGCCGCGCGCATTTGCCACCATCGCCATCATTGGCGGCGGCACCATGGGTGCGGGCATCACCGTGTCGGCCCTGGACGCGGGCTACCCCGTGACCATGGTCGAGCGCGATGCGGCATCCATCGCGCGGGGCCGTGCCAATGTGGAAAAGGTCTACACCGGCCTGGTCGCCAAGGGCCGCATGACCGAAGAAGCCAAGGCCGCCGTCATGGCGCGCTACACCGGCAGCACCTCGTACGACGACCTGGCCAACGTGGACCTGGTGATCGAGGCCGTGTTTGAAGAACTCGACGTCAAAAAAGCCGTGTTCAAGGAGCTGGACCGCGTGTGCAAACCCGGCGCCGTGCTGGCCACCAACACCTCGTACCTGGACATCGACGCCATCGCCGCCGTCACCAGCCGCCCGCAGGACGTGATTGGCCTGCACTTCTTCAGCCCCGCCAACATCATGAAGCTGTTGGAGATCGTGGTGCCAGCCAAGGTGGGTGCTGACGTGGTGGCCACCGCCTTTGAGCTGGCCAAGAAACTCAAAAAAGTGCCCGTGCGCGCCGGTGTGTGCGACGGCTTCATCGGCAACCGCATTCTGGCCGTGTACAAGCAGGCCGCCGACTACATCATGGAAGACGGCGCCAGCCCCTACGAGATCGACGAGGCCGTGCGCGGCTTTGGCTTTGCCATGGGCCCGTTCCAGGTGACGGACCTGGCCGGTGGCGACATTGGCTGGGCCACGCGCAAGCGCCGTGCCGCCACGCGTGACCCCAAGGCCCGCTATGTGGAAGTGGCCGACCGCATCTGCGAGCGTGGCTGGTTCGGCCAGAAAACCGGCCGCGGCTTTTACCTGTACCCCGAAGGCGCCCGCGTGGGCCAGCCTGACCCCGAAGTGCTGGCCATTGTGGATGCCGAGCGCGCCAAAAAAGGCGTCACCCCGCGCCAATTCACGGCCGACGGCATCATGCGCCGCTACATGGCCGCCATGGCCAACGAAGGCGCCAACGTGGTGCACGAAGGCATTGCGTTGCGCCCGCTGGATGTGGACGTAACCTTCATGTCCGGCTATGGCTTCCCGCGCTTTCGTGGCGGCCCCATGAAGTGGGCCGACATGTACGGCCTGCCCCGGCTGCTGGCCGACATCGAGGAATTTGCCAAGGAAGACGCGCTGTTCTGGAAACCCTCGCCCCTGCTGGTCAAGCTGGTGCAGGAAGGGCGCAATTTCGACAGCCTGAACCAGCTTGCCTGAGCACCCGTCGCCACAGCACCCGCCGCCACAGCACCCGCCACCACAGCATCTGTCACGTAGATATCAAAACAATAGCTGTTAGCGCTTTTACATAAAGAGTTTGGTAGTGTTTTTGCTATCAAACCCAATCAATGCAAGAGCAACCAGCTAGAAAAACAGGAGCAACCACCATGCGCCAAGCCGTTATCGTTTCTACCGCCCGCACGCCGCTGGCCAAATCCCACCGGGGCGAATTCAATGCCACGCCCGGCCCGCAACTGGCCGCTTTCTCGGTGAAAGCGGCGGTCGAGCGCGCGGGCATCGACCCGGCCCTCATTGAAGACCTGGTGATGGGCTGCGGTTACCCCGAAGGCATCACCGGCAAGAACATTGGCCGCCAGACCGTGGTGCGCGCCGGTTTGCCGCTGTCGGTGGCGGGCGTTACCGTCAGCCGTTTTTGTGCCTCGGGCCTGCAAGCCATTGCCGTGGCGGCAGACCGCATCGTGGCCGAAGGCGTGCCCGCCATGGTGGCCGGGGGTGTCGAGAGCATTTCGGCCATCCGCGCCGGTTTGCCCGCCGACATCGACCCCTGGCTGATGCAGCACAAGCCCGACCTCTACATGGCGATGATCGACACCGCCGACAACGTGGCCCACCGCTACGGCATCAGCCGCGAAGACCAGGACCTGTTCTCGCTGGAGAGCCAAAAGCGCACCGCCGCCGCGCAAGACCAGGGCCTGTTTGCCGACGAGATCGTGCCCTGTGCCACACGCATGGCCGAAAAGAACAAGGACACCGGCGAAGTCACCTTGCGCGACGTGGTGGCCACGCGCGACAACTGCAACCGCCCCGGCACCACGCTGGAGGGCCTGGCCAAGCTGGAGCCCGTCAAGGGCCCCGGCCAGTTCATCACGGCGGGCAATGCCTCGCAGCTGTCCGATGGTTCCAGCGCCTGCGTGCTGATGGAGGCCACCCACGCCGAGCGCCTGGGCCTGTCACCCCTGGGGGCCTTCCGCGGTTTTGCCGTGGCCGGGTGCGAGCCCGACGAAATGGGCATCGGCCCGGTGTTTGCCGTGCCCAAGCTGCTGGCGCGCCACGGCCTCACGGTGCAAGACATCGACCTGTGGGAGATGAACGAGGCCTTTGCCTCGCAAGCGCTGTATTGCCAACGCAAGCTGGGCATTCCCGGCGAGCGGCTCAATGTCAACGGCGGCGCCATCTCGATCGGCCACCCGTTTGGCATGACCGGCGCGCGCCTGGTGGGCCACCTGCTGCTCGAAGGCCGCCGCCGCAAAGCCAAGTGGGGCGTGGTCACGATGTGCATTGCCGGAGGCATGGGTGCCGCTGGCTTGTTTGAGATCTACTGAGACCTTGCGGGACAGACCAAGAAATTGCATAGCAATTTTTGCTCTGTCCCCAACTGACGAATGCCTTCCTTGCGGGACAGACCAAGAAATTGCATGGCCATTTTTGCTCTGTCCCCCACTGATGAATGCCTCGGGACAGCCCCAGACATTGCGCAGCAATGTTTGCCCTCTCCTCCACCGACCAATGCCCAACTGACTTAAAGGCACGACATGGACCTGAATTTCACCCCCGAAGAAGAAGCCTTCCGCGCCGAAGTGCAGGCTTTTCTGCAAGAAAAACTGCCCGCGCGCATCGCCACCAAGGTCAAGGCCGGGCAGCGCCTGACCAAGGAAGACCAGGAAGAATGGCACGCCATCCTCAACGCGCGCGGCTGGCTGGCCAACCACTGGCCTGAGCAATATGGCGGCCCCGGCTGGGGTGCAGTGGAAAAATTCATTTTTGACAACGAGTGCGCCGTGGCCGGTGGCCCGCGCATCGTGCCCTTTGGCGTCAACATGCTGGGCCCGGTGCTCATCAAATACGGCAACGAGGCGCAAAAGCAATACTGGCTGCCGCGCATCCTGAGCGGTGCCGACTGGTGGTGCCAGGGCTACTCCGAGCCGGGCTCGGGGTCCGATCTGGCCTCGGTCAAGACCACGGCGGTGCGCGGTGTGGATGCCCAGGGCGACCACTACATCGTCAACGGCCAGAAAACCTGGACCACCCAGGGCCAGCACGCCAACATGATTTTTTGCCTGGTGCGCACCGACCGCGAAGCGCGCCCCCAGTCGGGCATCAGCTTTTTGCTGGTGGACATGAACACGCCCGGCGTGGAAGTGCGCCCCATCCGCACGCTCGATGGCGACCGCGAGGTCAATGAAGTGTTCTTTACCGACGTGCGCGTGCCTGCCGAGAACCTGGTGGGCGAAGAAAACAAGGGCTGGACTTACGCCAAGTTCTTGCTGACCTACGAGCGCACCGGCATTGCTGGTGTGGGCTTTTCGGTGGCGTCGCTGGAAAAGCTCAAAGTGGTGGCCAGCAAGGTGCAGCGCAATGGCCGCCCGCTCGCTCAGGACCCGCAGTTTGCCGCCCGCATGGCCAAGGTCGAGATTGACCTCGAAAACATGAAGACCACCAACCTGCGCGTGATTGCCGCCGTGGCCCATGGCAGCGTGCCGGGTGCCGAGAGCTCGATGCTCAAGATCCGGGGCACCGAGATCCGCCAGGAAATTTTGTCGCTGATCCGCCGCGCCATGGGGCCATATGCGCTGCCCTTCATTGAGGCTGCGCAGTACGAGGGCTATGCCGATGCGCCCGTGGGGCCCAAAGAGGCCGCCACCGCAGCAGCCAATTACTTCAACTACCGCAAGCTGTCGATTTTTGGCGGCTCCAATGAAATCCAGAAAAACATCATCTCCAAGATGATTCTCGGACTGTGAGACCGTAGCCATGAACTTTGAACACACCGAAGACCGCCGCATGCTGGCGGACACCCTGAACCGTTTTGTCGCCGAGCAGTACGGTTTTGAAACCCGCAACGCCATTGCCTATGGCGACGTGGGCATGCAGCCCGCGCTGTGGGCGCAGTTTGCCGAGTTGGGCGCCATTGGCGCGCTGTTCCCCGAGGCCGAAGGCGGCTTTGGCGGCGCAGGCTTTGACGTGGCCGTGGTGTTTGAGGCCCTGGGCCGTGGCCTGGTGGTCGAGCCCTTTTTGGGCGCGCTGGTGGTGGGGCGCGCCCTGGCCGCTGCGGGCACGCCCGCACAAAAAGAGCAGATTGCCAGCCTGATCGACGGGAGCACCGTGGCCGCCCTGGCACACAACGAGCCCGGCAGCCACTACGAAGTGGCCCGCGTCAGCACCCGTGCGGTGCGCAGCGGCGAGGGCTGGGCACTCACCGGCGCCAAGGCCGTGGTGGTGCAGGGTGACAACGCGCAGCTCTTGCTGGTGTCGGCCCGCACGGCGGGCGATGTGGGCAGTGAAGACGGCATTTCGCTGTTCCTGGTGCCTGCCGATAGCGCGGGCGTTGCACGCCGCGGCATGGGTCGCATCGACGGTGGCCGGGTGGCCGAAATCACGCTCGACAACGTGCAAGTGGGAGCCGATGCGCTGCTGGGCACCGAAGGCCAGGGCTTTGCCACGCTGGAGCTGGCCATGGGCTGGGGCGTGCTGGCGCTGTGCGCCGAAGCGCTGGGCGCGATGGAAGTGGCCAAAAAGCACACCCTCGAATACCTGCAAACGCGCAAGCAGTTTGGCGTGCCCATTGGCAGCTTCCAGGCCCTGCAACACCGCATGGCCGACCTGCTGCTGGAGGTGGAGCAATCGCGCTCGGCGGTCATCAACGCCGCTGCCGCCATGGACAGCGCCGACCGCGTGGAGCGCGAGCGCGCGCTGTCGGCGGCCAAGTTCACCATTGGCCGCATTGGCGCGCTGGTGTCGGAAGAAAGCATCCAGATGCACGGCGGCATTGGCATGACCTGGGAGCTGCCCTTGTCGCACTACGCCAAGCGCCTGGTCATGATCGACCACGAGCTGGGCGACGAAGACCACCACTTAGCGCGCTACATCGCGCTGGGCTGACATGAACGACCCCCGGAGTCGCTTTGCGCGTTCCCCCTGGAAGGGGGACGACAGCCTCGCTGCGGGGCGGCCCTTGCTTGCTGTCCCTGGCGAAGCAGGCCGGCTACAGGCATAGAACTGGAGAACGAAGATGAGCGAAGTCCTGCTGACCCGCCGCGAAGGCGCCGTGCTGGTGCTCTCCAACAACAACCCGGCGGCCCGCAATGCGCTGTCGCCCGAGTTTTACGCGGCGCTCACCCAGGCGCTGGCCCAGGCCGAGGCCGACCCCAGCGTGGGCGCCATCGTGCTGACGGGCGAGGGCGGGCATTTTTGCTCGGGCGGTGACCTGCGCCAACTGGCCAGGCGCCGCGAGCTGCCTGTTGAAGAGCGCCGGGCCAAGCTCGAAGGCCTGCACGACCTGATTCGCGCCGTGCGCGATTGCCGCAAGCCGGTGATTGCTGCCGTCGAAGGTGCGGCTGCGGGCGCGGGGCTATCGCTGGCGCTGGCCTGCGACATGCTGGTGGCTGCCAAAAACGCGGTGTTCTCGGTGGCCTATGTGAAGGTGGGCCTCACGCCCGATGGCGGCGCCACGGCCTTCCTGGCCGAGTTTGTGTCGCGCCAGGTGCTGACCGAGCTGTGCCTGACGGGCGAGCGCATCAGTGGCGAACGCCTGCACGCGCTGGGGCCGGTCAATCGCCTGGCCGAGCCGGGGCAGGCACTGGCGCAGGCGCTGGCCCTGGCCACCCAGGTGGCGGCTGGCCCGGAGCTGGCCATGGCCCGCATCAAGACCTTGTGCCGCAATGCCTATGCGAACACACTGCAAGAACAGCTGGAGCAGGAAGCCCAGTGCATGGTGCAGTCGCAAGAGACCGAGGAGTCCCGCGAAGGCATCGGTGCCTTCCTGGAAAAGCGGCTGCCCAATTTCGCGCCACTGCGCCAACCCCCGGCCTGAGCGCTGGCAAGGAGACAAACACACATGACCACCACAACGACAACAACACCCACCACTCCGCCGGACGGCATGGACTTTCCCCTTGCGGGCGTGCGCGTGCTCGACCTCTCGCGCGTGTTTGCCGGGCCGCTGTGCGGCATGGTGCTGGCCGATTTCGGCGCCGAGGTCATCAAGGTGGAGCACCCCGGACGGGGCGACGACACGCGCGACTGGGGCATGCGCATCGGCAAGACCGAAACCACCTACTACAACAGCATGAACCGCAACAAGCGGTCGATTACGGTGGATTTGCAGACGCCCGAGGGCGTGAAAATCATCCACGACCTGCTGCCGCAGTGCGACGTGGTGGTGCAAAACTTCAAGACCGGCGGCGCCGAAAAGCTGGGCCTGGGCTACGAGCAGCTCAAGGCCATCAAGCCCGACCTGATTTATTGCTCGGTGGCCGGTTACGACAGCTCTGGGCCCGAGGCCAAGCGCCCAGGCTACGACCTGGTGATCCAGGGTGAGTCCGGGTTGATGGCCCTCAACGGTGAGGCAAACACGCCACCACTCAAGTTTGGTGTGGCCGTGGTGGACCTGATGACCGGCATGTACGCGGCCCAGGCCGTGCTGGCGGCGCTGTTTCAGCGCACGCGCACCGGCAAGGGCCGCCACATCGAGATGGCGCTGTACGACTGCGGCCTGATGATCACCGGCTACTACGGGCTCGATGCCATGCTGCTGGGCCACGACCCGCAACGTTATGGCAACGCCCATCCGTCCATCGTGCCTTACGGCATGTACGACGCGGCCGACGGCCCGCTCATCATTGCCGTGGGCAACAACGCCCAGTTCGACAAGTTTTGCCGTCAGGTCATCGAGCGCCCCGACATCGTGGAAGACCCGCGCTTTGCCACCAATGTGGAGCGCGCCAAGAACCGGCTGGTGCTGGGGCCCATGCTCAAGGAGCTGATCGCCGGATTTGCCCGCGATGTGCTGCTGCAGCGCATGACGGCCGCTGGCATCCCCTGCGGCAAGGTGGCGGGCCTGCACGAGGCCCTGACCAGCGAGCGCACCCGCCGGGGCGGCCTGCTGCAAGAGCTGCCCCACCCGGTGGCGGGCAGCACGCATGTGTTTGCGCCGCCCTACCGCCTGGACGGCCAGCGCCTGCCGATTCGCAACGCGCCGCCCACGCTGGGTGAGGGCACCCGCGAGGTGCTGCAGCAACTGCTGCAACTGTCCGAGCCCGAGTTGCAGGCCCTGCGCGACAAGGGCGTGCTGACACTTCCGCACATTTAATTAGTTTAAAAATCATAGCTATTAGCGCTTGCTGCATAAGCGCTAGAGCTTGTTTCTATATAAAAGAAGAGATATCTATGAACCTTTCGCCAATCAAGCGCCGCAGCGTGCTGCAAGGCATGGCCGCACTGGGCAGCACGGGCCTGCTGGGCACGGCACTGGCACAGACGGGCAAGGCCGCCTGGCCCACCAAGCCGATCCGGCTGGTGGTGCCCTTCAACGCGGGCGGCGCCACCGACATCATTGCCCGCACCGTGGGCGAGGCCCTGTCCAAGCGCATCGGCCAGCCCGTGGTGGTGGACAACAAGGGCGGCGCCGCAGGCATTCTGGGCACCGATGCCGTGGCCAAGGCACCGGCCGATGGCCACACCTTGCTGCTGACGCTCAGCACCTCGATGCTGATCAACCAGTTTCTGTACACCAAGCTGCCCTACAACCCGCAAAAGGACCTGGCGCTGATCACCCAGGTGGCCGCGGCGCCGGTGACGCTGGTGGTGCACCCCTCGGTGCCTGCCAACAACATGAAAGAGCTGCTGGCTTATGTGAAGGCCCAAAAGGGCAAGCTGTCGTATGGCTCCTGGGGTACGGGCTCGTATGCCCACCTGGCGGGCGCGTACATGAGCAAAACCACCGACAGCGACATGGTGCACGTCGCCTACAAGGGCGAGGCGCCCATGATCCAGGAGCTGATTGGCGGCCAGTTGCAGCTGTGCTTTTCGAGCGCGCTCAATACCAAGCCCTTCATCGACTCGGGCCGCGTCAAGGCCATTGGCGTCACCGGCAAGCAGCGCATGGACATCCTGCCCAAGGTGCCCACCATCTTTGAGCAAGGCGTGCAGGACGACGCTTATTCCATCTTTGGCTGGGTGGCCATGGGTGCACCGGCGGGCATCCCGAAAGAGATCGTGGACCAGCTTTCTGCCCACCTGCGCGAAGTGGCCAAAGACCCCAAGGTGGTTGAGCGCATTGCAGCTGCGGGCTTTTTGCCCATGATGAACAGCCCGCAAGAGTTTCAGCAGAACTACCAGCGCGACATGCCCATCTGGAAAGCCCTGGTCGAGGCCGCTGGCGCCCGGCTGGATTGAGACCCCCATTGTTTTCAGGAGACACCATGACCTTTTCCACCATTTCCCGCACCGCACCCCTCGCCCGTTTCACCCGCCGCGCCGCTTTGGCGCTGGCCGCCGCGCCGCTGCTGATCGGCAGCGCCATGGCCCAGCAGGCGGCCTGGCCCGACAAAATGGTCAAGCTGGTGGTGCCTTTCCCGGCGGGTGGCCCCACCGACACGGCCTCGCGCATCGTCGGACAGAAGCTGGGCGAGCGCCTCAAGCAAACCGTGCTCATCGAGAACAAGGCAGGCGCCTCGGGGTCGATTGCCGCAGCCCAGGTCAGCAAAAGCCCTGCGGACGGCTACACGCTGATGATGCTGGCCACACCCACCATGCTGGCGCCGCACCTGTACAAGAAGGCGGGCTACGACACGGTGAAAGATTTCACGCCCGTGGCCACGGTGTATGACCTGCCCATCGTGGTGGTGGTCAACCCCAAGCTGCTGCCCGATGTGACCGACCTCAAGGGCCTGATTGCCAACGCCAAGGCGCAAAAGACCCCACTCAACTACACCAGCTCGGGCGCGGGCAGTTTTGGCCACCTGAGCATGGAGCTGCTCAAGCAGATGGCCAGCTTTGACATGCAGCATGTGCCCTACAAGGGCGGCGTGCCGGCCATCACCGACACCATCGGCGGCCAGGTGCCCGTGATGTATGCCGACCTGGTGGCAGCGTTGCCACACATCCAGGCCGGCAAGCTGCGCGCCATTGCCGTGGGCTCGCCCCAGCGCGTGACCATGCTGCCCGACGTCAAGACCATTGCCGAGCAGGGCATCAAGGGCTATGACGCCGTGTCGTGGGGCGGCCTGCTGGCGCCTTTGGGCACACCCAAGGCGGTGGTCGATCGCATTGCAAACGAAGTGCAGCAGATCCTGGCCGAGAAGGAAGTGCAGGACAAGCTGCTGAACGCCGGTGCCATCGCCCATTTCCAGACCCCGGCGCAGCTGGGCCAGCGCGTGCAGCAGGACTACACCCGCTGGGGCCAGCTGATCCGCGATAAGGGCATTGCCTCCGAGTAACGCCGTCATGAAGACACGCATTACCGAGCTGTTTGGCATAGCGCACCCCATCATCCAGGGCGGCATGCACCATGTCGGCCTGGCCGAGTTGGCTGCGGCGGTCTCCAACGCGGGCGGCCTGGGGATCATCACCGGCCTCACGCAGCGCACACCCGAGCTGCTGGCGCGCGAGATTGCGCGCTGCCGCGCCATGACCGACAAGCCCTTCGGCGTCAACCTGACCTTTTTGCCATCGGTGAACCCGCCCGACTACCCCGGCTACGTGAAAGCCATCATCGACGGCGGCGTGAAAGTGGTCGAGACAGCGGGCAACAACCCGCAAAAGTGGCTGCCCGCCCTCAAGGACGCCGGTATCAAGGTCATCCACAAGTGCACCTCGGTGCGCCACGCACTCAAGGCCGAGGCCATTGGCTGCGACGCCATCAGCGTCGATGGCTTTGAATGCGGAGGCCATCCGGGCGAGGACGATGTGCCCAACTTCATCCTGTTGCCGCGTGCGGCAGAGGCGTTGAAGATTCCCTTTGTCGCCTCGGGCGGCATGGCCGATGGCCGCTCGCTGGTGGCCGCGCTCGCGCTGGGCGCCGAGGGCATCAACATGGGCACGCGCTTCATTGCCACGCAAGAGGCGCCCGTGCACGACAACGTCAAGCGCGCCATTGTGGCGGCCAGCGAGCTCGACACCCGCCTGGTCATGCGCCCGCTGCGCAATACCGAGCGTGTGTTGACCAATGGTGCCGCCGAGCGCCTGCTGCAAAAAGAGCGCGAACTGGGCGCGGCCATCACCTTCGCGGACATTGCGCCCGAGGTGGCGGGTGTCTATCCG
The DNA here is from genome assembly GCF_002281195.1 of Acidovorax sp. 35-64-16. Taxonomy (NCBI): domain Bacteria; kingdom Pseudomonadati; phylum Pseudomonadota; class Betaproteobacteria; order Burkholderiales; family Comamonadaceae; genus Acidovorax; species Acidovorax sp. 35-64-16. The sequence goes on along the minus strand of NZ_NCFM01000010.1, from coordinate 316 downwards.
CGCATCATGCAGGATGGCGACATGGAGGCGGGCGTCTGGTCGTGCGGCATGGTGGCTGGCTTGATTCACGATGTGCCCACCGTGCAGCAATTGATCGACTCCATCATGGCCCAGGCCGATGCGCTCATCAGCGAACGACTGGCCGGGCTGCTGCGCCCGGCGGCCTAGCCCGTTTATTTCTGGAACCCCCCAAGGAAAGATCCCCATGAAAATTCTTGTCCCTGTCAAACGCGTGGTGGACTACAACGTGAAAGTCCGCGTCAAATCGGACGGCAGCGGTGTGGACACAGCCAACGTCAAGATGAGCATGAACCCC
>NZ_NCFM01000060.1:0-11800 GCF_002281195.1 Acidovorax sp. 35-64-16 | reverse complement strand
GCAATAAGTGACGGTACGAAAAGCTAGCACTGGCGCGGAGGTGGTGTTGGTAGATCGTTGATTTCATTGACTTTCCTGTTCACTTTCAAATCTGCGATTGCCAGCAGCGGCAACAGGCAGGCGCTGCCCTGTTCGGTAAACACCCGATGCACCTGAATCCCGCTCGCACCGGCGTCCAGCGCGGCCCGCACATCGGTGCCGCTGCGAATACCGCCGACCGCCACCAGTTGCGTCTCGGTATCGATGCACTGCGCCCATGCGTGCAACCAGTCGAGGCGCTCAGGCCGCTGCGGCAGCACCACGATCAACGCATCGAAACCCGCAGCCAGCGCCATCTGCGCCGCCGCCGGCAGCGACGGCCCTTCCAGCGGCAGTTTCAGCGTCAGCGCGACACGGCGCCGGCTATCGACCGTCAGCCATTCGCGCTCATTGGCGACCGCGGCCAGTGTGCGGGTCAGCAGTCCCGCATAGGGTGCGGTCAGCAAGGGCCGGTTGGCAGCAGCGCTCAAATTGAAACTCAGGTAATCGGCGACCGGCCATGCGACTTGCAATCCGGCCAGCCAGTGCGCGTCCAATGCCGTCAATTCTGCGCCCTGCGCCAGACCCAGGCCGACGCCGATCAGCGCGCTGCCTTGTACAGCGCGCAGCCGGGGGCCGAGCGCAGCCAGGCGCTGCGTCAGTAGTGAGACGCTGGAAAGGTGGCCCGATTCCAGATCCGGGGCGACAGTACCGAACTCGACGCTGCCGAAACCGGCTGTCAGCAATTCGGCTGCGCGGCTGCCGTCGCGGTCGATGCCGCCGGCCAATCCCACGCGCGGCAACAAGCATTTCATCCGTAACGCCGTGCAAAGTCAGCCATGCATGCAGTCAGCGCCGCGACACCGGCTTCCGGCATCGCGTTGTACAGGCTGGCGCGCAGTCCGCCGATCTGGCTGTGGCCGCGCAGATTATGGAGGCCGCGCTGTTCGGCCGCGGCGATAAAGGGCTCGGTCAGCGCATCATTTGCCAGGTGAAAGCGCACATTGCTAGTCGAGCGGTGGCCGGACGCCACTGGCGCATGATAAAAGCCGCCGCTGCCATCGATCGCCGCATACAACTGCGCAGCCTTGCGCCGGTTGCGTTCGCCCATTGCAACCAGCCCGCCATGGTCGGCGATCCAGTCGAACACCATGCCGGCCAGCGCGATCGCGACGGTCGGCGGGGTGTTTACGCAACTATGCTGCTCGGCCTGAATCCGGTAGGAAAACGGCGTCGGCGCCAGCGGCGCCGGGCGTTGCAACAAGTCTTCGCGCACGATCACCAGCGTCATGCCGGCAATCCCGATGTTTTTTTGCGCTGCCGCATAGATCAGCCCGAAGCGCGATACGTCCAGCGGCGCGGTCAGCAGGCACGAAGTCGCGTCGGCCACCAGCGGGACGCCGCCGCATTCGGGCAACGCCGGGTAGGCGACGCCGTCAACCGTTTCATTAGGCGTGATATGGCAATATGCGCTGTCTGGCGGCAGTTGCCAGCCCTCCAGCGGCGGCGCGGCCAATGGCGCGCTGCCGGTAAATTGCGCGGCCAGCGTGATATCGGCGAAGCGCGCAGCCTCAGTCATTGCGCGCCGCGACCAGTAGCCGGAATCCGCATAGGCGGCGCGGCGCGAGTCGCCCAATAAATTGAGCGGCACCATCGAGAACTGGTGCATCGCGCCGCCGGCCAAAAACAGTATCCGGTAATTATCCGGCAGCGCCAGCAGTTCGGCCAGGCGCTGGCGCGCATGCGCGAGCGTGGCGCGAAATACAGGGCCGGTAAAGGGCCGCTCGGCCGCGCTGATGCCGTCGCCGCCGCGCACCAGCAATTCCTGCTGCGCGCGCGCCAGCACCGGGTCCGGCAGCCGCGCCGGGCCGGACGCGAAGTTGTAACCCTGCATCATGGGCATCATTTGAACAGATAAGCGCCGCCGTGCGCGCCGGCCGCCATGAAGAACAGCAGCGGCACCGACAGCATCGTGTTGGTGCGCGACGACAGGTGACTGATGCGCGAGCAGCGCAACCGCTCAGGGATCGTGGCAGGCACCAGCCCCAGCACTTTTTGCTGGTGCGGCCACAGCACGAACCAGACATTGAGCATCATCAGCGTGCCGATATACATGCCGATGCCGATCGGCGCCAGCGCGCCATGCAGACTCAGCGCATCGCCCAGCGTACCGCGATGCCATAGCATCAGCAAGCCCGCGCACCAGGTCGCTACCGATGCCCAGCGGAACATGCCATGCTCGCGATTGAGCAGCGCCTGGAAGCGCGGGCTGTCGTCGCTGCTCAGATCCTGCGCGCACAGCGGCCGGTAGGTCGGCCGCTGCACCACGCTGGAATAATTATGTCCAACCCAGACCACTCCGGCCAGAAAGTGTACCCAGCGCAGCACCAGGTCGAAAATCGCAGCTTCCATCGCAGCCTCACAGAATCACAAAATGCAGCAGCGCCAGCAGCACCGCGGTCAGTAGCGCCCCCAGCATCAGAGTGCCGGTTGCAGTGTCGTATGGATGGCCCATTCAGTCCTCCAGGAAGGCGGTTGACATCACGCCGTTGGCGCGCCTGACCAGCGGCTTATGAAAGCGAATCGGCTGCGCGGCTGCCTGTACTGCGGCTTGGATCAAATGATGGTGCGGCGATTTGCTGCAGGCCGGATCGGTATTGCCGGCGTCGCCGGTGAGCAGGAAAGCCTGGCAGCGGCAGCCGCCGAAATCCTTTTCGCGCTCGTCGCAGCTGCGGCATGCTTCCGGCAGCCAGTCCAGCCCGCGGTATTTGCGAAACAGCGGCGACTCGTGCCAGATCCAGTCCAGCGGCCGGTCGCGCACCGACACGAATTCCAGTCCCGGAATCATGCGCGACTCTTGGCATGGCATCGCCACGCCGTCCGGCGCGACGGTCAGGTGGATCGCACCCCAGCCGTTCATGCACGCCTTCGGGCGGTCTTCGTAATAATCGGGGATCACATAGTAGATCGCCATTTTCTTGCCCAGCTGTGCCCGCTTGCCCTGCACTACTGTTTCCGCCGCGCGCACCTGTTCCAGGCTCGGCATCAGTTCTTCGCGATTGATCAGCGCCCAGTTGTAATACTGCAAATTGGCCAGCTCCAGGTATTCGGCGCCGAGGCTGGCTGCATAATCGATCATTGCGCCGACCTGGGAAATGTTCTGACGTCCGACCGGCATGTTCAGCACCATCGGAAAACCGTGCGCCTTGATCAGCCGCGCCGCTTCCAGTTTCAGCAAATGCGCTTTGGCGCCGACCAGTTCATCGGTCAGCGCAGCCTCGGTGGACTGCATTGATAGCTGGATCTGCTTTAAGCCAGCCTGTTTCAGCGCGATCAGGCGTTCTTCGGTCAGGCCGACGCCGGAAGTGATCAGGTTGCTGTACAGACCGATTTCTTCCGCATACGCGACCAGTTCTTCGAGATCCTTGCGCTGCAGCGGTTCGCCTCCGGTAAAGCCGACTTGCAGCGAACCCAGCGCGCGTGCCTCGCGCATCACGCGCCGCCATTCGTCGGTCGACAGTTCCAGCGCGGCGTAATCCTCGAAATTAAGCGGGTTGCTGCACCACGAGCATTTCAGCGGGCAGCGATAAGTCAATTCCAGCGCCAGCCACAGCGGCTTGCCCTGGCCGTCCAGGCTCACTCCGGTAGATTCCTTGGGCATGGCGACATCCTTTCCGATAGTCAAACGATATGCAGATGAGATTCAGGCGATCCGGAATACCCGGAACATACGCACCATTATCGGATGCCCGTCTCGCTGAAAAACACCAGAAAGACGGGAACCGGAGATCGCGATTAACCGGAGCCGAGCCTAGCGATTTTCTGTAGCAGCGGCGGCCGCTGGAGGTTGCTATTTTTTGCGCGCATATACAAGGGGATGTATATTTATTTCCGCACAAAAATAAAGAGGCAACAGCCTGTATTCTAGCAATACTCCCGCCATATACGACTGCAAATAATTTTTCGCCTGGCGTGTTAATCTGCGGCAAACTTTCCGGAACGCTGTGCGCCGCCAGTCTTGTCACTTTCACGTTGGGAACCGCCCGCTGTTTTTGATAAATAGCAAATTTAGCTTTGACGGCTTAAAAATCCTTCCGCTCGCCGGCTCCGGAACGAACCATACTATTTTTCTAATGTCATATCCGTTCGCTGTTGTGAAAAAGATATTTAATTTTTGAAGCCAGCGCAAAAATGTCATACCCAGTGCATGCAAATGAACTCTCATCGTAAAGGAGATGCAAAATGCCAAACAGACTTGTTACAGCCGCCGCGATTGCCGTGGGCGGAGTTCTCTTGTCGAAACAGCTGAAAAAAATGCGTGATTCAGGCATGAAGTCATCGGTTGAAGAATCGATCGAAGTCAATGTACCGGTGAGCACTGCATACAACCAATGGACCCAGTTCCAGGATTTCCCGCGGTTTATGGACAGCGTGCACGAAGTGCGGCAACTCGATGACAAACATTTACATTGGCGTGCCGATGTTGCCGGGAAAGAAAAGGAATGGGACGCGGAAATTACCGAACAAATTCCCGATAAACGCATCGCGTGGCACAGCACGAGCGGGACAAGCAACGCAGGGGTGGTTACTTTCCATAAAATCTCGGATGCAAAGACCAGAATCATGCTGCAAATGGATTACGACCCTGAGAGCGTAGCCGAACACATCGGCGATGCATTCGGTGTAGTAAAAATGCAGGCCAAAGGCAATTTGAAGCGGTTCAAGGAAATGCTCGAAAGCCGCGGAAAGGAAACCGGCGCCTGGCGCGGAACGGTCACAGAACATTGATGCACGGTTTGACGGCCTGATACCGATATCCGTTTATCGCCTGCAGTACGGAGCACGGTATCAGGGTGAAAAGTCCAAGACCGTTTAACGGATATTTTTATAGCATTGACGCCAGTCTTGGCGCGCGGTTACGGCAAAAATCCCCTATTGAAAGACCGAGCGCTCTGCGCTCAATATTTCGCTGTTTGCAGAACCGTATCAGACGGGGCTTTTTCCTGCGTGGGCGACAGCCGTCCTTCCAGCAATTGCGGATGCTGCTCGAGCAGCGAGGTATGCAGTTTCTGCACCGCCATGTCTTCGATGGTGCGCGGGCGCCGCAACTCGACTGCGAAATCCAGAATGACTCTGGAAGGCCGGGACGAAAGGAATAAAATTCGGTCGGCTACGCTGAGCGCTTCGCGCAGACTGTGGGTAACAAACAGCACGGTCGGACGCGTGCGTTGCCACAGGTCTTGCAGCAACACTCTGAGTTGACTGGCAGTCGGTGCATCGAGCGACTGAAACGGTTCATCCATCAGCAATACATCCGGCTCGACGATAAAAGCGCGCAGCAACGCAACCCGGCGCTGCATGCCGCCTGATAACTGGCCTGGGAACAGTGCGCCGCACCCGGGCAAGCCGACCAGCGCCAACAAATCCTGCAAGGAGGCGGTTTGCTGCGCACGCGCATGCGGAGCGAGCACCATTTCCAGATTTTGCTGCACGGTCAGCCACGGCATCAGCCGCGGCTCCTGGAACATGAAGCCGATTGTCGGAGCAGCCTGAGTGCCCGCTTCCGAATGCAAGGCGATGCTGCCTTCCAGTTTTCGATCCAGTCCCGCGATCAAATTGAGCAAGGTAGTCTTGCCGGCGCCGGAAGGGCCGATAATCGCGACGAACTCGCCGGGCTGCGCGGTAAATGCCAAGTTTTCAATCGCGCAACAGCCGTTCGGATACGCTTTCTTGCGGATATCGATCGTCAACGAATTCATGTGCGCCACCGGTTCAGATGGGTTTCGAGCGGGCGCAACAGCAGCGCTTCGATACCGAAAATCACTAATGCGAATGCCAGCGTATAAGCCAGAATGCCGGTGATGTCGAAAAAATGAAAATAACTGCCGATCTGAAAACCGACTCCATTGCTGCGTCCCAGCAGCTCTACCACCAGCACGATTTTCCAGATCAATGCCAGCCCGTTGCGGGCCGAGCCGAACAAATAGGGAATCAGTTGCGGCAGATATACCTTGAAAAAAGTCTCGCGGCGCGACAAGCGATACACGTGCGCCACTTGCAGCAGATTCTTGTCCACCGCGCGCGCCCCTTCGCGCAAACTGATGGCAACCATCGGAATCTTGTTTATGGTCACCGCCAGCACCGCCGCCGTTTCGGACAGGCCGAACCAGATGTAGCACAGGATGATGGTCACCAGGGCTGGGATATTCAGGCCCAGGATCAGGAAAGTATCGAGTACGCGATCCCAATTTCTCGAATTGCCCATCAAAATGCCCAGCGCGACGCCGATCAGCATCGCAGCGACAAAGCTGAATCCGACCCGGCGCAACGTCATGCCGAGATGAAACAGCAAATCGCCGGCACGCAACTCGTGCCATAAAGTCGATATCACCGCACTGGGCGGCGGCAGGGTTTTGCTATCCAGTGTTATCGCCAGCACTTGCCAAACGCAGACAAACAGCAACAGCGGCAAAATTCGCGCCCAGCGCCCTTGCATCAATTGCATGCCGGATTCCAACGCAGGTTTCAATGCTTGCTGCATGGGGGCAGTGAAAAACCGGGCCAGAAAGTGCCGCTTGTCAGGCTTCTGGACTTGCCAACCAGTTTTTCGCCGCCCGTCTCGGCCAGTATCTTGAAGGTGGCGGCAACTGCGGTCATGGTGTCTGGATCCGAGCATGTAGGAGTGCCCGCCCGGAATTTCGCACGCAGCGCTTTGAAGACTGCATCGTTTTCCGCCCGCATTTTTGGCCTGAGGCGGTCCCATTGCGCATCCGAACTGGCCAAAATGGCTTTCGCTTCATACGATGCCGCCAAGAAGCCTTTGACCGCTGCCGTATTGGCAGCCGCCCAATCTTCGCGGAACACCCAGCCGATCAATGGAATCGGCTTGTCAATTCCCAGTCCTTTGAGGATTTCCGGCACTTCGATCAATGGCCGCATGCCGCTCACTTCCAGACGCGCCGCATAATTCCAGAAATTCAGTGCCGCATCCACTTGCCCGCGCAAAGCCAGTTCATTGAGTAACGGCGGCGCTGCATAATTCGGCTCCGCCGCTTGCGTCAGATCGACGCCGAGCTTGCGTTGTGCATACGCGCGCAGCAACAGCCAGGTTTTATCCATCGGGCCGCCTGCAATCCCTATTTTTTTGCCCCGCAAATCGGCTAATTGCTTAATGCCGCTATCGTGCTTGACCATTACCGCTCCCACCGCGTTCGAATACGGCGCGAACGTATACATATGGGACTCGGCACGCTGGCGGGTCACCCAGATCCAGTCGGATACGATCATGTCCACCGCACCGCCTTGCAGCGCCACGGTGGAAGCGTCGCCGGACGCCAGCGGCACGATTTTCAAATCGATGCCACGCTTTTTAGCGAGTTCGCGGCTTTGAATCACTTCCAGTTCCCAATTGACGGTACCGAATTCCAGCACGCCTACACGCAGCGGTGTTAACGGCTTTTCGGCCGCCTGCAGAACGGACATGGAAAGCAGCAAGCACAACGCTGCCAAGATGCGAAAGTAGAGGCGAGTCGCCATTGCGCTGCTCCATGCAAAATAATGAGGGATGATCAGAGCCATGTTCTTACGCAGATTTGATCAAGCCTCGCTGCGGGTCATATCCGACTGCAGCGATTAAATAAAAAACGATAGTACTGATTGCAACCACGGTCAGAGAAACCGGCTCGATCTGGCCGTACAGTGCGAAACGCAATGCTTCGATTGCATGCGTAAACGGATTGAAACGGGTCAGTACATAAATCCATTGCGCGCCCGATTCCTGGATTTTCCATAAAGGATACAAGGCTGTCGACAGAAAAAACATCGGGAAAATCACGAAATTCATGGTGCCGGCGAAATTTTCCAGTTGTTTGATGTATACCGACAGCATCAGCCCGAAGGCAGACAGCATGAAAGCACCCAGTGCGACGATCGGCATTGCGATGGCGATTTGCCTGAAGGTGAGATCAATACCGAACAGCAGCGCCAGCAGGAAAAAAGCGACAACTTGCAGCACCGACAGAAAAGTGGTGCCCAGCAGTTTGCACGCCAGCAAATAAGCGCGCGGCAGCGGCGCGGTCAGCAATAGCCGCATCACACCCATCTCGCGGTCGTACACCATCGCCAGCGACGATTGCATGCCATTGAACAGGCATACCATCATTGCCAGGCCGGGCACCATATAGACCCGGTATTCGACGTACGTGTCATAGGGCGGCAGGATCGCTACCCCGAATACGTTCTGGAAGCCGGCCGCGAACACCACCAGCCATAGCGCCGGGCGTACCAGCGACGAAATCAAGCGGCCCGGCTGGCGCAGGAATTTGTGAATTTCGCGCCCCGCAATCGCGCGCAGGGCCAGCAACGCGTGTGCGGTTTTCATTTTTTGCTTCCGGCTGCGTTGCTGCCATTGTCGCTAAGCTTGCAGGGCGATTCCTTTTGATCGGCGCCCAGCGTATCGAGGTTATTGGTCGGATGCAAAAAGCCATCAAAAGGCGCAACCCCGGCGATACCGCCGCCGATGCCGCCATGGGCAAGAAACACCGGTTGCCGCAGTTGCTGATCCCACGCGCGAAACGACAGGCGCGCGCCCTTGAAGCCGTCCAGCGCCAGATCCGGGCTGCGCAATGCACGCCGATGCGTGCGTGCGTCCGGCAGCTTGAGCGCGACTTCGATAATCGCCTTGGTCGCAATCCATGCGGCCCAATCGGCGCCCGCCATGGGCCGGTTTGTGATTTTTTTGAAACGCCGCGACAATTGCGGCGCGCCGTAGCGCTCCCACGAGGTTTGCCAGGCTTCTGCCACCAGCCCGGCGCTGCCGACCACGGGCCGCGGCAAATTTACTCGGTAAGGCACATCGCGCGCGAATTCACCGTCGGCATCCACCACCCACACTACATCGGCATCGATCCCCGCAGTGAGCAATGCGACATTGCCCAATTCGCGCTCGCGCGGGTCATTCGACAGCTTGAAAATTTTATCTGCGACCACCTTGATGCCGTAACGCTTGATCGCCTGACGCGTTGCACTGATACGCGATGCGTCGGCGGCTGCAGTGCTGGTCAGCAACAGCACGCGGGTCCATTTGTGCGCGGTCAGGAATTGCGCGGTCGCGTCCGCCATCATCGATTCATCCGGCAGCGTATGAAACAGGTTCGGGCTGCAAGCGGCACGGCGCAAATTATCTTCCGGCGCCGACACATTGAACAGCATTACATCGGTAGTTTGCAACGACTTGCTCAGCTCCGCTACCGTGACGCCCGGCAGGTCGAGCAGGAAATGCCGGACGCCCTTTTGCGCCATCGCAACGATTTGCGTGCGTGCCTGCTGCACGGTATCCAGCGGGATTTCCTGCAGCGCAATTTTCAGGCCGGCATTGGACAGCTGGAATTGCGATTCGGCAAGGGCGACTTCGGCGCCCGCTTTAGGCCGGCCTAGCGGGTGACCGGGAAAACTTTTCTCCAGCCGTTTCGATGCATAGCGCGCATCGTCCGGCGCATAGACGACGCCGATCGTCAAATCGCGTGCCTGCGCGGCACAACTTCCGCCTGCCAGAAGAGCACAAGCGAGCAGCGTGCGCCAGCGACCAGAATTGGTATTCAAATCGAAAGTGGGCTTAATCATCGATTACCACGCTATGCGGCACCCGGCCAGCCTTTATTGTTTTCACTGCACGGCCTCGGGCGACATCGACCACTGAAACATCGTCCGACAAGCCGTTGGCAGCATACAGCGTCGCATTGTCGCGCGACAGCGCCAAACCCCATGCGCGCTTGCCCACCAGAATCAGATTCTGCACTTTCATGCTTGCCACATCGACCACCGCCACATGATTTGCCTTGCCCAGCGCCACGAAAGCGGTTTTGCCGTTGGTGGCCATCGTCACTCCCACCGGAGTGATATCGTCGGCACGGAAGCCCTTCGGCTGGAATTTGACCGTGCCCTTGATGCTATAGTCGGCAGTGCGGATAATGCTCACCGATCCCCCGAGTTCACAGGTGACCCACAGCTCCTTGCCGTCCGGGGTCAAGGCAAAGCGACGCGGACGCTGGCCAACTTCGATATTCTTGACGATTTTTCTGCTGGCAATATCGATCACGTGCACCAAGCTTGCAACTTCGGAAGTCGCATACAGCGTCTTGCCGTCCGGCGTCACCAGCACGCCTTCCGGTTCTTGGCCAACCTTGATTTCGCTGAGTATTTTTTTGCTGGCAAGATCGACTGCAACGATAGTGGCTTCGTCTTCATTCGAGAAATAGAGCTTTTTGCCATCGGGCGACAGGTCGAATATTTCCGCGCCCTCTTGCAGCGGTATCTTGTCCACTATTTTTTTAGTAGCAACGTCGATCACCACCGCGCTGCCGTCATCGCCGCATAACGCGATCAACCGCAGACGATCCTTTGTGAGCTGCATATGGCGCGGGCGCTTGCACACCTTGATCGCTGCGATCTGTTGCTGGGTCTTGCCGTCCAGTACGGTGATCAGATTATCCTTTTCGCTGGAAATGAATACCGCTCCGGTTTGTTTGGCCGACGCAACTGTCGGTAGCGCAAAGCCCACTGCGATCGCAATCGTCATTGCGCACGCCGGAAAAATTTTTTGTATGGTTATTTTCATGCGCCCCTGTCTCCCGTTGTTTATTATTCGGTCAAGCGTAAAAAAGCATCGGTCAATGTCGCGCATTGCTGAGCCGCCACCAGTTGCGCCGACAATCCGTCGAATTGCACCCGGCCTTTGGCCATCACGATAATGCGGTCCGCGCTGTCGGCCTCGTCCACCAGGTGGGTGGCCCACAAGACCGCCATGTTTTGCTCCTTGCACAGGGTTTTGACATCCGCGATGATTTGCATGCGCGAAGCGGGGTCGATTCCGACCGTGGCCTCGTCCATCAACAGCAATTTGGGATAGGTGAGCAACGCGCGCGCCAATTCCACCTTGCGCCGGTTGCCTCCGGATAAAACACGTGCGGTATCGTGTGCGCGTTCCGACAAGCCGAAACGCGCCAGGCACAAAGCGATGCGCTGCTTTGCCTCATGGCGGGGAATGCCGTGCAGATCAGCCTGAAATTGCAGATTGGCGGTGACGCTCAAATCCAGATCCAGCGCCGGTTGCTGAAATACGATTCCCAGTTGCGACAACGCAGCAATCGGTGTTTTTCCAATGTCGGCGCCGCCAATCACGGCAGTGCCCGAATCGGCGGTAAAAAGTCCCGAAAGGATTTGAAATAGCGTGGTTTTACCGGCACCGTTGGGTCCCAGCAATGCCAGGAATTCTCCGGCGGCAACGTGCAGACTGACGTTATCGAGTGCTTTGCGCTGCCCGAACGATTTGCAAATTGAAGTCACGTTCAGCGTCAAATTGCTCCCCTATGATTCTTAAGTCTGGTCCTGCTGTTCCAGTGTCGCCCATTCCGCATCGGTAAACAAGCGCGAGCGCGTCAGAAAACGCTTGCCGCTACCGTTTTCCAGCGAAAACATGCCGCCATTACCGCTCACCACATCGATGATCAGTTGCGTATGTTTCCAGTATTCGAATTGTTCCATACCCATGTAAAACGGCGTGCCATCAAGGTCGCCTAAATGGATATCGGTATCGCTAACAGCAAATTCCCCGGCTGGATAGCACATTGGTGCACTACCGTCGCAACAACCGCCGGATTGGAAAAACATCAGCGGTCCGTGTTTTTACGGATAGGAAATTCAACCGCATGAGGCCAAGTATGGCACGAGTTTTGGGCCTCGAAACACGTTCGGCCAAGGAAGGTTGAGCGCTCGCTTGCCGCTC
>NZ_NCFM01000059.1:0-12065 GCF_002281195.1 Acidovorax sp. 35-64-16 | reverse complement strand
TCCCTTGCTGCACAAAACAGCAGGGTAGGTAAAACACCTGGCTCAGTTTTAGGTCGGCATCACACCAAAAAGTGGCTCAGTTTTCGGTCGGCGTCAACACCGTAGGCGAACTCCCAGTGCAGCGTCATCGCATCGAATTCGAGCGCATTCATCAGCGGCAGCATTGACTCGCCTTGGGATTGTCCGGCAACGAAGGTGCCATGGAAGGTGTCGCCGTTGTCCAGCGCCAGCACTTCTCCGGGGCGCTCGGCGCGTACCCGGTTGAAAATGCTGAAGATGCGCGCCAGACCGCCGCAGGTCCTGTAGTTGAACTTGCCTCGACCGCGAAAGGCTTCCGGATGCGGTTCGAGGTAGCCGTGCAGATCGTTGATCTGCAGGATCGTGAGTTTGCGTTCAGCCATGTCTGTCTTTCGAACGGTGAGGTGGCAATCACGAATCGGTCCACTTGACCAGCGTCGCGCTGCCTAGGGGCAGCGGACTGCGCATCAAGCCGAGTCGCAACAATGCTTGTCAGCAGGTCATGGATCGGTCCTTTGCCCGGCGTTGCTCAGCGTTCTCCACCTGACCAGGAAGTAACCCGCAGTCAGCGAGATCACCAGCGCACTGATGCCGATGAGGACAAGCCCGTCGGTGTGTTCGAAGTCAAGCTGAATGATGTGGCGGCTGACGGCGATAACCGCCACGATGAGAATCAGTTCGAGCCGGACCTTGTGCTCAGTGAAGAAGATCTTCAGCGATTCGAGTATCTCCAGGCCAAGCAGGATCAGCAGCACGCCTGCAAAGCGTCTCTGGACGGCCAGTTGGAGGTCTGGCACCGAGTCCACGTTGCGAAGCCAATCGGCGGCACTGGTGAAGAACAGCCAGAACAGCTCCAGCACCGCTACCGTGATCACGATCATCAGCAGGAGTTGCATCGCCCCAATCACGACGGCGGTGAAGTGCGAGCCGATACGATCGATGCGTGTTGTGCTGGTCATGTTGGGGATCAATTCAATACGGCCTGTTTCGCGGTAGCGCGCTGTGCCGTAGTGAACTCGCTAATTGAGATTCGCTGATTCGCGTCAGCATCGAACTGCATGAACATCAATCGATGCGTAGCGAGGAACTCAGCTTTCGAGACCGCGCCGTCTGTGTTGATGTCGAAACTGCCGATCGGCAGCTGGCCACGAAATTCGACATCCGTGATGCGGCGGTCGTTGTTCTTGTCCATGGAGTCGAATTCGCGTGCTCGCGAGGGCGCTGCCTCTTCCCAGGTGACCGCGCCATCACGGTTCGTGTCCATGCGCGCGAATCGCCGCTCGACATCCGCCTGGCTCGACACGCTCAATGGCGCAGCGGATCGGGCTCCGTCGACGGCGGCGACTGGGCGCGCATCCCAACCCCATTTGGCAAAGATCTCCTGCCCGGCTGGCGACTTCAGGAACGCCACAAAGGCGGGGGCCTGCGGATCGGTCTTTCCCTTGCGCGTCAGCACCACGCCAGCATCGCGATAGATGCGAAACGGCTCATCCAGTTCGACGACCTGCGCCAGATTGGGGTTGGCCACCTGCCAGATGTTCCAGATCAGCCACGCGTCGATGTCTTTCTGCTGTGCCCACTGCTCCTTGGCTGCGCCACTGCTGGCGGCCTCGGGAAAGACCATGTTCTTGCGAAACGCCCGCACCATCGCGATGTCTCCGGTGCGCCCCGCCACGTCCTCCCACAATCCGGTTTGCCCAGCACCGGCGACAGTCAGCAGCTTGACGTTTGGGGCCAGCAGGTCGCGAAAGCTGCGGATGTTCTTCGGGTTGCCGGGCCGCACCAGGATTGCCGCGGGTCGCAGGTAAAGTGGATAGGCGTCCTTCAACTCGAAGGCGCCCGGCAAGGCCTTGGCGAAGTCGGTAAACATGTTTTCGGCGCCGCTGAAAATGACGTCGGCATCCTCTCTTGCCTTGTCGATCCACTGCGGGGTGGGTCCTGCAGCCACGTTCACGGTGATGTTGTTTGTGGCGCCAAACGCCTTGGCAGCCTCCTGCATCGCTGGGGCCGGGCCGCCGGGGCCGTACACATTGACGACGCTTTGAGCCTGGACCGGGCCCACCACACCGGCGGCCAACACCAATGCCGTAGTTAATGCTGAAAGCGCCCTGGAGAAGTGGGTCATGTGTGAGTCCTTGAAAGAATGATGTGAGTCGGTGGTGACTCTTTCAGCCTGCCCGACAGACCTACTCGATGGGTAGGTGATACCGACTGGCGGATCGATTTCGAGACTGCATTCCTAGCATCACAGTGCACCACGCGGTGGACGAATCTTCTGTGCGTTGGCGAACGGTGCAATCGATGCAGCTTTCCGCGCTCATCGTGGCCCGAAAATGGCAGCCAGATCGGACTCAGGCGCGCCCTGGCGCATCTGCACGCTGCCCTTGGCGTCCTTCCAGACCAACGCCGGGGTTGCTCGCAGACCGTAAGACGCCATCAGCGCAGCGTTCGCATCGAGCTGGTCTGCTATCCCGGCAGGAACCACCGAAAGCGGTTTAAGACTGTCATCACCCAGGGGCTTGGGCCGCCCGCTGGCCAGCGTCTTTGCATTCGACGCGACATGCCTGCGTTCATATGCGTCCAGCGCAGCAGCCGGGTTCTTTTCGCCCAGCAACGCTGCTGCCTTGCCTGCGCTGGTCGGCGTCAGGATGCCCACCATGACGTGCCGAAGCTGTACTTTGCCCGTGTCGACCCAAGGCCGTGCATCGGCCCACAGCTTGTTGCAGTAGGGACAGTTGGGGTCGGTGAAGACGTAGACCGTTCGTGGCGCGTCCTCGCGACCGTCGGCAATCCAGTGGCTCTTCTCGAGTTTGCCCCAGACCGCCTCGGTCATTGGCTGGGCGAGTACTTTTTCCAGCCCGGCCTCGGTGAGGTTCTTGCCGGAGGCGTCGAACAGCGTTCCGGCAATCACGTGCTTGCCGTCAGGCGTCAAGTACAGGGCGATCGGCTCGGTGCCTGCATGAGCAGCGTAGGCCGTCATTCCGCTCGGGCTTGGAAATGTGCCAACGATACTCAGGCCCTTTTTTTCCAGCGCCTGAAGCGCTGCAGGGAGTTGCGGGGCAGCGAGGGCAATCGATGCAACGGCCGATGCAAGGGCAATCAGCACGACCACGGTGGACACGGTCGCGGAAGGTATGAGTGATGCGCGGGCGGGAGTGTTTTGATGATTCATGGCGAAGGGAGTTGTTGTGGCGGGGGTGAGTCGGCGCGAAGGATTGTCAGGCGTTGGGTGAGCGTGGCTTGCGACAGCTCGCCAATGCGGGTGTCGGCAAGCTTTCCCTGCGCATCGAAGAACAGCGTGGTTGGCAAGGCGCTGTGGCCCAGCGCTGCGCCGGTGAGACGCTTTGGATCGAGCAGCACATTGCGCAGCGTCAAGCCGTTTCGCTTGAGGAAGCCGGCAATCGCTGCTGAGTCTTCGCCTTGATTGACGAAGACGATGTTCACGTCCGGGTTGGCGGCCTGTGCTTGCTGCATCACCGGCATCTCGCGCACGCACGGCGGGCACCAGGTGGCCCAGAGGTTGACCACGGTGGGCTTTCCGGCAAAGCCCGCAATCGACACCGACTGGCCATTCAGCGAGGCGAGCGCCAACGGCGGCAAAGGCACTGGTGTGGTCGACATCAATACGGAAGCGAAGCCACCCAGCATGAGCACCATGCCTGTGGTGATCGCTGCAGCGAACACGGGTTTGCGCATGCCTGCCTGGCGTTGCGCGCGCTGCAGGCCGAACAGCAAGGCCGCCACAACACCCGCAGTGGGCTCCCAACCGCCGTCGCGGATGTCCAGGATGCTCAGCGGGGCATCGAAATACTGCTCGTGCCATTGCCAGACGAAGGCGAGTCGTGCCGCGAACAGACCGACAAACAGCATGCGCGTCAACGTGGGCTCGGCCTCGATGCCTGCCGCCTTCGCCATCCACCTGGCGACCCACCTTCCAAGCGCGATGGCAAACAGGGCCAGCAGCACCGAGTACGGCAGCGACAGAGGGCCGATCTGCAAGGACTGGTTCATGCAGGAGCTCCCATGTCGGGTGTGGGTGGCCCAGGCTGTCGCTGCAAGAACTGCTCGACCGTGAATTCACCGACTAGGCGGGCGTCGCGCCGCTCGCGTCCGGCTGCATCGAACATCATCACGGTCGGCGGGCCAATCACCTGGTGGGTGCGCATCAGCTCACGGTGACGGGCATCGTTCGCGGTCACGTCGGCACGCAGGAGCAGCACGCCGGCCAGCGAGCGTTGCACGCGTGGATCTCCGAAAACCTCTTTCTCGATCGCCTTGCAGGAGACGCACCAGTCGGCATAGAAGTCAACGAGGATGGGTTGCCCCTGCGCCCGCGCGGCGGCCAACCGGGCCTGAAGTTCTGTTTCGCTGGCGATCGGTTCGAATTTCAAGTTCGTCGTTTGCGCCGGGCCCGTTGCCGACGCCGCGGCGAGCGTCAGTGGCCGCCAGGGATCCACCGCACCGCCCGCCGCACCGAGCACCATCGCGCTGCCCCACAGACCAGCCAGAACCGCCAGCGTGCGGATCGCGAGCAGGTTTGGCGCCGCGTTGGCAGCGACAGCTGCAGCGCTGCGGGACGACGTGTGAACGAGAGTCACCGCCACAGCCAGCAGCAGCGCGCCCCACATGAGCAATGCGGCTGGCTCGGGCACGACGCGTTCCAGCATCCAAACCGCCGTGCCGAGCAGCGCGAAGCCCAGCGCGCCCTTCACGCGATCCATCCACGGACCTGGTTTCGGCAGGAAACGCGAGCCCAGTGTGCCGACGATCACCAGTGGCGTGCCCATGCCCAGACCCAGCGCCGCCAGCAACAGCGCGCCATGAACAACGTTGCCGCTCTGGGCGATGTAGAGCAGCGCACCCGCCAGCGGCGCCGTCATGCATGGGCCGACGAGCAGTGCCGACAGCACGCCCATGGCCGCTGCGCCCGGCAGCGATCCGCCGCGCAGGCCACGGCTTGCGCCGTCGAGCTTGTCGCGCAGCCGGGCAGGCAGTTGCAAAGTGAAGACGCCGAACATGCCGAGCGCGAGCACGACATAAATGCCGCCCAAGGCGAGCATCGTCCAGCGGTTCTGCAGCATCGCCTGCAGGTTCGCTCCTGCCAGCGCTGCCGCCACGCCCAGCGCCGAATAGGTCAGCGCCATGGGCAGCACGAACGCCATGGACAGCGCGAACGCGCGTCGCGGCGGCGCCCGGCTGCCGACGACGATGCCGGAGACGATGGGCAACATCGGCAACACGCAGGGCGTGAACGCGAGCGCGATGCCGAGCAGGAAGAAGAGCGGCAAGGTCCAACCTAGCGAGCGTTCGCCCAGCCACTGGGTGATCTGGGTGTCGCTGCCGGAAACGCTGTTCCACAGGCCGGGGGCGCCCGGTTCTTGCGCCCGCACCAATGTGTCAGCGGGTGCTGTGGTGGCGGTATCCGACGAGACGTCGGCCACCTGAATCGTCTGCGTCTGCGGCGGATAACACAGCCCGGCGTCGGCGCAACCCTGCCAAGTCACGTTGAGTGCGGCGGCACCGGCGGGCGACACCTTCATCGTGACCGCGTCGTGGTAGACCTCCATCACGCCGAAGTTGGGGTCGTCCTTGCGGATGCCGGGCGGGAGTTCAGTTTGCACGCGTGTCCCAGAAGAGGATGCGGTCACCACCATACGATCACGGTACAGGTAGTAGCCCGGCGCGATGGTCCAGCTCAGGTGCAACTGGTCGGCGCTGGACTTCGTCACCTGCAGGCGAAAGGCCTGCTCGGGCTGCAGGAACTCTTCTGCCGCGTGAACCGGCCAGGCCACGCCCCACAGCAGCACCAGGGCGGCGAGGGCAGCGCGCAGGCTGCTTCGAAGGCGATCGGAAAGTACGGGCATGGGCTGGTGTCAAAGCGTGACGGGGTGTCACCGAAACGCCATCCTTGAATGCCGCGATTAAGGTGGCGTTAACAACCTTCCCGGCGAATTACCCCCCTGCTTGGCAACCACCAGCCACCATAATTGCGCCATGAAACCCATCAGGCCGTGTATCGCCGTCGTCGCATCGTTGTTGCTGATTGTCGACCGTGAGCTCGCCAGTGGCCCCTGCGAAGACTACTGTGCACGTCCTGCTGATTGAAGACGACCGTCTCGTTGCCAGTGGCATCGTCGCCGGGCTACGTCTGCTCGGCGTGACCGTGGACCACGTCGACACCGCCGCGAAGGCGCGTGCGGCGGTAGGCGCGTCGCACTTCGATGTCTGTGTGCTCGACCTCGGCCTGCCCGACGAAGACGGCATGGCAGTGCTCGCACGCTGGCGCGCCCAGGGGCAGGCGATCCCCGTGCTTGTGCTGACGGCGCGTGACGCGCTCGAACACCGCGTCGCGGGCCTGCGGGCCGGCGCCGACGATTACCTTCTCAAGCCCTTTGAGCTCGACGAGCTGGTGGCGCGACTGCATGCACTGGTGCGCCGCGCCAGTGGCCGAAGCAGCGACCTCGTCGAACACGGCAGCCTGACCTTCAGCGCCTCCAGCGCTGAGGTTCGACTGCATGGCGTGCGCGTCGAGCTTTCGCGACGCGAGCTCGCGTTGTTGCGCGCGCTGCTGCAAAACCCCGGCCGCATTCTGAGCCTGGAGCAACTCCAGGCCAGTCTGTACGGCTTTGAGACCGACGTGGAAAGCAACGCCGTGAACGTACACATCCACCACCTGCGCCGCAAGCTCGGCCCTGCGATCGTCGAGACGGTGCGCGGCTTGGGCTACCGATTGGGTGAGGCCGGTTCTGCTGTCGAGGAAAAGCGATGACGCTGCGCCTGCGCCTGGTCGCCATCATCGGGTTGTCGCTGACGCTGCTGTGGAGCGTCGTCGCGGTGTGGATGTTCATGGATGTGCGCGAGCAGCTGCGAAGCGCTCTGGACGAGCGGCTGGCCGCCTCGGCGCGCATGGTGGCTGGCCTGGTCGCGCGCCTTCCCGCCGAACGCCTGCAGGTCAACGGACCGCCCGTGTTGCCGCTCGATGTGATCGCGCGCGACGGCCTGGCGTGCGAGGTCAGCCTGGTTCGCAGCGAGGTTGCAATCCAGCCGATTGCGCGCACGGCCACCAGCCCCGGGTTGGAGGGTGCGGCTTTGGGCTACAGCACCTCCGTCTACGGTGGCAAACCCTGGCGCACGTATGTGCTGCAAGTCGGCGAGGTGCGCATTGCCACCGCCGACCGCATGGATGCGCGCGAAGGCCTGCTGCGCGAGATTGCGCTTTCCGCAGCGGTACCGTTCGCCGTCGCGATGGCGGTCAGCCTGGCGCTGCTGTGGATCGGTGTCGGGCGGGGCCTCGCGCCGATCGAACGGGTGCGCACGGCGCTGCTGAACCGGCGTGCGGACGACCAATCTCCGTTGCCTGCCATCGACGCGCCGCCCGAGCTGCAGCCGCTCATTGATACCGTCGCTCGCCTGCTGGTGCGTGTGCAGGACGCGATCGAGCGCGAGCGGCGGTTCACCGACGACGCAGCACACGAACTGCGAACGCCACTGACCGCCATCAAGACGCATCTGCAGGTGCTGCGCCTGGCGTGCGGGGAATCTGGGTTGCATGGCGCCGCGGGCGAGGCGCTGGCGAATGCGCAGCAGGGTGTGGCACGGCTGCACCGCACGCTCGAGCAATTGTTGTTGCTGGCGCGACTTGAAGGAGCGGCGAAACCCGAGAAGGCGCCGCGGGCCGATGCGCTGCATGCAGCGCAGCAGGCGATCGACGATGCGTCGGCCGTCGCCCCACAGGTCGGTGGGGCCAGCATCCGGTGCGTTGAGTTGCAGGCCACGACAAACGCAGCATCACTGGCAATTCCCGAGGCGTTGCTGGTTTCGGCTTTGCGCAACCTGCTCGACAACGCGTTGCGGCATTCGCCAAGGCAGAGCACAGTCGTGCTGCGGATCGAGCGGCTGCCAGGTCATGTGGCGTTCTGCGTCCTTGACGAAGGCCCGGGTATGTCCGCTGCTGAAGTTGTACAAGCGGCGCAGCGGTTCTGGAGACGCGGCAGTGGCAGTGTGGATGGCGATATCGGCAGCGGCCTGGGCCTTTCCATTGTCGATGCCATCGCGAGGCGCTATGGCGGCGAGTTGCACCTGGAGCCGCGCCAGGTCGTGGGCATGGAAGCCCGGCTGTGCTTTCCGGCTGAAGAGTGAAGCAGACTGCGTTGCCGATGCAGCGACCCAAACGCATTGTCCAGGCATGGGCAGGAACCAATTGACGGCAAGCCATTCCGACAACGTCATGGTCGCCATTCCGGCGAATGTGAAATGCTGGTCGATGACCAACGAGGAGAACACGATGTACGGATTCAACGCAACACTTAGACTTTCGTTCGATGAAGCCATTGAGCGCGTCCTGGCTGCCCTCAAAATGGAGGGCTTTGGTGTGCTCAGCGATATAGACGTGCAATACGCGATGAAGGAGAAGCTGGGCGTCGACATGCCGCCTTACCGCATCCTGGGTGCCTGCAACCCACCGCTGGCACACAAGGCCTTGCAGGCAGAGCCCGATATCGGCTTGCTCCTGCCCTGCAACGTGGTTGTCCGCCAGGAAGGTGAAAGCCACGTCACGGTGGCGTTCATCGATCCGCTGGTGATAATGGAGATGGTCGACAAGCCTGAGGTGCAGGCTGTTGCAAAGGATGCTGAGCAGCGACTGCGTCGGGTTTGTGAGGGCCTGATGCAATGAGGATCCATGCACGTTGGCCATGTGGAACACCTTTTGGCAGTGACCCACCATCGCCTTCATCGGCGCGAGCCTTTAAGTGGCCGTGTTGGGCAGGATCACTCGTGCAAGACTGGTAAAAGCGGCCTCAACAGACCGCTTGATCACGTAATGCTGTTCATGCCCGGCGCCCATTCGCCGGGTGCACATCGCCAACTGACTTGTTCACTGCAGTCCGAGCACGATACCTGCAAGAACTAGGTACCGCCCGAACTTGGCCAGCGTCACCAGCACGAGAAACACGCCGAATGGCTCGCGCATGACACCGGCCACAACGGTGAGCGGATCGCCCACCACGGGCAGCCAACTCAACAACAACGTCCACTTGCCGTGACGCTGGTACCAGTGCTGCGCCCGGCCCATTGATTCGGGTTTGACTGGGAACCAGGGTCAATCGCGGTAACGCTCAACCCGCGTCCCAGCAACCAGTTCACCACCGCCCCGAGCACATTGCCCACCGTTGCCACCAGCAGAAGCAACCAGACCGAGTAGGCATCAGTGAGGAGCAGTGCCACCAGCACGGCCTCGGATGCTGTGGGCAGCAATGGCAGCGACGAATGCGCTGACAAACAATCCGCCATAGGCACCGAGTTCCGGCATCAACGACCCACGCTGGGCCAGTGCGGGTGCTGGTCATCGACCACAAAAGCATGCGCATGACGCACCTGATTGTTGCCGCCGACTGAAAACTGACCCACTTAGAGGGCATGTGCCGCTTCAAAACTGACCCAGGTGTTTTACTTGCCTTGCCTAAATATTGGGCAGGGAAAATGCAAGGTGATCACCATGGAAATGTTGGGAAGAATTCGACGTATGCACATGCGCGACAAGGTGTCGTTGCATGAGATAGCCAAGCGCACGGGCCTATCGCGCAACACGGTGCGAAGCTGGCTGAGGAAGCCAGAGGAGGTGAAGGAGCCCGTCTACAGCCGCACGGCGGGCTTCAACAAGCTCAATGCGTATGTGGCCGAACTGGAGCAGTCGCTCAAGGCCGATGCGCATCGACCCAAGCAGAACCGTCGCACGGCACGCGCCTTGTTTGCGCAAATCAAGGCCAGCGGATATGAGGGTGGGTACACCCGCGTCACGGACTTTATCCGGGCCTGGCGCGTCGACGCTGGCAAGGACGCCCGGGCGTTCGTGCCACTGAAGTTCGAGATGGGCGAGGCGTTCCAGTTCGACTGGAGCGAAGAGGGCTTGGTGGTGGGCGGTATCTACCACCGCATGCAGGTGTCGCACATGAAGCTGTGCGCCAGTCGGGCGTTCTGGCTGGTGGCCTACCCCAGCCAGGGTCACGAGATGCTGTTTGACGCCCACACCCGTTCCTTTGCGGCGCTCGGTGGCGTGGCTCGCCGGGGTATTTACGACAACATGAAGACGGCCGTGGACAAGGTCCCGCGCGGCAAAGGCGGACAAGGTGGCAAGGGCCGCATCGTCAACGCACGCTTTGCCGTGATGTGCGCACATTACCTATTCGATGCCGACTTCTGCAACGTAGCCAGCGGCTGGGAGAAAGGCGTGGTGGAGAAGAACGTGCAGGACAGCCGCAGGCGCATCTGGCTGGAGGCGCAGCAGCAGAAGTTTGGCAGCTTTGCCGAGCTCAATGTTTGGCTGGGCGCACGCTGCCGCAGTCTGTGGGAGGAGGTGCGCCACCCAGAGTACAAGGCGTTCAGCGTGGCCGAGATGCTGGAGCAGGAGCGTGCGGAACTGATGCCCATGCCGACAGCCTTTGATGGCTATGTGGAGCGCTCAGCCAAGGTGTCGAGCACTTGCCTGGTGGCGGTGGCGCGCAACCGCTACTCGGTGCCGTGCGAATTGGCAGGCCAGCGCGTGAGCACCCGGCTGTACCCCGGCCGGGTGGAGATCGCCAGCGACGAAATGATCGTGGCACGGCACGAGAGGCTGCCCAACCGGGGCCACATCTGCTACGACTGGCAGCACTATATTGCGCTGATTCAGCGCAAGTCTGGTGCCCTGAGAAATGGCGCGCCCTTTGCAGACATGCCGACGCCTTTGCAGCGATTGCGACAAGGCTTGATGCGCCATGAGGGCGGTGAAAAGACCATGGCGCAGGTGCTCAACTGCGTGTCCAGCCACGGACTGGAAGCGGTGCTGGTGGCGGTGGAGTTGGTGATCGAATCGGGCGCGCTCAGCACCGAGCACGTTCTCAACGTATTGGCTCGGCTTGATGCGCCAGAGCCTCCTCCCAACATAGAGAGCACCCTGGATCTCAAGGAGGCACCACTGGCCGACACCGGGCGCTACGACAGCCTGCGTGGCGACGCCATGGAGGGCGTGAGCCATGCGTGATATTGCTGCTCAATTCAAGGAACTCCGCCTGAACGGCATGGCCGGCGCCTGGGTCGAGTTGACCACTGCAGAGGGACAAAGCAGTGATGTGGGCATACAGACCTCGCGCTGGTTGATTGAGCACCTGCTGCAGGCAGAGCACGCACAGCGGGCCTTTGCCTCGGTGCGCCACCAGATGAAGGCGGCCAAGTTCCCGCTACACCGGGACCTGGCAGGCTTTGACTTCGAGGCCTCCAAGATAGACCACAAGTTGGTCAAGCAACTGAGTACGCTGGAGTTCACCGAGACGGCACAGAACGTGGTGCTCATTGGTGGGCCGGGCACGGGCAAGACGCACCTGGCCACAGCCATCGGAGTGGCGGGCATTGCAGCCAAGGGCAAGCGGGTGCGCTTCTATTCCACGGTGGATCTGGTCAACGAACTGGAGAAGGAGAAGCGCGAGGGCAAGGCTGGGCGCATCGCACTGGCGCTGTCGCGCCTGGACCTGGTGATTCTGGATGAGCTGGGGTACCTGCCCTTCAGCCAGGCCGGTGGCGCCCTGCTGTTCCATCTGCTCTCCAAGCTGTACGAGCACACCAGCGTGGTGATCACGACCAACCTGAGCTTCTCGGAATGGTCGGCGGTGTTCGGGGACGCCAAGATGACCACAGCGCTCCTGGACCGTTTGACCCATCACTGCCATATCGTGGAGACCGGAAATGAATCCCACCGCTTCCGCCACAGCACCCTGGCGGCGAAGTCACGCATCAAGGCCAGAGAGAGTGCGCGCAAAGGCAGCATAACTGCACCGGCATCAGCAGAGCCAGACGAACCGTTCTAAACGGGCTACTGGGTACACTTATCCACAGTTGCTGATTCCAAATTCAGCAATCCGCCCTGGGTCAATATTGGATCGGCAGGGTGGGTCAGAATTCAAGCGGCGCCAACAGATGGTGCCGCAAGCGATGGCAAACAGCAGGGTCATCGAGCGGGTCAGTGCGCGTTTCTGGGTCGGCATGTCGATCTGGTTTTAAAAGGCGGATGGGCG
>NZ_NCFM01000058.1:0-12245 GCF_002281195.1 Acidovorax sp. 35-64-16 | reverse complement strand
GTCCAACACTATGACCAGCGTCGGTCAGTCGGCTGCGGGCATCATGATTGCCAGCCAGAACAGCGGTATCTCTTCGCTGGTGCAGCAGAGCGTGAACGTGCAATCCAACTTGGCGGTCGGTGCGAGCACCTCTACCGCGGCCACCGCCCGGTAAAGGCAAACGCAACCCGGAACCGCGCAGCGCGTGCCGTATCTACGGACAGCGCGCGCTGCGCTGTGCCGGTTGTCCCCAACCTTGTTCAAAGGTGCTTCACGCGCCTTACCCCATTACGAACAGGCAGGTTTTATCTGCGCACAGAATCCCCACTGACAGTCCCCCTGGCACCCATCAAGTCGGATTCACCATGGCAGTTCTTGCCCGTTGTAGGCGTGAAAGCCGCCGGTTTGTTCCAGCCCCAGCCCGTCCAACACACGCAACAAGTCCGCTGCCGCATCGTCTGCGGCCCTCCCAATCTTTGCCCCGTTGAATGGCGCCGACAGCGCCGAATTGACCGTGCCCGGATGCAGCGCCGCCAGCACGGCCTGCGGGTGGGTGCGGGCCACTTCAATCGACGCCGTTTTGAGCAGCATGTTGAGTGCGGCCTTGGATGCACGGTAGCTGTACCAGCCGCCCAGGCGGTTGTCGCCAATA
The DNA here is from genome assembly GCF_002281195.1 of Acidovorax sp. 35-64-16. Taxonomy (NCBI): domain Bacteria; kingdom Pseudomonadati; phylum Pseudomonadota; class Betaproteobacteria; order Burkholderiales; family Comamonadaceae; genus Acidovorax; species Acidovorax sp. 35-64-16. Next base: position 11,614 of record NZ_NCFM01000058.1, on the reverse strand, counting down.
CTGCCAACCTTGGCCGAGAGCACGGCCAGCAGGCTGCGCCCTTGCCGGGGCAGTAGCGGCGCAAAGTGGGCCAGCACCAGCGCGGGGCCGAAGGTGTTGGTGCAGAAGGTGGCTTCCATCTGCGCATAGTTCAACTGCGCCATGCGCTTCTCGGGCAGGCCTTGGGGTCCATGCAGCATGCCTGCGGCGTGAATGATGCAGTGCCACGGGCCCTGGGCCTTGAGGTGCTGGGCGGCCCGGGCAATGGTGGCTTCATCGTCCAGATCGACCGCTGGGCTGGTGTGGCGGCCCAGGCCCACGGCCAGGGCGCAGCGGGGATCGGCCTGCAAGTGGGTCAGCAAGGCGCCGCCGATGGCGCCGGTGGCGCCAATGACGAGGGCGCGGTAGCCCTGGGGCAATGACTGGAGGGATGGCGTGGACATGGCGGGCTCCGATAGGGGATGTGGGGCCGATGGGTGGGCGGTGATGACAGGGAGATTGGTCTACAGCGTGTCCAGCCGCGTGCGCAGGTGGGTGGCATGTTCGCGCAGCGCATCCAGCGGGGGGCCCTGCATCTTCTGCAGTTGCCGGTAGACCATGCCCAGCCGGAAGTTCTGCCCCAGCGTGGCTTCGTTGCGCGCGAAAAAGTCCCAGTACAGTGCGTTGTAGGGGCAGGCGCCGTCGCCTACTTTCAGCTTCTTGTCGTAGCGGCAGCCCTTGCAATAGTCGCTCATCCGGTCGATGTAGGCGGCGCTGCTGACATAGGGCTTGGTGGCCAGCAGGCCGCCGTCGGCAAACTGGCTCATGCCCAGGGTGTTGGGCACTTCCACCCATTCAAAGGCGTCGATGTAAACACCTAAGTACCAGCGGTGCACGGCGGCGGGGTCGATCCCCGCCAGCAGCGCAAAGTTGCCTATGATCATGAGGCGCTGGATGTGGTGGGCATACGCATCCTGCAGCGACTGGCCCACTGCATGCTGCAGGCAGCGCATGCGGGTGTTGCCCGACCAGAACCACTGCGGCAGCGGTGTGGTGTGCCCCAAGGCGTTGCGCTCAACGTAGCCGGGCATGTGGCCCCAGTAGATGCCGCGCACGTATTCGCGCCAGCCGAGGATCTGGCGGATGAAGCCCTCTACCGCTGCCAATGGCGCAGCGCCTGCGTGGTAAGCGGCCTGGGCCCGTTGCACCACCTCATGCGGGTGCAGCATCTTGGTGTTGAGCGCAAAAGACAGCAGCGAGTGGAACAGCCGCGCGCTGCGCGTGCTCATGGCGTCTTCGTACGCGCCAAAGTGCGACAGCGTGGTGGTGATGAAGTGGCTGAGCCACGCCAGCGCCTCGGCGCGATTAAGCGGCCAGCGCAGCGCGTCGGCATGGGGGTTGCCAAAGCTTTGCACGCCTGCGGCCTCAATGGTGGCCCACAGGGCGCTGTGGTCGTGTGATGGCCTGGCGTCGGGCGGCAGCTCTGGCGTGCCAGGCCAGGGCTTGCGGTTGTCGTGGTCGTAGTTCCACTGGCCGCCTTCGGGCTCGCCCGCCTCGTCCATCAGCACCTGGTGGCGCTGGCGCATGCGACGATAGAAGTGCTCCATGAGCCACTGCTTGCGGCCCTTGAACATCTCGGCCAGCTCGGTGCGGGTGGTGTAGAAATGTTCACTGCTGACGGCCTGCACGTCAAAAGCTTGCAGGGTACCCCAGGTGCGCAACTGCGCGTCCAGCCGCCATTGGTCGGGGTGCTGGTATTGCAGGCGCTCGGCGCCGTAGAGCGCCATCAGGGCGGCCAGGTTGTCGGTGAGCGACTGGCGGTTGCTGGGATCGTCTATGGCCACATAGCGCACGCGGTGCCCGGCCCCGCGCAGGTGACGGGCCAGGTCGCGCATGGAGGCAAAGATGGCAAGTATTTTTTGCGCGTGGTGCAGCACGTAGTCGGTCTCTTGCCGCACTTCCATCAGCACGTAGACCACGCCATCGTCGCGCGTGGCAAACCAGCTGTGCTGGGGGTTGAGCTGATCGCCCAGCAGCAGGCGCAGGGTGTGCGCGCGTGGGGTGTTCATGCCGTGCACCACATCCGGCGGTAAGTACCGTCGGCATCATGGTCGTGCGCCTGCTTGGTGGCATTGAAGCGGCGGCCACCGCGCGGGTCGGTGCCGCGCCCGGCGATGTAAAGCCAGTTGCCCTGGTTGCTGTACACGTCGTAGTCCACCAGCTGCGATTCAAACCACGCGGCGCCCGCGCGCCAGTCGCCGCACAGGTCGTGGATGAGGTAGCTGGCCACCACCTGGCGCAGGCGGTTGCTCAGATACCCGGTGGTGGCCAGCTCGCGCATGGCGGCATCGACCAGCGGTTCGCCCGTGCGGCCCTGGCACCAGCGCTCAAAGCCCTGGTGGTTGTGCGGGGCCTGGGGCAGCTGTGAAAGCCCACGAGCCCCATACAGCGCCGGCCCGTATTGCAGGTGCAGCAGCCGAAAGTAGTCGCGCCACAGCAGCTCGAACCACAGCCAGTAGGTGCCGTCGTTGGCACCGTGCTCGCGTTCAAACGCTTTCAGGCCGGCAAACACCTGCCGGGCCGAGAGCGCGCCGCTAGCCAGCCAGGGCGAGAACTTGCTGGAGTAATGCAACCCCGTAAGTCCATTGCGCGTGGCCTTGTAGCTGTGGGGCAGCTTGCGCGCCAGGTACTGCGCAAGGTGAGCCAGTGCGGCGGTTTCGCCACCGTTGCAGGCGGATGTGCCGTAGGGAAAGGACGAGCGTGGGTCACACCCGGCTGCGCTATTGGGAACAGCGGTATCGGCGCCCTGCCCTGCACACGCAGGCACGGCGCCCGCCGCCAGCATCACATCGGGCGGCACCGTCGGGGGCGGCAACAACGATGTGGGCGGGGGCAAAGGCGCTGTGGGCATGATGCCCGCACGCTCCACCTTCTGACGAAACGTGGTGAACACGCCGGGAAGCTCTGCCGCAGGCCAGGGCATGTCCTCAGGCTGGAGCAGGCTGCTGTGCCACACAGCGCGCACCGGCAGCCCGGCGGCGCGCAGGGCGGCGACTTGGGCCTGCTCAAAGGGGGCGGCAATGTCTTCGCACACCACGGCGCTCGCCCCGACGGCGTGGGCCAATGCGGGCAACACGGTGGCGGGCGGGGCATGGCACACCATGAGTGGATTGCCTTGCCCAGCCATGCGGGTGCCCAGGTCGCGCAGCGCGGCGGCTGCAAAGGCGCGGCGGTGCGTGCCCACGCGGGCAAAGCCCCAGGGCGTGGCTTCGTCTGCCCGGGGCAGGCACACCACGGGCAGCAGGTGGGTGGCGCCGCTGGCCAGCGCTGCAGCCAGCGCGGGCTGGTCGTGCAGGCGCAGGTCGTTGCGAAACCAGAAAATCACCGTGTTCATGCCGCGCCCTCACCGCCCGAGCCACCACTGCGCTTGCGTTCGTTGCGGCAGCGGTCAGAGCAGTACTTCACCTCGTCCCACACCTTCTCCCACTTTTTTCGCCAGGTGAAGGGCAGTCCGCAGTGCAGGCATTTTTTCTGCGGCAGGTCGTGCTTTTTGCGCATGCGCATGGGTCAGAAGTCCAAGGTTTGCTGTTGGGGGTGGGCAGTCGTTTTGGCATTGCGGCGCGGGCCACTGTCGCGGTGCACGCGCGAGCCGTGCTTTTGCACGATGGCGGCTTTGGCCGCACGCACGGGTGTCTGGGCGCGCAGGCCGTGCACGCGGGCCTTGGCTGCGCGGGTGGCTTGCTCCAGGTCTACCAGCGGCTCGGCAATGTCGCGCCCCACGCGCACGCCGCAGTGGTCCTGCACGCCGGGCGGCATGCGCCAGGGCTCCAGCAACCAAGCGTCAGGTACGCGGCGCATTGCGGGAAGCCAGTGGCGAACAAAGTGGCCGTGCGGGTCGTGGTCTTGCGCCTGCTTGATCGGGTTGTAGACGCGGGTGGTGTTGATGCCGGTGGTGCCCGCCTGCATCTGCATCTGGCTCCAGTGGATGCCGGGCTCGTAGTCCAGAAACTGCCGCGCCAGCCACTGGCCCACAGGGCGCCAGTGCAGCCACAGCGGGTACGACGCCACCGACACCAGCATGGCCCGCATGCGAAAGTTGACCCAGCCCGTCTCGCGCAGCATGGCCACGCAGGCATCCACCATGGGCCAGCCGGTGCGCCCTGCCACCAGGGCGGCAAAGTGGGCCTCGTTCCAGTCGCCCTCGCGCAGGCCGTTGTAGCCGCGGTGCAGGTTGTCAAACTCCAGCGCGGGTTCGGATTCGAGTTTCTGGATGAAGTGGCAGTGCCAGTGCATGCGGCTCATAAAGGCCGTGAGACCCTGGCGCTGCCAGCCCGCACCGGGCTCGGCGCTGCCCTGCAGTTGCTGCTGGCGCCGCTGGGTGGCCTGCACCACTTCGCGCATGCCAAGGCAACCCAGGGCAAGGTAGGGCGAAAGGCGCGAGCAGGCCGTGGGCGCCGTGAGGGGCGATGAAATGCCACCCCGGTAACCCCGGCTGCGATCATGCAAAAAGTCTTGCAGCACCTGCCAGCCGCGCAAGCGTCCACCGCGCTGGCGCTGGGGTGGATCGTGAATGTCCAAGCCCGGCCATGCGCCTTCGGGCCAGGGCTCTGTGGGCCAGGGCAAGGCTCGCCCCGCCAGGCTGCCGGGTGCGGGCGCTGGCATCTGAGGCGCGTGCATGAAAGCCTGCCAGCGCTGGTGCCACACATCGCGCGTGGGCAGGCGGCGCACAACGCCGTGCTGGGCCCACTCACGCCAGGCTACGCCCTGATTTGCGCACCAGCGGGCCACGGCCTTGTCGCGCGCATAGGTGTAGCCGTTGCCGGTTTCTTCATGCGAAGTGAGGGTGTGAAACGGGGCCAGCGCGTGCAGGCGGGCCAGCACCTCGGGCACCTCGCCCACGGCCACTTGCAACTCGGCTCCGCAGCGGCGCAGGTCTTGCGCCAGGTCGGCCAGGCTCTCTTGCAAGAACCGATAGTGCTGCAGCGCGGCGTCGGGCTGGGCCCACAGGCTGGGCTCGACCACATACAGGCACAGCACGGGCCCGCGCTGCGCGGCCTGGGCCAGCGGTGCGTGGTCGTGCACCCGCAGGTCGCGCTTGAACCAGACAACGGTGTAGGCCATGGCGCGTGCCTTGTTCAGAGTGTCACGCAGCTTGCACCTGCTGCGCCAGCGCACGGCCGCTGAGCCAGGCGCCTTCAACCTTGCCGCCGTTGAGCCAATCTCCGCACATACCCAGCCGCAGCGATGCGTCCCACCAACTGCCCAGCGCCAGCGGGGGCTCGCTGTCGGCATAGCGCCAGCGATGGGCTGTGGCGGCCAACGGTGCGGGGCCGCCCAATGCGACAAAAGCGGCGATCAATGCAGCGGTGACTGCATCAGCGTCATCTTCCATGTGCGCATCGCTCCACTCGGGGCTGGCGTGCAGCAGCCAGGTCTCGGGGCCAGTGCGACCGGGTTTGCTGCTGTCACGGGCCACCCAGCGCAGCGGGCCGGTGTTGATGAACACGCCCTCCCACGGCATGGCCAAAGGGGCTGCGTAGCGCAGCATCACGGCCCAGCTGCCGCGCATGGGCGCGCTGGCGGCCACCGCTGCACCCGCTGGCGACACAGGCGCCAGCAACGGCGCGGCCTGCGGGGCAGGCACGGCCAGTACTACGGCGCCATACTGCTCGGGGTGCAAGCCCTGCTCTGCGGAGGTGATGGCCCAACCATCCGTATGCCGGCCCAGGCGCTGCACAGTGGTTTGCCATTGGGTGCGTGCCGATGCTCCGGCGCGCTCTCCCAGGTTCTGCACCAGCCAGGCGGCGGGTGATGTCATGCGCGGTGTGCCCACAAAACGCTCCAGCGGCGTGTGCAGCGGGGCAAAGGCGCTGCCGTCAAAGCTGGCCAGGCGGGCATTCCACAAGTCGGCCACGCCGGCCTGCTGCCAGCGCGCCACCTCGGCGCGGAAAGCCGCGTCACGCGCGGTGAAGTACTGCGCGCCATGGTCGCACTGCCACGGGCCGTGGGCGTCTTCGGCGCGCCGTGTGCTCATACGGCCCGATGGGCCCCGGCTTTTGTCGAAAAGATGCACCGTGTGGCCCGCCTGCAGCAGCGCATGTGCGCACGACAAGCCCGAGAGGCCTGCGCCAATGACGGCGACGGGCCGGAGACCAGCGGCACTCATGGCTGCGGATCGGTGCGCCCGTGGGTCACCCAGATCAGTGACTGGGTGTCGATGCCCAAAGCACTGGCGCGTGCAACAAGCCGGGCACGCACGGAGGGCGCAAGCTGCTTGGTGCGCGACAAGATCCAGCAGTAGCTGCGGTCTGGCCCCACCACCAGCGCCCACTGGTAATCCGGATCCAGCGCGGCCACATGGTAGCCACCGTAAAACGGGCCAAAGAACGACACCTTGAGCGAGGCCGTTTGCACATCGCCTGTGAACAGCGCCTTGCCCAGCGCCTGGCGCCAGTCGTTCTTGGCTGTGTCAAAGCCCCGGTTGACCACACGCACACTGCCATCGGCCTGACGCTGGTACGTGGCGCTCACGTCCGTCATGCCGCGTTCAAACGAGTGATCCAGGCGCGCCACCTCGTACCACCGCCCTTCGTAGCGGGCCAGGTCAAACGGAGTGACGGCGGAGATGCCGGAGGGCGGACTGGTGGATGTGCAACCGCTGACGGCCAGCAAAACCGTTGCAGAAAAGATCAGCGCGAGCCGACGAACCAAGGGAGAGGAAAACAGCATGTATTACCAATCAGTCGCAAAACAAACCAAATGGTAGCTCATTTGCAAAAATGGCCGTGATCATCAGCCCCCCTGTAGTAACCCAGCACACCCCCTCGGGGCGTGAAATGCGCCAGCTCGCCGCCCGATGCGCAGTTCTGGGCTGCCCCATGGTTGCGAACTCAGGTGTCCGACAAAAACCCGTCCACCAGCGCAAATTGCTCTGGCACATTCAGGGCGGGCGCATGGCCGCAACCCGGCACCTCGACCACCTGCAGCAGGCCGCGCATGCCGGGGCCCCGGGTGAGCATCTCTGCAGTGGTTTCGGGCAACACCAGATCCGACTGGGCGCCGCGCAGGCACAGCACAGGGATGTCGAGCGCGTCGTAGTGGTCCCAGATCAGGTAATCGTTGGCCTGGTGCGTGAACTGCTGCACCATGGCCGGGTCGTAGTGCGGCGTCACGCGGCCATCGGGCAGGCGGCGGATGGAGGTTTCGGTCAACTGCCGCCACTGGGCATCGCTGAGCCAGCCGTAAGGCTGGTACACCTGCCGAAAAAATGCCTCCAGCTCCATCACCGTGTCAAACGCAGGCGGCTGGCCCGCATAGGCCTTGATGCGCTCCAGCGCGGCATCGGCCAGGCGGGGGGCGTTGTCGTTAAGCAGCAGGCGCATGATGCGGCCCTTGAGCTGCGGCTCGAAAAGCCCCGACGCGCACACCGTGCCAATCGCGCCGCCCATGGAGGTACCAATCCAGTGCGCCATGTCGATACCCAGCTGATCGAACAGGTCGGCGGCAATGCGCGCATAAAACGACAGGCGGTATTCGTCCCTCGGCTCCCGCGCCCACTGGCTCAGGCCCCGGCCAATGGTGTCGGGGCAGATCACGCGATAGCGGCTACTCAAATGCCGCGCCAGCGCGTCCATGTCACGCCCGGTGCGCGCCAGCCCGTGCCAGGCGATCACCACGGGAGCCTCGGGCGCACCCCATTCGGTGCAATGAATTTCGTAACCGGCGCAGCGGATGTAGCGTGAGGAAGGAAGCATGGTGCTCAGCCTTTTGAAACAGAAACGGGGTGGCTGCGTGCCCATGCGGCTGCTTCTAATCAGACGCCAACAGCACCAAGGCCACCTGGGGCCGATCGCGTCAAGGAGCCACCTGCCTCACGCCCAGCTGGTGGGCATTGATCAGGCCTGTGAGCGTGTCGCGTGCAAAGGGCAGCGCGCACGATGCCGTCCAGCCGCGCGCCAGTGCGGGCCCGCAGCATCGCCAACGGCGCCACTTGGACAATGACGTTCTCATCCGCCCGGATGGGCGGTGCAGTCCCCGCACCGGAATCAAGGGCCAAGGCTGCCAAGCAGATGGCGGCACATCGCTTCCATCGTGTTGGCATCGCAGCAGACTCCAGTGCGGGGCGCGTGACACAGGCGCTCAGTTGGGAACATTCAGCGAAGTGCCGGCAAAGCCAATCTGGTTCGCAGCTGCAGGCGCCGCCACAAACGGCGGCACGTTGGCAGCCGTGATGGCCGGGGCAGCACCTGCCACACCGCCGCGCGGCGTGGTGCGCACCACCTGGCTCGCGGGCAAGGCGGCACCCGACTTCAGGTGGGCATACATCGCATCCATCGCCTGGTTGAAGTAGGGGTGCAAGGGCACAAAGCGGGTGTCAAAACCGCCGAACGGCAGAAAGGTGTCGAAATGCTGGCCGTTTGTCACCTCGATATAGCGCAGCTTGCTGGCTGCACCTTCCACCACCTTGTTGTAGGCTGCGTAGGCGCGCGAGTTGTTGTTCACCGGCACCAGGGCATCGCTGCGGCCACTGACGATGATGGTGGGCTTGCCGCGCAGGTTGCCGTTCAGCACCACCTCGGCAATGCCCGCCCGCACCGCGTCGCTCTGCGCCTTGGTGGGTGTGGATGCGGCCGTCAGGCTCGCGCCGCTGACCGGATCGGCGCCCGTGACCAGCGCACGCTGGCACAAGGCGTTGTCCAGGCCAAAGTCCGCCACGCCGGTGGATGGCGACACGGCAAACTGCCACGCCTTCGCCCCGCCCACCGAGTCGTTGTAAACCACCGTCGCAGGTGTGCCGTTGGCGGTGCCATTGGCCGTGGCAAAGCTTTGCGCCAGCGTTGCAGGCGCCACCGCAACTGGCGCGCCTGTGGCGTTCACGGCCGCAAAGCTGGTGTTGCACACATTGGCCTCGACGGGGAATCGTCCATAGCTCACCGGGTACATGGCCGACAGAATAGGCCCGTTGCCCAGGGCATAGTGGGCGTTGTGCATTTGATCGTTATCCGGCGTCCAGCCATAAGCGCGCAATTTGTTCAGCGCATCCAGCGACCGGGCAGCCGTGTCGGCACCACTGACCAGCCCCTTGGCTGCGAGGCCATCGCAGCGTGCCGTGGCCCGCGCCGTCATGCCCACCAGCTGGATGTAGTTGAAGATGGACGTCTCGCTCATGGCCGCGTCCGCAGCCAGCGCAGCGCAGGGCTGGTAGATGTTGCCGTAGGTCGTGTAATCGGCCAGCGTCTTGCCGTAACCGCTGACGGCGCCGCCGCCAAACTGGATGCCATAGCCGCTGGTGGTTGGCATTTCAGTGACGGGCTCGGAGGCCACCACACCATCAATCAGCCCACCGCTGTCTTTTTCGGCCGCACCCAGCGAAGCAGCACCGCCGTTGGATGCAGAGCCGGCAATCACGATGGTGTTTTCCGGCGTGAACGGCACCGGATTGGCGGCCGTCCCATAGCGGTCGTTCAGCACAAACATGGCATAACGCCCGGCCGCCAGCGTGTCGTTGCCCCAGTCTTTTTCGGGGTTCTGCTGCGAGTGCACCTGCTTGATGGCCAGGCGGTTCGGGAACAGCGCGTTGTAGGCGGTACGCGCTGCATCGGTGATGTGAGCGGCAAAGAAATTGAGGGAGCCTGCGGCCGTGCGGGTGGCGCGCGTGCCATCAATTTTGTGCACGGTGTCGTCCATCATGTCGTACAGGCCCACGCCCTTGCCGGCATCGGTCAGGGCCACGGCACAGCCCTTTTTCAGGCCCCACTCGCCGGCCGTGCCGATGGCGCCATAAACCCCGCGCGATCCTGACGAGGCGCCCAGCACCACGCAGGGGTTGGCCTGGTTGAAGCTGTCGGGCACCTGCACCGCAATCACCGTCCGCTTGCGGCCCGAGCCGTCGTCGAGCACCGCCACATATTCGCGTCCTGGAATCAGCCCCTCGCCGGTCGTGACTGCGCCTGCAGCTGTGACATTGGGGCCATACAGGCTGCCGTAGCCCCCATTGACTGAGTAATCCAGAATGCCGCGGTAGTTGGAATACAGCGCATTGCGGCGCAGCTCTGCCGCTGTGGGGTTGGCGGGATCGGCATAGGCCGGCGTGGCGGCGCCCAACCCGGTCTTGCCAATGCCACCGGTCAACAAGTCCTGCGTGGCGGCAGTGTCCCCCTTACCCGCTGTTGTAGCCGGGTAGACCGTGGCGCTCACCGGTGTGATGCCGGCGGGAAGGTCATTGGTCGGGTTGGATGAGCCCCCGCATGCGGCCATCACATCCCCTGCCAACGCAGTCATGGCCACTTTCCGGGCGCGGTTGTCGTGCAGATTCACTTTCATGTTGTCTCCTTTTTCACTGACACAAAACCGCGCTCAGGCTTGGGCGCGCAGAGATCGCAGGCGTCCAACGACGCCGGAGGGAAAGTAATAAACCGAAAGCACAAACAGCACGCCCAGCCACAGCAGCCAGCGGTCTGGCGAGAGCAGCGCCGAAAGCCATGGCAGGCCAGTGGTGGCCTCATGCCCCAGGCGCAACAAATCTTGCAGGTAGCTTTGCGCCACCACAAACAGCACAGCACCAATGGCCGAGCCGTAGATGGTGCCCATGCCGCCAATCACCACGATGAGCAGGCAATCCATCATGATTTCAAAGCTCAGTGAGGTGTCGGGCCCGTTGTAGCGCAGCCATAGCGCCAGCATGGCACCCGCCAGCGTGGCAAACAGTGCCGACAGCACGCTCGATGTGGTGCGGTAGACCACCACGCGATAACCGATGGCCTCGGCGCGGAACTCGTTCTCACGGATGGCCTGCAGCACACGGCCAAACGGCGAGTTCACGATGCGCAGCAGCGCCAGCACCAGCACCACGGCCGTGACGAACAGCAGGTAGTAGGTGATCAGCTTGCCGTCGATGAGCACGCCCAGCACCTCGGTCTCGAAGGGCTCGAAGCTCGGCGAGAGCAGCTCGGGCACCTTGAAGGTCAGGCCGTCCTCGCCGCCGGTGATGTCCGACAGCTGCGAGGCCAGCGTCTGGAACGCCGCCGCCACGGCCAGCGTAATCATGGCAAAAAAGATGGCCCGCACCCGCAGCGAAAACAGCCCCACCGCCAGCGACAGCAACAGCGACAACAGCAGCGCACCGCCAATACCCACGCCCAGCGCAGCCCAGGTGGGCCCCATGCGCGTGGTGGCCACAGCAATGCCGTAGGCACCAATGCCAAAGAACATGGTGTGCGCAAAACTCACGATGCCGGTGTAGCCCAGCAACAGATCGAAGCTGGCCACCAGCACCACGAAGACCAGCACCTTGGCCGCCACATTGAGCGCCTTGACGCCGGGAAACAGAAACGGAGCAAACGCCAGGCCCACAAAAATGGCCACGAGAATGACCGCCAGCACCTTGCTGCGCGGGTAGTCGCCTGAGAGAAGTCGTTGGAACATGGATATCTTTCCGTTATTCATGCTGTTCACGGATCACTGCGCCCGCAACTGGCGTGCACGAAGCCAGCGGCCGCCGTGCAAGGGCCGCCCCGCCGCACTGGCGGCGTCCCCCTGGAGGGGGAAGGCGCGAAGAGACTTGTATCTTCCTTTCGACCATCGCGGTAAAGTTTGACGGCCTTTAAGGCAGCCAGACCGGTCCGTGCAGTTTGGTAGCGACTGGGGTTTTCAAGCC
>NZ_NCFM01000002.1:0-256097 GCF_002281195.1 Acidovorax sp. 35-64-16 | reverse complement strand
CGGGCTTGAAAACCCCAGTCGCTACCAAACTGCACGGACCGGTCTGGCTGCCTTAAAGGCCGTCAAACTTTACCGCGATGGTCGAAAGGAAGATACAAGGCGCTTCGCGCCTTCCCCCTGAGGGGGACGCACCCAGCGCGGCGGGGCGGCCCTTGCGCGGGTGCGCTGGCATGAGCCTCGCCTGTGCCAACGGCTTGGGCGGTTCTACCAGTCATTGAAATGCAAAAGGCGGCTTGGGCCGCCTTTTTCTTTGCGTGCTGCCGATCAGGCCGCCACAATCCGCCCGCGCCCGCTGACACCTGCCAGCACCTTGAGCGATTTGTCGGTGCTGGCCGTGTAGGTGCGGCTGGTGATGGTGCTGACATACACCCAGTCGGCGCGGCATTCGGTGGCGTTGGCGGTCACCAGCATGTAACCCCGGCGCGAGGTGTCGCAGTATTTGAGCGGGGCAATGAGTTGCTGGAGCGCGCCCGCCAGCATGGCCGGGTTCTCTTTGGGCAGGTATTCCTCAAAACCGGGCGACGACACCGACGAGGTGGCGAACTCCACGCCCACCGCATTGCCGCCCATGTCTGCCAGCTCGTTGGCCCAGGCGTTGTGGGTGTCGCCCGACAGCACCACCAGGTTCTTGCCCAGGCTGCGGGCCGTGCCCAGCACGGTTTCGCGCGCGGCCTGGTAGCCGTCCCATGCGTCGAGGTTGTAGGGAATGGAGGGCTGGGCGAGGATGGCTTTTTCGGCAGCGGTCAGTGTGGCGGGGGCGGTCTGTGCCTTGGCCACGATGGCGGCGTATTGCGATACCGTGACGCCAGCGCCCGGCTGGATGGTCTCGACCAGGATGGGGGCCGGAATGTTCATGCGCCCCATCAGCACCTGCTGGCCCAGCACCTGCCAGGTGGCGGTGGATGCGGCCATCTGCTGCTGCAGCCATTGCGTCTGCGTGCCGCCCATGAGTTGGCGGGCGGGTGCGCCCACGGCGGCGGTGAAACCGGCAGCGTCAAAACCGCTGGCGGTAAAGAAGCGGGTGTAGTCGGCAGGTTCGTCGCGCCCGACGACGCGGGTGTCGAGCATGTGCAGCGCCAGCAGGTTGCCAAAGTTGAAGCTGCGGTAGATCAGGTCGGGCTGGGCGTTGCGTGTGGGCATCCACTCGTGGTAGGCCTGAAGGGCTGCCGCCTTGCGCGCCGCAAAGCTGCCCTCGATGGCGCTTTGGTGGTTTTCGGCGCCGTTGGCCCAGGTGTCGTTGGCGATTTCATGGTCGTCCCACACGGCAATCATGGGTGCGGCGGCATGCAGGGCCTGCAGGTCGGGGTCGGTCTTGTACTGCGCGTGGCGCATGCGGTAGTCGGCCAGTGTGAGAATCTCGGTGGCGGGCAGCGACAGGCGGCCCAGCTGCTCGGCGTTGGCCGAGGCATAGCCACCGCGCGGGTACTCATACAGGTAGTCGCCCAGGTGCACGGTGGCATCGAGGTCGCTGCGGCGTGCGGCTTCGGCATACACGTTGAAGTAACCCGCAGGGTAATTGGCGCACGAGAACACGGCCAGCTTGACCTGTGCCACGCTGCCCGTGGGCAGCGTGCGGGTGCGTGCTGCGGCAGACTGAGCCGCGTAGGCCTTGAAGCGGTAGTGGTAGGCCGTGGCGGGTTTGAGGCCAGTGGCATCGACCTTGACGGTGAAGTCTTTGGCGGCCGTGGCGGTGGCCTGGCCTTTGGCCACCACGGTGGTGAATGCCGCGTCGCTGGCCAGCTCCCACTGCACAGGAATGTCGGCGGTGTGGCCTGCAGGCGGCGTGACGCGGGTCCACAGCATGACGCGGTCGGCGAGCGGGTCGCCACTGGCCACGCCGTGGGCAAACCGCACCTCCGGGTCGTTGTCGCTGCCACCGCAGGCGGCCAGCGGCAAGGTGCCGAGCGCAGTGGCGCCCAGGGCCAGCTGGCGCACGAAGACCCGGCGGCTTTCATCGGCGGGAGCGGCGTCGCGGATGGGGTGGGGCGTGGGACGAACGGGAGTTTTCATGGTTGTGGCGTTCCGTACAAAACCGCCAAGGCTGACAGGCGGATGTGACGGCCTCATGAACGCAGCCCCATGCAAAAAAACCGTGGCAACGTTGTGCGTTGCCACGGGTTCTGAAGAAATGAAATCTGATTGTTTTTAGCCTGTAGCGCTTATCCAATAAGCGCTAATAGCTATTATTTTGTGAGCGATTTAAACACGTCGCGTGCAATGGCGACGGTGTCGGCAATGTCCTGCTCTGTGTGGGCGGCGCTCACAAACCCTGCTTCGTAGAGTGCGGGCGCGATGTACACGCCCCGGTCCAGCAGCCCATGAAAGAGCTGGTTGAAGCGCACGCCATCCGTCTTCAGAACCTGTGCGTAATTTTGTGGCAGCTCGGGCAGCAGGAAAAAGCCGAACATGCCGCCTTCGCAGTCGGCGCTGAAAGGCACGCCCTCGGCGGCTGCGGCAGCTGCCAAGCCATCCACCAGCGAGCGGGTGCGGGCGGAGAGCGCGTCAAAGAAGCCAGGCTTCTTGATTTCGCGCAGCGTGGCCAGGCCGCAGGCTGTGGCCACAGGGTTGCCCGACAGCGTGCCAGCCTGGTACACCGCGCCCAGCGGAGCGAGGTTTTCCATGATCGCGCGCGAAGCGCCAAAAGCCGCCAGCGGCATGCCGCCGCCAATCACCTTGCCCAGCACGGTGATGTCGGGCTTGAAGCCCGGGATGCTTTTTGCATAGACGCTTTGTGCGCTGCCCAGGGCCACGCGAAAACCGGTCATCACTTCGTCCAGAACGAGCAGCGCACCATATTCGGTGCACAGCTCGCGGCAGCGGCGCATGAACGGCACGCTGGCGCGCACCAGGTTCATGTTGCCGGCGATGGGCTCGATCATCAGGCAGGCGAGTTCCTTGCCATGCAGCACGAAGGCTTCTTCGAGTTGGGGGATGTTGTTGTATTCAAGAACAATGGTGTGTTGCACCACCTCGGGCGGCACGCCCGCACTCGTGGCGTTGCCAAAGGTGGCCAGGCCCGAACCGGCCTTGACCAGCAGGGCATCGGCGTGGCCGTGGTAGCAGCCTTCAAACTTGATCAGCTTGCTGCGGCCAGTGGCGCCGCGGGCCAGGCGGATTGCGCTCATGCCGGCTTCGGTGCCCGAGCTGACCAGCCGGATCATCTCCATGGACGGCACCAGGCCCAGGATTTCTTCGGCCAGCTCGATCTCGCGCTCGGTGGGGGCGCCAAAGCTGAAGCCTTCCAGTGCAGCCTTTTGCACGGCTTCGAGCACGGCCGGGTGACCGTGGCCCAGGATCATCGGGCCCCAGGAGCCGATGTAGTCAATGAAGCGCTGGTCGTTGGCGTCCCAGAAGTAAGCTCCTTGCGCACGCTTCACAAAGCGCGGCGTGCCGCCCACGGCCTTGAAGGCCCGCACAGGCGAGTTCACGCCACCGGGGATGAGCGCCTTGGCGCGTTCGAACAGAGGGATGTTGAGGTCAGTGTTTGGTGTCATGAGGGGGCATCACAAAGCCTTCGATGGCCAGTGTTTCGTCAAGGGGTTCGTCTTCATCGTCATCTTCATCATCGGGCTGGGCCCAGAACATGCGATCGGGAATGATGTGGCCCATTCCTGGGCGGAATCCGGCATCCAGGCAGCGGTCCAGGTAACTGAGCGCCTCGCTCGTGGCTTCGCCGAGATCATTGCCGCTGGCCACCAGGGCCGTGAGGGCCGCCGAGAGCGTGTCGCCCGCGCCCGAAAAGGTGGCGTCAAACAGCTCGAACTTGACACTGCACAGCACGGTCTGGGGCGACGCCAGCACGTTTTCTACAAACTGCTCGGGCAGGGGGATGCCCGTGACCAGGGTGTATGGCACACCCATCTCTGCGGCGGCGCGGGCGATGTCGCGGGCCGTAGGGCTGCGGTCGCTTTTCCAGTCGGGAAGCAGCCAGCGCCACAACGTACTGTGGTTTCCAACCAACACCGAGGTTTGCGGCAACAGCAGCTCGCGAAAAGCGTCCAGGTACTGGTCAATCAGGTCATCCTGCCACCACGAAAGATTGGGCATGTAGGCGATGACCGGCACCTCGTCGTAATCGGTAGTGATCTCTGCAATGGCGCTGATGTTCTCGGGGCTGCCCACAAATCCGACCTTGATGGCCTGCACGGGCAGGTCTTCCAGTACCGCCCGCGCCTGCTCGGTAACGGCCTCGTCGTCAAAGCCAAAGTGGGCGAATATCTCGGCTGTGTCCCGTGCGTAGGCGCCTGTAACGACGGCAATGGGGTGCCCGCCAACCGACGCGATGGTGCTGATATCGGCGGTAAGTCCGCCGGCACCGCTGGGGTCGCTGGCGTTGAAAACCAGCACGCAGGCGGGGCTGGCTTCGTCCATGGCCTCATCGGCAATGTCCGCTATATCAGAAGAAAGGGGGGTGTTTGTTGTCATGGGCCGGATTCGGCGATAAGGGTGGCACAGAAGCTGCAGCCCCGTGAGATGACTAGATACAATCGTTGCATTCTATGTGAAGGCCCATTAAGCTGTGACCGACTCGAAAACTTGGATGTGTCTGATATGCGGTTGGATATATGACGAAGCAAAAGGTTCGCCTGAGCACGGCATTGCACCCAACACCCCATGGGACCAGGTTCCCATGAATTGGACTTGCCCAGAATGCGGCGCGCGCAAAGAAGATTTTGAGCTGGTTCAGATTTGAGGCGCTTTAGCACCCTGTGCTGATGCGTCGTTTGTTTTCTCCATTGGGAGCAGTGACAATTGACTACAACAGGCGCATCTTTCAAAGTGCTCGTGGTGGATGACAGCAATACCATTCGCCGAAGCGCCGAGATTTTTCTCAAGCAGGGAGGGCACGAAGTCCTGCTGGCAGATGACGGTTTTGATGCATTGGCTAAGGTAAACGATTACCAGCCACAGCTTATTTTCTGCGACATTCTGATGCCCAAGCTTGATGGGTATCAAACCTGCGCCATCATCAAGCGCAACGCCCGTTTTGCGGATACTCCGGTTGTCATGCTGTCGTCCAAGGATGGCGTGTTTGACAAGGCGCGCGGTCGCATGGTCGGCTGCCAGGAATATCTCACCAAACCTTTCACCAAAGACCAGTTGTTGCAGGCAGTGCAGCAATTTGGCAATTCCCAACAAGGAGCCATGTAATGCCTATCCAGAAAGTGCTGGTCGTTGACGACTCGAAGACCGAGTTGATGTTTCTGACCGACTTGCTGCAGAAAAAAGGCATGCAAGTGCGTACCGCTGAAAATGCCGAAGAGGCTTTTCGTCGGCTGGCCGAAGAAAAGCCTGATTTGATATTGATGGATGTGGTGATGCCGGGGCAAAACGGATTCCAGTTGACCCGTGCGATCACGCGTGATCCCCTCTATGCCGACGTTCCCATCATCATGTGCACCAGCAAGAATCAAGAGACAGATCGTGTCTGGGGAATGCGGCAAGGCGCACGCGGCTACATTACCAAACCGGTGGATCCGGCCGAGTTGCAGGCCAAGATAGACGCGCTGAACTAAGGCGGTTGCGCGTTCATGGCTAATCGCGAAGCACTGCGAGAACTCCAGACCCGTCTTGCCAGCCGTCTTCAGGCAGCAAGGGGTGAAGGTGTGTCTGTTTCTTCCTGGCTGGCGGTCGAAGCTGCCGGGCAGTCCTATTTATTGCCGCTGGGTCAGTCGGGTGAAATTTTCCCCTGGGTCACGGTGCAGCGGGTTCCCTACACCCAAAAATGGTTTCTGGGTGTAGCCAATCTGCGCGGTGGTCTTGTCGGTGTGGTTGACTTGGCTGGATTGCTGGGATCGACGGTCCCACGCACCGAGCAAACCCTGTCTGACGCCAGCCTGCTTGCTTTCAATGCAGCGCTGGAGGTCAATGCCGCGCTTCTGGTTGACCGGCTGGCGGGTCTGCGAGGCACTGATGCCTTTGTCTCCTCGGAGCCTCCCGCCGATGATGCCCCCGCCTTTTTTGGCACCACCTATGTGGATTCGAGCGGGGCCCGCTGGCAAGAGATCAATCTCCAGATCCTGTCCCAAACCCCTGCTTTTCTGAGTATCAGTGTTTGAGTTTTTCTGTAAGGCTGCACCATGTCCGTTGTGAATCAATTTGGAAAACTGTTCAATCGCAAGCCCGAGGAATCAGACACGGGGCTGGGTGCCGACGTGATCGGCGGTGGTCAGAATGTCCTGACAACGGGATCCATCGAGGGAAATACAATGCGTGAGTCGTATCAGACAGACGCCATGAACAGTGTTCAGGGTGATCCCGATGGCGTGTCGTCCGAGTTGTCCACCACGGACGCGGACGAAGATCTTATTTCTTTGCCATTGCTGGGCAGCAACACGGCGGCTGGCCACCAGCGGAATTTGCTCGCATTGCTGGCCATTGGCGTGGTGCTGCTGGCGCTGATTGCTGGCTGGGTGCTTCGGCAGGCGGATCGTTCCGCCCAGCAGCTGGCTGCTACCGGTCAGTCGCTGATGCAGTCGCAGCGGCTTGCCAAGTCTGTCTCACAGGCGCTGGTGGGTAGCCCGCAGGCCTTTCCCGATGTGGTGGAGAGCTCAGGGGTGCTGGCTCGCAATGTGCGTGCGCTCAACAGCGGCGACAGCGAACTGGGCGTCGAGTCCCTCGGTGAGCAGTTCAAGTCCGACCTGGAGGGTACGACCCCGCTCATGGAGAGCGCGGAACGCAACGCCGGCGTGGTCATGGGCCAGCAGAAAATCCTGATGCAGGTAGGTGACGCGCTGCGCACCATCAACCGCCAGTCGTCTGATCTGCTGGAGATCGCTGAAACCGTGTCTTCGCTCAAGCTGCAGCAGAACGCGCCAGCCGCCGAAATTTCGGCTGCCGGTCAGCTGGTGATGTTGACCCAACGTATCGGTAAATCGGCCAACGAATTCCAGACCATGGAAGGCGTGAGCCCCGAGGCCGTGTTTTTGCTGGGTAAGGACTTGAACTCGTTCAAGGAAATTGCCCAGGGCCTGCTTGATGGCAGCCCTGAGCTGCGCCTGACGGCCACCAAGGATGCGCAGACACGCGAACAGCTCGAAGCGCTGATCAAGCTCTACGAAGAGACCCGCACGCAAGCCAGCGCCATTCTGGGCAACTTGCAGGGGCTGGTTTCTGCCCGTGAAGCCCAGTCCTCGATCATTAGCGACAGCGAGCCACTGCGTCGCCAGCTGGAAGGCATGCAGGACAAGCTTTCTTCGCAAACGGGTCTGGGCGCAGGGCAATTTGCTGCCTTGGCACTGGCTGGCCTGTTCGTTCTGCTTTGCGGTATCGGAATTTCCCGCGTGCAACTGCTGGACAGCCGGGGTCGTCAGGCAGCGGCTGAAGGGCAGCAAAAGGATGCAAAGCGCCAGGAGCAGGAAGCCAAGCGCGTCAATGACGCCAATCAGGCAGCCATTTTGCGTCTGATGAACGAATTGCAATCGGTGGCTGAAGGGGATCTGACACAGGAAGCCACTGTGACGGAAGACATCACCGGCGCCATTGCCGACTCGGTGAACTACACGGTAGAAGAATTGCGCCAGCTGGTGGGAAGCGTTCAGAACACGGCGACCCGCGTGGCGCAGACGACCGCCCAGGTGGACAGCACGTCGACGGAACTCCTTGCCGCGTCCACTGAACAGCTGCGTGAAATTCGTGAAACCGGCCGGTCCGTTCTGGACATGGCAACCCGAATCAATGAAGTGTCCACACAGGCGCAAGAGTCTGCCACGGTGGCTCGCCAATCGCTGCAGGCTGCTGACTCGGGCCTGCAGGCCGTGCAGAACGCCATCGGTGGTATGAATTCGATTCGCGACCAGATTCAGGACACATCCAAGCGGATCAAGCGCCTCGGTGAATCTTCGCAGGAGATCGGTGAAATCACCGAGCTGATTTCCGACATTACCGAACAGACGAACGTGCTGGCCCTGAATGCAGCCATTCAGGCCGCTTCTGCGGGCGATGCAGGTCGAGGTTTCTCGGTGGTGGCGGAAGAAGTGCAGCGACTGGCTGAGCGATCTGCCGATGCCACACGGCAGATTTCGGCCCTGGTGAAAGCCATTCAGACTGACACCCAGGATGCTGTGGCCGCTATGGAGCGTTCCACGCAGGGTGTGGTTGAAGGAGCCCGACTGTCTGACAGTGCAGGTACTGCGCTGACCGAGATCGACCGCGTGTCGCGCCGCCTGGCCGAGCTGATTGAGCAGATTTCGTCTTCGACGTCCCGTGAAGCCGTTCTGGCCAACGAGGTGGCCGACAACATCCAGCACATTTTTGCGGTGACCGAGCAGACGGGTGAAGGTACACGCACGACAGCACAGCAGGTGCGTGAGCTTTCGCACATGGCTGAAGAACTGCGCCAATCGGTGGCACGTTTCAAGATCGCCTAACGCCGCCATCAAGCAGTCATCAACCAGCGGCTCATTTCAGCCGGGGACGAATTCATGTCATCTATTGATGTCAACAATGCACCGGCCACAGATGGAATCCCGGGCGATCAAGACCTGGGTCCTTTGGCGTGGGTGCTTGACGAGCTGCGCAAATCTCTCGATGGCGCAGTCAAGGCGATGCGCCGCTTTGTGCGCGACGCCGAACTGGCACGTGAGTCGGATTTAGCGTCCCTGGATGCGGGTGCTTTGCGCATTGCGCGGCAGCAGCTGCACCAGGCGAGCGGGGCGCTTGAAATGGTGGGCATGGGTTCGCCAGCGCTGGTCCTGCGTGCCATGGAATCGGCTGTTCAAAAATTTGTGCAACGTCCTGAGCAATGCACGGATGAAGCGGCGGCAGTCATCGAGCGTGCCAGTTTCGCGCTCATTGAATACCTTGAAAACGTACTGGGTGGCAAATCCGCGTCTGCAGTAGCCCTGTTCCCTCAGTACCGGGATGCCCAGGCACTGGCGGGTGGCGAGCGTGCTCACCCCGCAGACCTGTGGCCTGCTGAGCGTCGCTTTCGTGAGCCGGAAGACTCTGTAGCCGTTGCTCCGCTGCCCTATGGCCCCGAAGCCCGGGCGCGCCTTGATTCCGCTGTTCTAAAAATCGTCAAATCGGGCGATCTGAGCGCTGCGACCAGCATGCGTGAAACCTGTCTGGGCTTTGTTGCGGCCCAGTCAGACCGACATGCGCGTGCCTTCTGGAAGATTTGTGCCGGCTTTTTCGAAGCCCTTGGCAAGGGCATGCTGGCCCCTGATGTCTATGTGAAGCGGGTAGCGTCCCGCGTGCTGATGCAATACGCCACGCTGGCCAAAGGCGACACCGCGATTGCGGATCGCCTGGTTCAGGATCTGCTTTTCTTCTGTTCACAGGCTAGGCCAGCGGACGGTGAAGAGGACAAGGCTCCGGCGCTGCAAGCAGTGCGAAAGTCGTTTGGCCTGGAGCGGTTCAAACCGGTCGACTATGAAACCGCGCGTTTCGGACGGTTTGATCCTGCCTTGCTGGCGCAGGCCCGCAAGCGCATTGCGTCCGCCACGGAAACCTGGTCGGCGCTCGCCGGTGGTGATCGCAACAAGCTTAAGCCTGCGGCTGATCAGTTCAGCCTGGTTTGCGACTCATTGCGCAAACTGCATCCGGGAAGCGAGAGTCTCGCTGCGGGCCTGACCCGTGCTGTTGAGGCAACGACGCGATCAGGAGAGCCTCCGTCCGCAGCGCTGGCGATGGAGGTGGCGACCTCGGTGCTTTACCTTCAGGCGGCTTTTGAGGAACTGGATGCTGCCGACGACCAGATGGAGGTGCGTGCAGAACGTCTCGCGGAGCGACTGGATGCCGTGGGTGCAGGCGCAGAGCCAGAACCCCTTGAGCTGTGGATGGAAGAGCTGTACCGGCGTGTCAGCGACAACCAGACCATGGGCAGTGTGGTGGACGAGTTGCGCTCCACCCTGGGCGAGGCAGAGAAATCACTAGACCAGTTTTTCCGCAATCCGCAAGACACGGCGGTGCTCGCGGCAGTGCCGGGCCACTTGGCACAGATGCGTGGCGTGCTGTCCGTACTGGGCCTGGACCAGGCGTCGCTGGCGGTGGTGCGCATGCGCGACAACGTCGAGCGGCTGCTCATCAATGAAATTCCAGAAGAAGAGCGCCAGCCCTCATTCGAGAAACTGGGTAACAGTCTGGGTGCGCTCGGGTTCCTGATCGACATGTTGAGCTACCAGCGCACGATGGCGCGTAAGCTCTTTGTCTACGATGAAGAACTGGGTGAGCTGCGCATTCTGGTGGGCAAAGCCCGCGCGCGTGCCACAGATGATGTGGCAGAAGCACCGGAGAAATTGGAGGAGCGCGTCGCTCCGCCGCTGCCCGATGTTGTGCCGCGCTTCCCTGCGCAGGAGGTGCCCGCGTCGACACCGGCCGTTACGGCAACGCCGGCGGACGCCAGCCCTGCTGCTGCATCGGACGAGTTGGCATCCGATATTTTCTTTGACCTGCAAACACCGCAGGAGCCGTTGCCGGTAGCGTCTGACCTGCCACCTGTCGTGGTGCCCTCTGCCGTTCCCGCTTCGCAGCCGGAGGTGGACGATGAGTTGCTGGATGTGTTTCTGGAAGAAGCCCGCGAAGTCGTGGCCACTGGTCTGGCTGCCATCAACGTGCTGGTTGAAGAGCCCGCCAATCTGAGCGAGCAAACCACTTTGCGTCGTGCGTTCCATACGCTCAAGGGCAGCTCACGCATGGTGGGGCTCAATGATTTTGGTGAGGCAGCCTGGTCGATGGAGCAGGTGCTGAACGCTTGGCTGGCTGAGCAAAAACCCATGCAGCCCACTTTGCTGCAGTTGTCTTCCGATTGTTTGCAGGCATTTGACCGTTGGGCTGATGACATTGCTGCAGGGGCTGCATCGGCCTGGTCGCCGGAGGCATTCTGCAAATCTGCTGATGCTATGCGCCTTGACGGCAGCTTGCTGCCGCTCGTGGTGCCTGGGGCTGCAGTGGCATCCGTTGCACCCGATGTGGTGGAGCCGGAGATGCCGCTGGAGGCCGCGCCACGCGCAGCAGATGCGCCCGACACTGGCTTGCAGGCCGTCGAGCCATCGCTGGATGCGTTGTCTTCTGAAAAAGCCGGGGATGCGGGCGCAGTCGATGAGTTTGCGGCATTGATGGCGGATTTTGCTGAAACCGAGATGACGCCGGAATTCGCCGCGGTAGCGCCAGACGCGGTCGCGTCGGCAGCGACGGTGACCGAGGATATCGATTTCTCCGTGTTCTCCGAGGCTCTGAACGAGGCGCAAGCAACACCGGCAACGGTAAGCCAGTTGTTGCCTCTGGACCTGGAGTTGCCAGATCTGGAGCCTGCGTCTTCCGTTGCCATGGATGTCGACCGCACCGAAGCAGCGGCGATTGGTGCAATGCAGGATCAACCGGATGATCTTCCATTGATGGCGGCTGGTGAGCCTGAATTTTTGCCTGAGATTGCCCAGGCACCAGACTTCTCCGATGTGGCGGCGGCAAATTCGCCAGAGATCCTGGAACCGGTCGCGGCTGAAGCTTTTGTGCCCGAAGAAGAAGTTCCGTCTGATGAAGCGGTCAAGGTCATTGAAAGCTTGCGGATCGGTATTCCACTCTACAACGTGTACCTCAACGAGGCCGACGAATGGTCGCGGCGCTTGGTGACGTGTTTGCAGGAGTGGGCGCTGGAATTGCACGAGCCTTTGCCGGACATCGCTGTTGCCCTGGCGCATTCGCTGGCAGGCAGTTCGGCCACCGTGGGATTCACCGCACTGTCAGAGCTGGCGCGGGTGCTTGAGCATGCTCTGCAGCATGTTCAACTGCAGTCGGGCGGCACGGCAGAGCAGGCCGAAGTATTCATGGCGTCGGCAGATGACATTCGTCGTCTCTTGCACCAGTTTGCTGCCGGGTTCCTGAAGGAGCCGAGCGCGGAAGTGCTGCAGCAACTGCGTGAAATCCTGGAGACCGAGGTGGCCAACACCCTGTCGCCTCCTGAGGACGACTTCGATGAGTTCGGCGATTTCGCCGGGACCCCTGAAGCTGATCAGACCGCTGAAATTGAGCCTGAGCCCGTACCAGCCGAGGCACCCACAGTGCAAGCGGCCGAAGTGGTGGCTGCAGGCTATGTCGCGCCGGCCCTGTCTATTGTTGGGAGTGACCGTGACCAGAACATCGGCGATGCGATAGCACACGCAGTATCCGCAGGTTCAGATGTCGATGATGACATTGACGCCATCGATGTCATCGACCCTGATCTGTTCCCCATCTTTGAAGAAGAAGCCGCGGAGTTGCTGCCCCAGCTGGGCGGTGCGTTGCGACAATGGGCATCCCGTCCGGACAACCTCGGTGCACGCAACGAAGTGCTGCGTGCCCTCCACACACTCAAGGGTAGTTCGCGCCTTGCAGGCGCCATGCGCCTCGGGGAAATGTCCCACCGGCTGGAGTCTGCAATCGAGCAGCTCGACATGGAAACCGTCACCGCGGACCAGATCGAGCCGTTGCTTGCGAGTTTCGATGGTCTGCAGGCGAATCTTGAGTTCCTCCGCGTTGTTGGCGGACAAGAACCTGCCGATGCCGTGGCTGCAGTCCCTGCGGCACCAGGCGATCTGGCCGACGCTACCAAAGTGTCGGGCGCAGCAACTGCGCCGGCCGTGCCTGCATCCGCACCAACGGTTCGGCTTCCCGGGGCTTCGCAGCTGGCGCCTGTGCGTGTGGCCGCGAACCAGTCGGTGCGCGTGCGTGCGCAGTTGCTGGACCGTCTGGTGAACCAGGCGGGCGAGGTCATGATCAGCCGTTCGCGCCTCGATGTTCGTCTGGGGCAGTTCCGCAATTCTCTGTCCGACCTGTCCGGCAACCTGGATCGGTTGCGCCAGCAGCTGCGCGACATCGAAATGCAGTCCGAGTCGCAGATGCAGTCACGTCTGGCGCTTTCCAAAGACTCTGCTGCCGGGTTCGATCCGCTCGAGTTTGACCGTTTCACGCGGGTGCAGGAGCTGACGCGCATGATGGCCGAGTCTGTCAACGACGTGGCTACCGTGCAGCGCAACCTGCAGCGCGCCATGGAAGGGGCCGAAGACGATCTGATTGCGCAGGGCCGCCAGGCGCGTGAGCTGCAGCGTGATCTGCTGCGCACCCGCATGGTGGAGTTTGAAGGCATTTCCGAGCGTTTGTATGCGGTAGTGCGCCAGGCTTCCAAGGAAACCGGCAAGCAGATCAAGCTGGACATTACTGGCGGCTCCATTGAAATGGACCGTGGCGTCCTCGATCGCATGACGCCCGCTTTCGAGCATTTGCTGCGCAACTGCGTGGCGCACGGCATCGAGGCGCCCGACGCGCGGGTCGCCGCAGGAAAGCCAGCGTCTGGCACCATCACCGTGGATCTGCGCCATGAAGGCAACGACGTGTCGGTGGAATTCCGGGATGATGGTGCCGGTCTGGACCTTCAGCGTATCCGGGAAAAGGCTCTGGCGCAGGGCATTGTGCAGGCGGGCGAAGAAATCAGCGATGCCGATGCCGCCAACCTGATCTTCACGCCGGGCTTTTCCACAGCCTCCGAACTGACGGGGCTTGCCGGTCGCGGCATTGGCATGGACGTGGTGCGTTCCGAGGTCAATGCATTGGGCGGTCGAATTGAAACCTTCACCGAATCGGGCAAGGGTGCCGCCTTCCGCATGGTGCTGCCGTTGACCACTGCCGTGACGCAGGTGGTGATGCTGCGCGCTGGAGACATGTCGATTGGCGTGCCTGCCAACGTGGTCGAAATTGTGCGTCGCACCTCGGCGGCCGATCTCGAAGAAGCGTATCGCACGGGCTTCTTTGATGACGGCTTCGAGCAATTGCCTTTCTTCTGGGTGGGCGCTTTGCTGCAAGCTTCGACGCGCAGCAATGAAGCCGCAGGCAAGACCCGGCCCGTGGTGATTTTCCGCAGTGCGTCGCAACGCATCGCCATGCACGTGGATGAAGTGCTGGGCAATCAAGAAGTCGTGGTGAAGAACCTGGGGCCTCAGTTGTCGCGCCTGCCGGGCTTGGCCGGGATGTCGGTGCTTGCCTCTGGGGCCGTGGTGTTGATTTACAACCCGGTGGCCTTGTCCACGGTTTATGGCGATCAGGTACGTGCGGCCAGCGCCGGCTTGCCCGTCACGCTGGAAACCGAAGGTGCTGGCACCGGCAAGCCTGCGACGTCGATGCTTGCAGGGCCCACGCAGGTGCCTTTGGTTCTGGTGGTGGATGATTCGATTACGGTACGCCGTGTCACGCAGCGGTTGCTGCAGCGTGAGGGTTACCGGGTGGCCCTCGCTGCCGATGGGCTGCAGGCACTCGAGCGCTTGCAGGAAGAGCGCCCAACGGTCGTGCTGTCCGATATTGAAATGCCGCGCATGGACGGCTTTGACCTGGCGCGCAACATTCGCGCAGACGGTGCGCTGCGGGGCCTGCCCATCATCATGATTACCTCTCGCATTGCAGAAAAGCACCGCGAGCATGCGATGGAGCTCGGTGTGAACCATTACCTGGGCAAACCTTACTCGGATGAAGAGTTGCTCAGTCTCATCCAGCATTACGCCCGGCTGGAGGCAACCGCAGAGGCATGATTCCGGTGGGCTGGCCCGCAAGGGCCGGTCAGCCCGGGCATTCTTGCCGGCACTGCCGGTAAGATGCCTGCATGATCAGGAGGCCTCATGGATTCGCAAACACCTGCGGCAGATGGCCGCCTGCTGTCTTGCCTAGCGCTGATGGTGCGCGAAGGCGCTTCGGACCTTTTTCTTCTGGCGGGTGCACCGCCCACGCTCAAGCGCCAGGGGGCCTTCCTGCCAATCACCAAGGGGTCGGTGACTGCCGAGGACGTCCGGACGATGGTGTATTCGATCATGCGCAAGGCGCAGATCGATGAGTTTGAAGCCTCGAAGGAATGCGATTTTTCGTTCCAGTCGCAGGATCTGTCGCGCTACCGTGTCAATGTGCACCTGCAGCGCGGCAATGTGGGGGTGGTCGTCCGCCATGTCACGGCCAAGATTCCTAGCCTTGACGAACTGGGCTTGCCGCCGGTGCTCAAACAGCTCGCCTTCCTGAAAGGTGGGCTGGTGCTTACCGTCGGTTCTGCCGGGTCGGGCAAGACCACCACACTGGCCGCGATGCTGGACTATCGCAACGAGAACACGGCGGGGCATATTCTCACCGTGGAAGACCCCATCGAGTACCTGCACACCCACAAGAAATCGTTGGTGACACAGCGCGAGGTGGGGCTCGATACCGCGTCGTATGACGAGGCCTTGCGGCGTGCGATGCGGGAGGCGCCGAACGTGATCATGATTGGCGAGATACGCGACCGGGCCTCCATGCAGCATGCGCTGCATTACGCCGAATCCGGGCATCTGTGCGTGTCCACTTTGCACGCCAACAATGCCAACCAGGCGGTGCAGCGGATTGTGAATTTTTTCCCCGAGCAGGCCCATCGCCAGCTGTTGATGGACCTGTCATTGAATCTGCAGGCCGTGGTGGCCCAGCGGCTGGTCAAAAACGTGCACGGATCGGTGGTGCCAGCGATGGAGGTGATGCTGCTCACCCCCTACGTGTCGGAGCTGATTCAGAAGGGCCAGATCGACGAGATCAAGACGGCCATTGCGCGCAGTGGTGAGCAGGGCATGTGCACCTTCGATCAATCGCTGTTTGAGCTGTATGAGCGCGGTGTCATCTCGCCAGCCGAAGCTGTGGCCAATGCCGACAACCGCACCGATGTATCGTTGCGCCTGCGCCTGGCCTCGGGTGCGCCCCTGGGGGTGGATGGAATGCGCATGAGCGACCAGACTGCCGAGGACGCACCACCCGCAGCGTGAACGTCCCGCCGTCTCAACGGCCCAGGCACGATCCACGATCACCCGGCCTTGACCACGGCATAGCGCTGCAGCGTGCGCAGTCTGGCACTGTCATGGTCTACCACGGGATGCGGGTAGGTGTCGCCCAGCACCACCCCGGCCTCTTGCAGCTCCAGGGGGCGGGCACGCCAGGGGGCATGCAGGGCTGCAGTGGGCAGCTTTGCCAGCTGTGGCAGGTAACGACGGATGAATTTGCCCTCCGGGTCAAACTTTTCGCTCTGGCTAACCGGGTTGAAGATGCGAAAGTAGGGCTGGGCGTCGCACCCGCTGGAGCTGGCCCACTGCCAGCCGCCGTTGTTGGCGGCCAGATCAAAATCATTGAGGTGTGTGGCAAAGTAGGCCTCGCCCCGGCGCCAGTCGATGCCCAGATCCTTCACAAGAAAGCTGGCCACCACCATGCGCAGCCGGTTGTGCATGTAGCCCGTCTGGTTGATCTGCGCCATGGCGGCATCCACCAGCGGGTAGCCCGTACGGCCCTCGCACCAGGCGGCAAACAAGGCGTCGGCTTCGGGGCCTGATTCCCACTGAATGGCGTCATACGCCGGCTTGAAGCTGCGGTCCACCACATGGGGATGGTGGTGCAGGATCTGAAAGTAAAAATCCCGCCAGATCAGTTCGCTGAGCCAGGTGGTGGCACCCGGGTTGCCGTCCAGCATCAGCCGATGCGCTGTGCGCGCCAGCAGGCGTGGCGAGATGGTGCCAAAACGCAGGTGCACGCTCAGATAGCTGGGGCCCTTGACCGCCGGAAAGTTGCGCGTGTCGTCGTACCGTTCGATCCGGCCCAGAAAGTCGTCGAACAACTGCTGTGCACCACTGGCGCCAGTGGGCAGCCTGGGCTGTGACAGGGTGGTGGCCTCGAACCCCAGCGACGCCAGCGTGGGGACGGGGTGGCAGTGATCCAGCGGGCGGGGCGCCAGGCGGTGCGCGTGGCGCTCCACCGTATAGCCTTTGAGCTGAAAGGCATCCACCTTCTTGAGCCAGGCGTTCTTGTAGGGCGTGAACACGCTGTAGGGATTGCCGGTCTGCGTCAGCACCTCGCTGCGCTCCAGAATGGTGTGGTCCTTGAAGGTGTGAAATGCCCTTCCGGCAATGGCCAGCCGGGTGCGCACCAGGCTATCGCGCGCCAGGGCCTGGGGCTCGTCGTCGTGGTTGGCAAAAACAGCCTGGGCACCCAGGCTGTGTGCCAGTGCGGGCACCGCCTCTGTGGCCACCGCGTGCAGCACGATCAGTCCGCCGCGTGGGTGGGCGGACAGCGTTCGCAGCACCCCATCAAGCTCTTGCAACGACTCCCGGATGAACTCCACGCGCCGATCGGTCCGCGCCAGCGGGTTCAAAATTTCATGGTCAAAAACAAAGACGCAATGCACCTGCTGGCATTGGGTGAGCGCCCGGTACAGGGCTGCATGATCGGTGGCGCGCAGATCGCGGCGGAACCAGACGAGTCCGGTGGGGTAGGAAGGCTCGGAGGAGGGCGCCATGTTCACCGTTAAAATTAGCCAATGACATCCGATTCTGCGCCCATCAACCTGACGCATCATTTCCTGATCGCGATGCCCGGTCTGGAAGATGAGTCTTTTGCGCGCACTGTGGTTTACCTGTGCGAGCACAGTGAGCGTGGCGCCTTGGGCCTCATCATCAACAAGCCCTCCGACATCACGCTCAAGGGGCTTTTCGACAAGGTGGATTTGTCTTTGCGCCGTGAAGACCTCCGCTCTGAGCCCGTCTTTCAGGGCGGCCCGGTGCAGACCGAGCGCGGTTTTGTGCTGCACGAGCCCATGTTGATGAACCGCGCAGAGACCGACGAGTCTGCCTATGCATCCACCATGACGATTCCGGGCGGCTTGGAGATGACCACCTCCAAGGATGTTCTGGAGGCCCTGTCCACCGGCGCGGGCCCGCGCAGGGTGCTGATCACGCTGGGGTACTCGTCCTGGGGTGAGGGTCAGCTGGAGTCCGAGCTGGCCGAAAACGCCTGGCTTACCGTGGGTGCCGACCTGTCGGTGATCTTTGACACTCCCGTGCCCCAGCGCTACGACAAGGCGCTGGCCCTCTTGGGGCTGCAGGCCTGGATGATCTCGCCGGAAGCGGGGCACGCATGACCGGCTTGCCCGTTCAGCCCGCCGTTCCTGCGCATTTTCAGACCTTTCTTGCTTTCGATTTTGGCCTCAAGCGCACGGGTGTGGCCACGGGCAACCGCATGCTGCGCAGCGCCACGCCGCAAGCCACCATCAAGGCCGAGGGCGACGCACGCTTTGTGCAGGTAGCGCAGCGCATCAAGGAATGGCAACCCGACGCCCTGGTGATCGGCGTGCCCTACCACCCCGACGGCGCGAGCCACGAGAACACCGAGAAAGCGCTCAAATTCGGCCGCCAGCTGCGCGGGCGCTTCGGCCTGCAAGTGTTCGAGGTGGATGAGCGCTACAGCACCACTGAAGCCATCGCGGGCGGTGCCAAGGATGCCGACGCTGCGTCGGCCTGCATCATCCTGGAACAGTTTTTGAGGAATCTTCCATGAGCAACCCCTCCCATCCAGCGGCAGTCGAAGGATTTTCCGCCGGGCCGCCCCAAGGAAAATCAGCGCCCTCGGGGGGCAGCGCAGCACACGCAGTGGCAAGCGTGGGGGCTCTAGCCCTCGATGCCGAGGCGCTGTACCGTGAACTGCTGCGCGGCGTGCGCAGCATGCTCACCCCCACCACACATCTGGCGGGCATTGCCTCAGGTGGCGCCTGGTTGGCCGAGCGCCTGCAAAAGGACCTGGGCCTCGAAGGGCCTGCCGGCGTGCTCTCGTCAGTGATGCACCGCGATGACTTTGCCCAACGTGGCCTGTCGGCCGGGGCGCAGACCTCGCTGCCGTTTGATGTGAACGGCGCCGATGTGCTGGTGCTCGACGACGTGCTCTACACCGGCCGCACCATCCGCGCCGTGCTCAACGAGCTGTTCGACTATGGCCGCCCAGCCAGCGTGCGCCTGGCCGTCCTGGTGGACCGCGGCGGGCGCGAGTTGCCCGTGCAGGCCGACTTTGCGGCTGCCCGCGTGGCGCTGCCGCCCTCGCAGTCGCTTGCGCTGGCGCGCGACGAGCAGGGCCGCTTCCAATTCCAAGTCAAAGAGGTGTGACCGTGCTGCACAAGCGCAACCCCCAACTCAACCACCACGGCGAGCTGATCCACCTGCTTTCCATCGAAGGCCTGCCGCGCGACATCGTCACGCACATCCTCGACACCGCCGCCAACTTCGTCAGCGTGAACGACCGCGAGGTCAAGAAGGTGCCCCTGCTGCGTGGCAAGAGCGTTTTCAACCTGTTCTTCGAGAACAGCACGCGCACGCGCACCACGTTCGAGATCGCGGCCAAGCGCCTGTCGGCCGACGTGCTCAACCTCGACATTGCGCGCAGCTCGGCCAGCAAAGGCGAATCGCTGCTCGACACCATCGCCAACCTCTCGGCCATGGCGGCCGACCTGTTTGTGGTGCGGCACAGCGAGTCGGGTGCTCCCTATCTGATCGCCCAGCATGTGGCGCCGCACGTCCACGTCATCAACGCGGGCGACGGGCGCCATGCCCACCCCACGCAGGGGCTGCTGGATCTCTACACCATCCGGCACTACAAAAAAGACTTCAGCAGCCTCACCGTGGCCATCGTGGGCGACGTGCTGCACTCGCGCGTGGCGCGCTCCGACATCCATGGCCTGACCACGCTGGGCTGCCCCGAGGTGCGCGTGGTGGGCCCGCGCACGCTGGTGCCGTCCGACATGGCGCAGATGGGCGTGCGTGTGTGCCACACGCTCGAAGAAGGCATCAAGGACGCCGATGTGATCATCACCCTGCGCCTGCAGAACGAGCGCATGAGCGGAGCGCTGCTGCCGTCGAGCCAGGAGTATTTCAAGAGTTTCGGCCTCACCCCCGAAAAACTGCGCCTGGCCAAGCCCGACGCCATCGTGATGCATCCTGGCCCCATCAACCGTGGGGTCGAGATCGACTCAGCCGTGGTGGACGGAAAACAAAGCGTGATCCTGCCGCAGGTGACGTTTGGCATCGCGGTGCGCATGGCCGTGATGTCCATCGTCGCAGGGAATGAGGCATGACCTCCCTGAGCCGCTTCGCGTCTTCCCCCCAAGGGGGGACGCCACCCCTGGCCCGGCAAAGCCGGTTCCTCGGTGGCACTCGCATGGCATCTGTTGTGGCGCAAATGCCGTTGTGCATAGATGCGAAGGATGTGTTTGCTCCATATTTCATAGCTGCTTGCGCTTATCCAGTAAGCGCTAGCGGCCAATTTGGCTCGAAATCATGAAGATACTGATTCAGAACGGCCGTGTGATCAACCCCGCCAGCGGGTTCGATCAAACCTGCGACATTGCCCTGGCCGCGGGCCGCATCGTGGGTATCAACCGGGTGCCGCCCGACTTTGCGCCCAACCGCGTGATCGACGCGGCAGGCTGCATCGTGCTGCCCGGCCTGGTGGACCTGGCGGCGCGCCTGCGCGAGCCGGGCCACGAGCACGAAGGCATGCTCGAATCCGAAATGGCCGCCGCCGTGGCCGGTGGCGTGACCAGCCTTGTGTGCCCGCCCGATACCGACCCCGTGCTCGACGAGCCCGGCCTGGTGGAGATGCTCAAGTTTCGCGCCGAAAAGCTGCACCAGTCACGCCTGTTTCCGCTGGGCGCGCTCACGCGCGGCCTTGCGGGCGAGGTGCTCACCGAGATGGCCGAGCTCACCGAATCGGGTTGCGTGGGTTTTGGCCAGGCCGAGGTGCCGCTGGCCAGCACGCAGGTGCTGCAACGCGCGCTGCAATATGCCGCCACTTTTGGCTACACCGTGTGGCTGCGCCCGCAAGAGATGCACTTGGGGCGTGGCGTGGCGGCCAGCGGCCCGCTGGCCACGCGCCTGGGTCTTTCGGGCGTGCCCGTGGCCGCCGAAACCATTGCGCTGCACACCATTTTCGAGCTGCTCAAGACCACCGGCGCCCGCGTGCACCTGTGCCGCCTGAGCAGCGCTGCCGGCGTCGAGCTGCTGCGCCGCGCCAAGGCCGAAGGCCTCAAGGTGACGGCCGATGTAAGCATCAACTCGCTGCACCTCACCGACGTGGACATCGGCTTTTTTGACAGCCGCGCCCGCCTGTCGCCCCCGCTGCGCCAGCAGCGCGACCGCGATGCGCTCAACGCCGCGCTGGCCGACGGCACCATCGACGCGCTGGTGTCCGACCACAACCCGGTCGACGAGGACGCCAAGACCCTGCCGTTTGCCGAAGCCGAGCCCGGCGCCACCGGGCTGGAGCTGCTGCTGTCACTCGCGCTCAAGTGGTCGCAGGACAGCGGCGTCCCACTGCAGCGCGCTCTGGCCACCGTAACTTCTGAGCCCGCGCGCGTGCTGGGCAACGCCCTGGGCACGCTGCAGGCGAGTGTGGGCCAGCTGGTGGAAGGCGGCGTGGGCGATCTGTGCATCCTCGACCCGCAGGCCGCCTGGACGGTGCGGGACGATGCGCTGCGCAGCCAGGGCAAGCACACGCCGTTTTCGGGCTACGAGCTGCCGGGCCAGGTGCGTGCCACGCTGGTCGGCGGGCAAGTGGCGTTCGAGCGCGACTGACCCGTGCACCGCTGTTGTGTGCGGCACGCCCGCTGGCGTTGTGCGGGAGGCGGTGCAGCATGAACAATTTGCGCGCCTGCTGGCGCCTGCTGCGCGTGCTGGGCCACATTCTCAAGGGCCTCGCCATAGTGGCGGTGCGGTTTCCGGCGCTGTCGCCCGACCAGCAACATGCGCGCGTGCAGGCCTGGTCGATGCAGCTGCTGGCCCGTGCGGGCGTGTCGTTGCGCATCCTGGGCACGCCGCCCGTGAATGGGCCGGTGATGCTGGTCGCCAACCACATTTCGTGGCTCGATATTCCGGTCATGCACGCGGCGCGGCATTGCCGTTTTGTCTCCAAATCGGACGTGCAGGCGTGGCCCCTTGTTGGCACGCTGGCTACGGCCGCCGGCACGCTTTACATCGAACGCAACTCGCGCCGCGATGCGCTGCGCATGGTGCGATCGATGCACGAGGCACTGGAGCGCGGCGAGGTGCTGGCGGTGTTTCCTGAAGGCACCACGGGCGACGGGCGGGCCATGCTGCCGTTTCACGCCAACCTGCTGCAGGCGGCGGTGACGGCAGACGCTTTTGTGCAGCCGGTGGGCCTGCACTTTGCCGACAGGGCCACGGGCATGACCAGTTTTGCGCCCAGCTACATCGGCGACGAAACCCTGGTGGGCTCCATCTGGCGCACCCTGCGCGCGCCCGCGATCGAGGCCGTGGTGCACTACGGCGTGCCCGAGCAGGCGCAGGGCCGGGACCGCCGCGCCTGGACGCAGCATCTGCACGACACGGTGGACCGCCTGCGCCAGACGTAAACCGGATTCGCCCTCCACGCGATCACTGCGTTGCTTCGACCGCACCCGTGGCCATGTGTTGGCAGCGCCTTCGCGGCCTGTTGGTTTGCTACTATTTCGATAGCTATTGGCGCTTTGCAGTAAAGCGCTAGCGGCCGATTTTGCTTGTAAAAATCCAGTCAGACGCGCGCAAACGTGACGACATGATCCACCTGCGCACGAATGCCAATCCATTCGCCCACCGCATGGTTGTGGTGGCTGGGCACATGGGCCATCAGCGTGTGGCCGCTGGCCAGGCGCAGCGTGTATAAAAACTCCGAGCCGCGAAACGACTTGCGCAAAATTTGCGCCTGCACGGGGGCGTGGTCGTCGTGCACCACGTCATCGGCGCGCAGCAGCACATCGCATTCGCCACTCGGAAAGCTGGCGGGCAGGGGGCATTCGGCCAGATCGGTCAGGTCGCCCAGCGGGGTTTGCGCCACCACGTTGTTGCCGCGCTGCACCAGCGTGGCGGGGGCAAAAACGCCGTGGCCGATGAAGTCGGCAACAAAGCGGGTGGCCGGGCGGTGGTAGAGGGTGTAGGCATCGTCCCACTGGTGCAAATGGCCTTCGTGCATCACGCCAATCACGTCACCGATCGCAAAGGCCTCCAGCTGGTCGTGCGTGACAAACAGCGCCGTCGCTCCGGCGGCCTTCAGGATGTCGCGCACCTCGTGCGCCAGGCGCTCGCGCAGATCGACATCGAGGTTGGAAAACGGCTCGTCCAGCAGCATGAGCTGCGGGCGCGGGGCCAGCGCCCGTGCCAGCGCCACGCGCTGCTGCTGCCCGCCCGAGAGCTCGTGCGGAAAGCGTGCCTCGCTGCCTTCCAGCCCCACCAGTTGCAGGGCCTCGGCCACGCGCGCAGCCTGCTCGGCCCGGGGCAGCTGGTGGATGCCGAAAGCCACGTTGCGCTCCACGCTCAGGTGCGGAAACAGGGCGTAGTCCTGGAACACCATGCCAATGCGCCGCGATTCGGGCGGCACATTCAGCTGCGCACTGCCCACCAGCTCGCGCTTGAGGCGGATCTCGCCGGCCGACACGGGCTCGAGCCCCGCCACGGCGCGCAGCAGCGTGGTCTTGCCGCAGCCCGAGGGGCCGATCAGCACGCCGATATCGCCCGCACGCAGCCCCAGCGTGACGCCCTGCACCGCTGCCTGGGAACGGCCCGCGTAACGCACTTCGAGTTGGGAAACCTCAAGAAACATGGCCTGATTCTAGTGGGGCGGGTCTGGCAGGGCGGGTCGAATGCTTAAAATTCGCATTTGCATTCCTGGTCGCCCTGTGGGTCGGTAGTGCCCTTTCCCTATTTGCCGAGCACCCTGTCTTGCACCGCACCCGCTTTTCCTTATCCACCTTGCCCCTGATCCTGCTGGTGGGCCTGCTGGCCTTGCCCGTGCTGGCGCTGCTGGCATCGTGGCTGCCCTGGGGCGTGGTGCAGGCCGACACCGGCGCCATCCTGCGCGAGATGGCCAGCACTGTGCTGCCTGGTTACGTCTGGACCACGCTGTGGCTGGGCCTGTGGGTGGCGGTGGGCGCGGCCGTGGTGGGCACGGCCACGGCGGCGGCGGTCACGCTGTTCGAGTTTCCGGGCCGGCGCGTTTTTGAGTGGCTGCTGCTGCTGCCGCTGGCCATGCCGGCGTATGTCACGGCCTATGCCTACACCGACTTTCTGCAGTTCAGCGGGCCGCTGCAGGTAGGGCTGCGCGAGACCTTCGGGCTGGAGGGGCGCCTGCTGCCCGAGGTGCGCAGCCTGTGGGGCGCCATCTGGGTGTTTACTTTTTCGCTGTATCCCTATGTTTACCTGCTGGCGCGCACGGCGCTGGGCGAGCGCGCGGCGCACCTGATGGAGGCCGCACGCCTGCTGGGCGCGCCGCTCTCTCGGCGCATCACCTCCATCGCGCTGCCGCTGGCGCGCCCGGCCGTGGCCGCGGGCGTGGCGCTGGCGCTGATGGAAACCCTGGCCGACTTCGGCGTGACCAGCTACTTCGGCATCCAGACCTTCACCACCGGCATCCTCAAGGCCTGGCTGTCCATGGACAACCGCATTGCCGCCGCGCAGTTGTCCACCATGCTGCTGGCCCTGGTGCTGGTGCTGCTGTGGCTGGAGCACCGTGCCGAGCGGCGCATGCGCTTCACTGCCAAGGGCACCGGCCACGCGGGCGCCACCGAGGCCCAGCCCGTGCCACTGCGTGGTCTGGCGCGTGGCCTGGCCTGGGGCGTGTGTACGCTGCCCGTGTTCATGGGGTTTGTGGCGCCGGTGGCCTTCATGCTGCGCCCGCTGGCGTCGGACTGGTCGGTGCTGCCCTGGAGCCGTTTTCTCGAATGGGCCTGGAACAGCGTGCGGCTCGGTGGCATCACCGCCGGCCTGGCAGTGGCCGTGGCGCTGGCGCTGGCCTTTGCCGTGCGCCGGAGGCCCGACCTACTCACGCGCGGCGTGGTGCGGCTGGCCAGTGTGGGCTATGCCGTACCAGGCGCCGTGATCGTGGTGGGCTTGCTGCTGCCGGTGGGCTGGGTGCAGGCGCACTTTCCGCATTGGGGCGTGGGCGCGCTGGTCACCACCACGGCGGTGGGCATTGTGTGGGCGTAT
Source organism: Acidovorax sp. 35-64-16 (assembly GCF_002281195.1). NCBI lineage: Bacteria > Pseudomonadati > Pseudomonadota > Betaproteobacteria > Burkholderiales > Comamonadaceae > Acidovorax > Acidovorax sp. 35-64-16. The sequence continues at coordinate 231,342 of NZ_NCFM01000002.1, read as the reverse complement.
CTGGTGCGCTTTTGCGCAGTGGCGCTGCAATCGGTGCAAAGCGGCTATGCGCGCATTCCGGCCAGCCTGGACGACTCGGCCCGCATGCTGGGCGCGGGCAGCGCGCGCCTGATGGCCAATGTGCACTGGCCGCTGCTGCGCCGCTCTACCGCCGCCGCTGCGCTGCTGGTGTTTGTGGACGTGATGAAAGAGCTGCCCGCCACCATGGTGCTGCGCCCCTTCAACAGCGACACCCTGGCCGTGGTGGCCTACCAGCTGGCGCGCGATGAGCGACTGGGCGAGGCTGCTTTGCCTTCGCTGGCGCTGGTGGCGGTGGGGCTGGTGCCGGTGATCCTGCTCAGCCGCACGCTGCGCGGCCGCGCCTGAAACCCGCCGGGCTCTGCGGCCCGGCGCTGTTGCCCAGCGGCCGCCATGCGCCGTCGCTATGCTTGGGCACCATGCGGCTGTTTGCACTACCTCACCCCCCGCCTGGCAACGCCCGGTTCATCCGGCCTTTTGAAGCGTGCCACCCCGTTCGGGCTGGGCTTGTCGAAGCCCTTGCGCAAGCCCGGGGCGAACGTAATGCTGCCGGTGCAATCCACCGTGCCATGTCAATGGTTCGGGCAGCAGGAGCAGGCCACTGGATGTCCACCACCGGCTGTGCCACCCCGGGCGGCTCGGCCCGCCGGGCGCCGCCGTGTGGGCGCATGGCCACGCCACAAGGTGCCGCATGACCGACTTCGTGCTGCTGTCCGGCCTGGGCCACGCCATGCTGGTGGTTGCTGGCTTGCTGGTGTATGTGATGTTCACCCGCATCGACCACCAGCGCCGCCATCCCTCTGCGGCGCTGGCGTGGGTGCTGGGCATCGTGGCGTTTCCCTATGTGGCGCTGCCATTGTTTTTGCTGGTGGGCTCGCGCAAGTTTGCGCGGCCGCTGCGCACGCTGCACCGGCCCGGCACTGCGACGACGCTCAGCCACGCGGCGACGGGCGAGGGCCCCGCCTGGGCCACGCACCTGCTGGGGGGCATGGACCTGGCGCCCGCCGTGCGCAACGCCCATGTCCACTTCCACGAAGACGGCCCTGAGGCCCTTCAGGCCTTGCTGGCCCTCATCGACTCTGCCCGGCACAGCCTGGACGTGTGCACCTTTGTGTTCCACCACGACGAGGTGGGCGACCGCGTGGCCCAGGCCTTGGTGCAATGCGCCCAGCGCGGCGTGGCCACGCGGCTGCTGGTGGATGCCGTGGGCAGCCTGCACACGCCGGCTGCCGTGCTGAGCCAGCTTGCCCGCCAGGGTGTGACGGTGCGGCGCTTCATGCCCCTGCTGCACAACCCCATGCGCGGGCGCACCAACCTGCGCAACCACCGCAAGGTCGCCGTGGCCGACGGGGCACGCCTTTGGAGCGGCGGGCGCAACCTGGCCAGCGAATACTTTCTGGACCGCCCCGGCAAGCCCGCCTGGCTGGACCTGAGCTTTGATGTCGAGGGCCCACTGGCTGCGCTGGCCCAGGCGCAGTTTCGGGCCGACTGGCGCGCCGCCACCGGCCGTGTGCGCTTCACCCGCCACCTGCCGCCACCGCGCCATGCGCTGGTCGGCCCGCCCGGCGGCGCGCTGGCCCAGTGGGTGCCCAGCGGGCCCGATCAGCCCGACGACACCGTCTATGCGCTGCTGCTCACGGCGGCTTATCACGCGCAGCGCCGCATCGTGGCCATCACGCCGTATTTCGTGCCCGACGAGGCCCTGCTCGATGCCTGGTGCATTGCCTGCCGGCGCGGGGTGCAGGTGCACCTCATCGTGCCCGCCCGCTCCAACCACCGCCTGGCCGACCTGGCCCGCGAACGCGCCCTGCGCCAGCTGTCCACCGCGGGCGCACGGGTGTGGCTGGCCCCCGGCATGGTGCACGCCAAGGCGGTGGTTATCGACGACAGCATGGCGCTAACCGGTTCGGTCAACCTCGATGCGCGCAGCCTGTTCCTCAACTACGAACACATGACGGCCTTTTACGACCGCGAGCAAGTGCAATGGCTGGCCCACTGGTGCGCCCGCCACATCGCCACCGCCCAGCCCCACCACGCACGCCAGCCGTCGTGGCTGCGCGACATCGCCGAGGGCGTGGTGCGGGCGGTGGGGTTTCAGCTGTAGGGCGTGCCCGCTGCAGGCGAGGGTGCGCAGCAAGGCAAGCGCGGCGAACGCGGCCCGCGCATGGTTAAGTTAACTCCTGATTTGATAGCTGCTTGCGCTTATGAATAAAGGGCTAGAGGCCGATTTGACTCAATATCTGTCAACGGAGTGTTTTTCCCTGCCTTCGGCGTCTCTTCCCGATCAGTCATGCGCCTGTCTTCATGTCGGTTGCGGCGGAGCATTCACCACGCCTTGGAGGCGCGGCATGCGCGCTATACGGCAATGCAGGCATTTGTCCGAGGCGCGATGGGCTCATTGCAACTGGCTTCAACGCCTCGCAGCATGTTGTTGCATGGATCCAGGCCACTTCTCACAGGGGAAAAAGAAAAAGGCCGGAAGCTTGCGGAAGCTTCCGGCCTTGCATGTGGTCCCCTCGACAGGAATCGAACCTGTATCTAGCGCTTAGGAGGCACTCGTTCTATCCATTGAACTACGAGGAGGCAGCCGGCGATTGTAGAGGCTGGGCGGGGCGCCGGTTTTCGCGGTGAAATCAGTCGTAGCGCACGGTGTAGATGATGTCCACGGCGCTTTTTTCGCCTGTCTGGCCGCGCAGTGTGAGGCGGCGCGAGAGGTCGTAGAAGATGTAGAGCGTGCCCAGCGTGCCCGACAGGCTGCGCTCGTAGGTCACATACATGTCTTTGGAAAGGCGCTTGCCGAAGGTGAGCGCGGCGCTGGTGGCGTCTTCGCCGGTGCCGGGGCCCTTGAAGCCGATTTCGTCCAGGCCCAGGCGGCTGGCCACCTGGGCAGTGGGGTTGCTGCCGCCGCCGCGCCCCAGCAGGGTCAGGGCGGCTTGTTGCAGCACAGCGGCTTCGGCGCCGCCGTTGGCCGCATCGCGGCCCAGCACCACCCACGACAGTTTTTCGGCGTCGGGCATTTCGGGGTCGGAATATAGCCGCACACGGGGCGACAGGGCCGAGCCGGTGACCTGCACGCCCGCGCGCACGCTGATGTTGGGGCGCAGCGCCAGAATGTCGAGCGCAGCGTTGTTGTAGGGGCCGTTGAAGCGGATCAGGCCTGTCTCCACGTCCAGCATCTGGCCCCAGGCGCGGTAGCGGCCCGCGTCGGTGCGCACCTCACCCGTCACGCGGGGTGGGGCACCGGGCACGGTGCTGCTGCGGATGTCCAGCTCGCCGGTGAGGCGCGTGGTGATGCCCTGGCCCTGCAGCGCAAAGTCGCGGCCCAGGTTGAGGGTGATGGCAATGGCAGGTGGCCGGGGGGTTTCGGCTTGCGCTGCTTTCTGGTTGGCGCGGGCGGCCACCTGGGCCTTGGCCTGGTCTGCGCGGTCTTTGGCGGCCGAGCGCACCACCACGTCCGAGCCCAGGCTGGGCGCTGATTCGTCGGGCAGGATGATGGTGGCCCGGTCGGCGGTGAGCTTGCCGCGCACGCTGAACTGGCCCTGTTGCAGCTGCGCCTGCACCTGGCCCGACACGCTGACCTGCCGGTCGGCGCGCACCAGCACCTGCAGCGCGCGGGCCTCGGCCGTGATGTCCATGGCAATGCCCGACATGCCCTCATTGGGCTCGCCCCAGCTCAGCCGGCCCGAGCCCGTGAGAGTGCCGCCGTCTTGCGGCGCGGGCGTGCGGTTGCCGCTGAAGCCGGCAATGCGCGCGTTGCTGCCGCGCCCGCCTTGCAAGCGGAATTCGGTGATGTCGAGCTGATTGCCGCGCAGTGTGGCGCGCAGCTTGCCGCCCTGCAGGTCTACCCCATCGACGATGGAACGCACGGCCAGGCCGTCGGCACCCAGCGTGCCGGCCCAACGGGGGGCGTTGCGGGTGCCCGAAAGGGTGGCGTTGGCGTCGAGGGTGCCGCGCACGCGCCAGCCCGGTGGAGCCAGGGCCGACCACACGCCCACATCGGGAAGGCGGGCGCGCACGGTGGCGGCCAGCGGAGCATCGGGCGCCCAGGTGACACCCGCCAGTGCGTTGCCCCCCGCCGGCGAGTCGCCCAGGGTGAGGCGGGTGTTGGCGGTGGCATCCATATCACCGGCGCGGTCGCTGGCCCAGAGCAGGCGCGCGCGCAGGGCGTCGCCTTCGGCCTCCAGCGTCAGTTCGGCCTGGCGCACGCCGGCAGGGCTGCCGGGCTGCGGGGTGGTGATGGAGGTGGGGCTGCCCGCGCCGGTGCCCTGGCCAGAGCTTTGCAGCACCGTGACCGGGGCAGTTTCGCCGGTGAGGATGCGCAGGTCACCGCTGGTGCGCCGCAAGCTGGCCTGGGCGCGCAGCGTGGAACCGACATCCACGTTCCATTGGCCCTCCAACACCATGTTGCCCCCCAGGCCCAGGCGGGCCAGCAGCGGCTGGGCCGGTTTGCCAGCCACTGCGGGCGTCCCTTCCAGCCCCAGCGCATCCAGCCATGCAAAGGGCAGGCCTTCCAAGCGGCCCTGGCTTTGCAGGCGCATTGCCGTGCCGGGCCCTGCCTGGTAGCGCGTGGGTTGCCATTGCAGCGCCACGCTGCCGGGCAGCGGGCCGGTAAGGCGGGCCTGGCCCGCCGCAGCCTGCAGCGCCACCGTGCCAGGTGTGGCGGGTGGCTGGCCCAGCTGCGCCGTCAAGGCCAGGGGCTGCAACAGCTCCAGTGTCCAGGGGCCGGGGCGTTGGGTGTCTTGCGCCTGCATACGCAGCTCGTTCACCTGCGCTTTCCACAGCGCGGCGGATGCCAGCCCGCCCGCGACGCGCGTGCGCAGCGTGGTCTGCAGTGTGCCCGTGCGCAGCGTGCCGTCCAGTGCCAGCGTGGCCTGCCGCAGCGAACCCGCCAGTTCTGCCCGCAGCGATTGCAACTGCACAGCGGTCGCCGTAGATGCGTTGCCCGGCGGCAGGGTCAGGTCGAGTTGCGGTGCGGTCAGCGTGGCCTGCAGGGTGAACGGGGTTTTGTCCGCGGGCGGCGCCGTGCCTGTCCGGGCAGCCTGCAGCTGCTCTGCCAGGCTTTGCCAGCCGCCGGTCCAGCGGCTGGTCAGTTGCGCCTGGCCCTTGATCGTGGCTCCTTGCAGGGCCGTGGCCAGGCCCGGCAGGCTGGTCAGCCAGCGCTGGGTGCGGTCGGCGTCGGTCCACTGCACTTGCAGCGATCCGGCACCGGTGCGGGGGGCCATTGCACCCGTGGTCTGGGCGCTGGCGCCGGGCACTGTGAGTTGCAACTTCCCTTGTGCGGATGGGGTGCCCAGCGCCACCCGCAGGTCGGTGGCCTCCAGCCGGGCCTGCATGGCATCGACCAGCAGGCGTTCCAGTCGCACCGTGCCGCCATTTTCTTGCGCCTGCCACTGCCCCTTGGCTTGCAAGGCATTGATGCGCAGCGCAGGGGCGCGTGGCGCTCGCGGCGCTGTGGCTTTGCTGGCCTGGATGTCGGCCGTGAAAGCCATGCTGCCGTTGCCCTGGGTTTGCGCTACCACGCTACCCGAGAGCGGCGCTGCCGCCAGCGCCGTGTGCAGCGCCTCGGGGGGCAGGTTGCGCAGCTGGGCCTGTCCGTCGATGGCGCCCGTGGCGGGCGTGTAGTGGCCTTGCAGCGTGGCCGTGCCTTTGCCCACGCTGGCCGTAGCGTCGGGAATGCTCCAGCGCGTGCCATCCCAGTTGGCGCTGGCGGCAAGGGCGGTGAGCGGCAGGCGCGATTGGTCCCATGGGCCTGCCAGCTCGTTGTTGATTTGTGCCTGCACGGCCCAGCCAGGAGTGCCTTGGTCCGCGGTGGGGCCGGCCTGCAGCGTGCCGTTCAGCTGCGTGGCGGGCGCTTGGGGCCACAGCGTGGCCAGGTTGACGGCGCGCAGCGTGGCGCGGGCCTGCTGCACCGGCTGAGGCGCCCACGGGGCCAGCGTGGCCTGCAGAGCGGCCTGCATGGCTTCGGGTACGGCGGCGGCGGCGGGGGTGGATGGGGTGCGCTGCCGGGTAGGCGCAGCCATGCCGGGGGCTTGGGGCGTGGCGGCGGCGGGCTGCGCAGCCTGGGTAAGGGGGCGCAGCTGGGCATCCAGCTGCAATTGCGCGGCAGCGGTGGACAAGGTGCCTTTGAGTGTGGCGTGGGCCTGCACCTGCACGCTGGCGCTGCTGCCGGGTACGGCCTGGTGCACGCTGCCATCCACCGTGGCATCGAGCGCCATGGGAGCCTGGGCGTCCAAGGTGGCGCGGGCGGTGTATTGGCCTTGGGCCAGTGCCACATTGCCAATGGCCAGATGGTGCTGGCGCCCATCAAAGCGGTAGTCACCCGCCAGCCCCAGGGCTTCCACGGCCGGTGTGCCTGCCCATTGCAGGCGGTCAATGCGAAAGGGCAGGCCAATCTGCAGCGGCAGCACCAGCGTGTCCAGTGGCGTCAGGGGCTCGCCGCTGGGCGGGCCCAGCGGGGTGATCGTCACGGTGGCGGCATGCACCTCGCCCAGCTCCAGGCGGCGCTGCAGCAAGGGTGCCAGTTGCCAGCCCACGCTGGCATCGCTGACTTCCACGCGCAGTGTCGGGCTGCTCCAGCGCAGCCAGCCAATGCGGCCGCCGCTGCGCAGCGATCCGCTCACCTCGCGGCTGTCCAGTGTTTGCCCGGCCGGCAGATGCAGGGCGGCGCGCGCCAGCAGGGCTGCCAAAGAGCTGTCGCGGCCCGACCACCACCAGGCCAGCGTGCCGACCGCCAGCACCAGGGCGCACAGGCCCACCAGCAACCAGCCCGAGAACCGCAGGACCCGGCGTACGTGTTTGCCGCGTACGGGTGCGGCGGGCGGGGTGGCGCCGCCCGCAGAGAAATCGGCCGGGGGCGTGCGCTGGGCGGGCGTCTGGCGGCGCATCAGAAGCTGAACCCCAGGCGCAAATGCAGCCGCAGTTGCCGGGACTGCACGCCATAGGCCAGGTCGGCCTGCAGCGGGCCCACCGGGCTGCGCCAGCGCACGCCGGCACCCACGCCAACGCGGGGGTCCAGGTCGCCCACACGGTCGGCCACGGCGCCAGCATCCACAAACACGGCGCTCTCCCAGTCGGTCATGGCGCCGTTGTAAACGATGGGGCGCTGCCATTCGACGCTGGCCAGGCCCAGATAGCGGCCGCCATAAAGCAGGTTGTTTTCGGTGCGGGCGCCGATGGCCCGGTAGCCATAGCCGCGCACGGTGGTGTCGCCGCCGGTCAGAAAGAGCTGCGTTACCGGGATCTGCGCCGTCTGCCGCGCCATCACGGCGCCAGCTTCGGCCCGCAGGGCGATGCGGGCATTGCGCGCGCCACCGGTTTCGGCCTGCACGCGGCCCGCCGCAATGAACGATTGCCAGCGCACCAGCGTGCGCACAAAGGCCGCACGGTCGGGGTGCAGCGTGGTGCCTGCCCCCAGTTCCACCGCCAGCCCGTGCCCACGCGTGGGCGCCACGGTGCTATTGAAATAGCGGCCCGTCCAGCCATAGTTCACGCTGATCGCCGTGCCCGAAGGCGGGGCATTCAGGCCCTGGCTGTTGGCGTAGTCGTATTGCAGAAAATAGTTGCGATCAATGCGTGCACCGCTTTTGCTGCGGCCCGAGCGCAGGCGTGCGCTGTTGACCTGATAGTCGCCCGTGGTTTCGCGCTGCGCCTGGGCCGAGGCAAACCAGCGCCATCCGTTTTCGTCGGGCAGATCGGTCCACTCGGTGGTCGCCAGCTTGGTCTCGCGGTCCAGCAGCAGCTTGCTTACCGCGCGCCAGCCAATGCCGGGCAGCTGGTTGTGGATATGGTCCATGGAAAGGCGGGGGCCGCTGTCGGTGGAGATGCCGGCGCCAAACACCAGCTTTTGCAGCTTGGCCTCGCGCAACTGCGCCACCACGGGGGCGGCCTGCGGGTCGGTGCCTTCGGTGTCGAGGGTGAGAAACACCGCGTCGTAGTAACCGCTGCTGGCCAGGCGCAACTGCGCATCCAGCAGTTGCGCCTCGTCATAAAAAGCGCCGGTGGGCAAGCGGGCCAGGCGCCGCGCGCCATCGGGGTCATAGCGCTCGCTGCCTTGCACCTTCAGGGGGCCAAAGCGGTAAGAGGGGCCCGTGTCGTAGTTCACGCTCAGTGCCGCCTGGTGGGTGTCGGCATCCACCTCGGCGCGGCTTTGCGCAATGCGGGCGGTGGGGTAGCGGCGCACCTGAAGCTGGCGCAGGCCGTCGGCCTTGGCACTGTCCCAGGCCGACTGGGTGAAGGGCTGTCCTGGCAACAGCGACCAGTTGCGTTGCACCCGTTGCTCGCGGCGAGCGTGGCTTTCGGTGTCTTTGTCGGTGCTGTCGGCCACGGTGATCTGGGTGCTGGCAATGCGGGTTTGCGGGCCGGGCTCTACCACTACGACCACGGCACGCAAGGCGGCTTTGCTTTCGGGGGTGTCGGTCATCAGCACCGTGATGGTGGGGGCAAAGTAGCCCATGGTGCCCAGCAGTTCGCGCGCGTTAGCGTCGGCGGCGGCCAGCAGGCGCTGCAACTCGCCGTCTTGCAGATCGGGCAGTGCACGGAAACGTTGTAGTTCCAGATGGCGCTCCAGGGTCTCGCGCACGCCGTCGGGCGCGTTCACTTCAAGGGTGAACGCGGGCAAGGAGGAACTGTCGTTGACCGGGGTGGAGGCTGTGTCTGCGGTGGCGTTGCGTTCGCCTCGGGGCAACAGGCTGCAGCCTTGCAGGCACACCACGCAGAAAAACAGCAACGCCGGCCATCGGGCCGGCGTTGAAAGAGCGATGGGCATGTGCCTATTTTGACAGCAGCCGCATTGTTTCTTCGAGCCCCTTGAGTGACAAAGGGTACATGCGGTTGCCGATGAGCTGCTGGATGATGCTGATGCTCTGGCGGTATTGCCACACGCCTTGTGGCTCGGGGTTGATCCACGCGTGCTTGGGGAAGGCGTGCGTGAGCCGTTGAATCCACTCGGCGCCCGGCTCTTCGTTGTTGTATTCCACGCTGCCGCCTGGCTGCAAAATTTCATACGGGCTCATGGTGGCGTCGCCCACAAAGATCAGTTTGTAGTCCTTGTTGTACTTGCGGATGATGTCCCAGGTGGGGAATTTCTCGGCGAAGCGGCGCCGGTTGTTTTTCCACATGAAGTCGTACACGCAGTTGTGGAAGTAGTAGAACTCCAGATGCTTGAACTCGGTCTTGACAGCACTGAAGAGTTCTTCGATCCGCTGGATGTGTTCGTCCATGGTGCCGCCCACGTCCATCAGCAGCAACACCTTCACGTTGTTGTGGCGCTCGGGCACCATCTTGATGTCCAGATACCCCGCGTTGGCCGCCGTGCTGCGAATGGTGTCGGGCAGGTCCAGCTCCAGCTCGTGCCCCTCGCGCGCAAACTTGCGCAGGCGGCGCAGGGCTACCTTGATGTTGCGCGTGCCCAGCTCCTGCTGGTCGTCGTAGTCGCGGTAGGCACGCTGCTCCCACACCTTCACGGCGCTCTTGTTCTTGCTGGCACCGCCAATGCGCACGCCCTGCGGGTTGTAGCCGCCGTGGCCAAACGGGCTGGTGCCGCCGGTGCCAATCCATTTGCTGCCGCCCTCGTGGCGTTCTTTCTGCTCTTCCAGGCGCTTTTTCAGCGTCTCCATGAGCTCGTCCCAGCCCATCTTCTCGATGGCGGCTTTCTGCTCGGGCGTGAGCTCGTTTTCCAGGATCTTGCGCAGCCAGTCGGCCGGGATCTCCTTGGTGAAGTCGGCCACCATTTCCACGCCCTTGAAGTAGGCGGCGAAAGCGCGGTCGAACTTGTCGTAGTGCTTCTCGTCCTTGACCAGCACGGTGCGGCCCAGGTGGTAGAAATCGTCCAGGCTCCAGCCGTCCGCTGACTTGGGGCCCACCACGCCGGCCTGCAGGGCTTCAAGCAACGTGAGGTATTCCTTGACCGAAACCGGTAGCTTGGCCGCGCGCAGGGTGTAGAAAAAGTCAATTAACATGATATTGGCCTCAAGCGCTTATGTGACAAGCGTATGACGCTCTAAAAGGTATAGCAACTGTGCCCGGGCCTCTGGCCATTCGCCCGAGCGCATGCTGTACATCACCGTGTCGCGAATGGTGCCGTCGCGGCGCAGCGCGTGGCCGCGGATCACGCCGTCTTTTTTGGCACCCAGCCGTTCGATGGCGCGTTGCGAGGCAAAGTTGTAGTTGTCGGTGCGCCAGCCCACGACGTTGCAGCCGAGCTGGTCAAAGGCGTGGCCCATCATCAAAAGCTTGGCGATGGTGTTGACGTGGCTGCGCTGCACGCTTTTGCGGTACCAGGTCCAGCCAATCTCCACACGCTTCACGGCGGGCAGGATGTCGTGGTAGCTGGTGGTGCCCAGCACTGTGCCGGTGGCATCGTCGACCACCGCAAAAGCAAAGCGGTGGCCGTCTTCGCGCATCTTGAGCGCTGTCTCGATGTAGGCCCGTGTCTCATGCGGTTCGGGTACCGATGTGATGCGCAGCTTCCAAAGCTCGCCATCGGCAGCCGCCGCGCGCAGCCCGTCCTCGTGCCACAGCGCCAGGGGTTCCAGGCGCACGCCGTTGTGGCGCATGACCAGTGGTTGAACAAAACTCATGGCCGGGCTCCGGCAATCAACGGTTGCGTTGATTCATGAAGACGAGTTTTTCAAACAGGCTGACATCCTGTTCGTTCTTCAGTAGTGCACCCACCAGCGGTGGCACGGCCACCTTGTTGTCGGCGCTTTGCAGGGCCGACAGCGGAATGTCTTCAGCCACCAGCAACTTGAGCCAGTCGATCAGCTCGCTGGTGGAGGGCTTCTTTTTCAGGCCGGGCAGGTTGCGTACGTCGTAAAACGTCTTCATCGCCACGCCCAGCAGCTCGCTCTTGAGCGTGGGGAAGTGCACGTTCACGATCTGGCGCATGGTGTCGGCTTCGGGGAACTTGATGAAGTGAAAGAAGCAGCGGCGCAAAAAGGCGTCGGGCAGTTCCTTTTCGTTGTTCGAGGTGATGAACACCAGCGGCCGGTGCTTGGCCTTGATGAGTTCGCGCGTTTCGTAGCAGTAGAACTCCATGCGGTCGATCTCGCGCAGGAGGTCGTTCGGGAACTCGATGTCGGCCTTGTCGATTTCGTCGATCAGCAGCGCCACAGGGCGGTCGGCCGTGAAGGCCTGCCACAGCACGCCCTGGATGATGTAGTTGCGGATGTTTTTCACGCGCTCGGCGCTGTCGCCATCGTTGAGCTGGCTGTCACGCAGGCGGCTCACGGCGTCGTATTCATACAGGCCCTGCTGCGCCTTGGTGGTGGACTTGATGTGCCACTGCAGCAAGGGCATGTCGAGCGCCTGTGCCACTTCTTCGGCCAGCATGGTCTTGCCGGTGCCGGGCTCGCCCTTGACGAGCAGCGGGCGTTGCAGCGTGATGGCCGCGTTCACGGCAAGCATCAGGTCTTGGGTGGCGACGTAAGTCTGGGAACCTTGAAATTTCATGAACAAAACACCGAATCGTTGATGGATGGGCTTGACAAGCGGTGGCTATAATCGCCATCGGATCAGAGCCACGAGTTGAACCTTCATACGATTGTGCGCGCAAAATGAACAAGACGTTGACCACGATATTCGCCCTGGCTGTCGCTTGCGTGACGGCGGTGTCCCACGCCCAGGAAGCCAAGGGAGATGTCGAAGCCGGCAAGCAGAAAATTGCGATGTGCATCGGCTGCCACGGCATTCCGGGTTATCAGTCCAGCTTTCCCGAAGTGCACAAGGTGCCCATGATCTCGGGCCAGAGCGGCAAGTACATTGCTGCCGCCCTCACGGCCTACAAAAAGGGCGAGCGCAAGCACCCCACGATGCGCGGCGTGTCCGACTCCTTGACCGAGCAGGACATTGCCGACGTATCGGCCTATTACGAACAACACGGCAAGACCAGCGCCGAGCTGCCCGCCAAGTCGGGCCGCGAACCCAGCGTGCAAGTGGCCGAGTTGCTGAAAAAGGGTGCCTGCGTTTCCTGCCACGGCGACAACTTTGCCAAACCCATCGATCCGTCCTATCCCAAGATTGCGGGCCAGCACGCTGATTACCTGTTCGTGGCGCTCAAGGCCTACAAGGTGGAAAAGAACACCCATGTCGGCCGCGGCAACGCCATCATGGGCGGCATCGCCAAGCAGTTCACCAACGCGGAGTTGAAGGCAATTGCAAGCTATGTGGGCTCGCTCGAAAGCGACCTGCACACGGTGCCGCAATCGCGTTTTCGTTGAGCTGGCCGCCGGTTGGGGGCCTCGCCCCGCAAACCAGGCCATTCGCACAGAGCCCGCAGCCAGCGGGCTCTTTTGTTTCTGGCCATGCACACATGGCGCTTGCTGTCGCAGGCGCCTGCCTATCTGGCACACCGCGCAGGGGCTTGGTTGCCCTTTGGGGGAGTCGTTCGTAAAATACCCCTATGCGTTTTCTGGTTTCTCCCTCCTGTGTCCGTGCCGCCGAGTCGTCCACGACTGCTGCGCTGCCCGCACACATCGTGCAAAGGACGGGTGTTCTGAAACCAGCTTCCACGGCCGCAGATTCCTAGGCCCGGCGGTTTCTTCTTTCCCCCAAGAGCGTCATCGACCCACCGCCGGGCAGTCATGCCGGACCAGTGCGCGCGACAGCATGTCGTGCTGCAGCCATTGAGATTCCGGTTTTCATCGCTCACGTTTCGTGGTTTTCCGTTGCGTGGGCGCACTGATGGCGCCATCCAGCGCGGCGCTTTGCGCCGGCCGTTTGTACGCTTACCGGGAAGTTCCATGCACCTTCAGACCATTGTTGCCATCACCGATTTTTCTGCCGCCGCCGAGCAGGCGCTGGACCGCGCTGCCATGGTTGCAGCCGATCACCATGCGCGCTTGCGCATCCACTACGCCACCGACACGCCCGATCCCAAGTTCGCCGATCCGCACGCGCGGCTGGAACAGCGGGCGCGCCAGCTGGCCCGGCGCCATGATGTTGCCGTCGTTGCCGCAAGGCAGGGCACCGGCGACGTGGTGGCCGATGCGCTGGCCGCAACGGCGGGAGCAGATTTGCTGGTGATGGACCGGCGGGCGCATTTCAGCTGGGGGCGCCTGCTGCGGGGTTCGCCATGGGCGCGAGTCTTGCGCGGCAGTCGCTGTCCGGTGCTGATCGTGCAGAACGCACCCAAAAGTGCCTATCGTCATGTACTGGTTGCGGTGGATTTTTCCGAGACCGCAGGGGCGTTGGTGCGGTATGCCGGGGGGCTGCAAGGGGAGGCGCGACTGGAGCTTTATCACGCCATTGACCGGCGCAACGAAGCCAAACTGCGCAGCGCCGAAGCGTCGATGCAGGCCATTCAGGCCTATCGCGCCGAAATGCGCGAGCAGGCACGCCGAAAGATGCTGCCGCTTGCCACCGCTTTGGACACGCGGCGCAACCGTGTGGCCTCGGTGCTGGGAGCCGGAGACCCGGCCCGGCAGCTTGCCGTGCAACACGAAGCCTCAGGAGCCGATCTCATTGCAGTCGGGTACCAGCGCCGCCCGGCACCCGTTGATTGGTTGATGGGCAGTGTCGCGGTCCGGCTGGTGGGCCACGTGCAATGTGACGTGCTGGTGTTTCCGCGCGACTATGCGTTGCGCGAAGGCTGCACCACGGCGCGAAACTGTGCTGTTTCTGGCTTGTCGGCCTGACGCTTGCGCAGGCCCGTTCAGCGTTTGAGCGCCCAGGGGCCCAAAACCTGTGGTGGAGCTTGCGCCGCGATCAACGCAGCGTTGGCGACCGCTTCAGTCCCGGGTGGCGCGGCGCTGCACGCAGGCGATGTAGGCGTCTCCATCGGGGGGGCGGCCGGCGCGCTGGCTTTCCCACAGCATCTGGCCCAGGCAGTCCATGGTGGCGTGGTGGGCGTCGTGCAGGGAATCGAGGCGCGCGGTGAGCAGCTCTACTGCCTGGCGGATACCGCGCGGCTGGTCGATGCTGCATTGTTCGCTGATCGACAGGTGCATTGATAGGTGCAAAAACGGGTTGGTCTGCTCTGGCGTTTCGTCGTAGTTGCGCGCTACGGCGGCGTCGGCGTCGGCCAGCTCGGCGTGGTACTCGGGGTGCTCTGCAATCCACAGGCTGGCCAGCGTTTCGATGGCCTCCATGGGGGCGCCGCTCAGGGTCTTGGCGTGCACTGCGCAGAGAAAGCGGCGCACATCGGCTTGGGACGGGTTGAACATGGCCCTGAGCGTAGCACGCAGTGGCAGCGATGCCGGCGCACAACGGGTGGTGCGCCGTTGCGGTGGCGTCCTACATGCGCAGGCGCCGGGCGCGTCTACAGTGGCCGGGCACAGGCGGGGAAACCGGGGTCGCTGCTGCGCCTTTGTCCAACAGCCCCGGATTTGGGAGATATGCCATGAATGCACTGCGTCTGACCGGAGCGATCCTGATCGTATTGGGGCTGGCCGGGTTTTTTACCGGCGGTTTCAGCTTCACCAAAGAAACCACGCAGGCCAAGCTGGGTCCGCTGGAGCTCACCGTGAAAGACAAGGAATCGGTGAATGTGCCCCAGTGGCTGAGCCTGGGCGCCATTGCGCTGGGGGCCGTGGTGCTGGTGCTGGGTTTTCGCAAGAATTGAACTGCTTGGGCAGGCAGCGCGAATACGCGGTGCGCGCTGTCAGCCGTTTGCCGGCGGCTGTTCGGCCCCAAGGCCCGCACGTCAGTTGCGCTGAAGGCTCAGCAGCCGTGAAATGGTGCGCGCAGCCTGCAGCAGGGCGGGCAGCATGGTGGCCTGCATCACCTCGGCGCTGGTGCGGTTGGCCTGGCCGCTGATATTGAGGGCGGCCACGGTCTGGCCCGCGCGGTTGGTCAGCGGCGCGGCAATCGAAATCAGCCCTTCCTCCAGTTCCTGATTGATCAGGCACCAGCCCTGTGTGCGTGCCTGGCGTATGCGTTCGAGCAGCGTGGCCACGGCCACGGTGGTGTGCTGGGTAAAGCGCTGGGGGTTCAGGCCCTGCAGCCGCGCCACCAGTTCTTCGTCGGGCAGGCCCGCCAGCAGCACCCGCCCCATCGATGTCCACGGCGCGGGCAGGCGCGAACCCACGCCCAGGTTGGTGCGCATGATCTTGTGCGTGGGCAGCCGCAGCACATAGACGATATCGAGGCCGTCCAGCACGGCCGCCGAGCACGACTCGCGCACCTGCTCCACCAGCTCTTCCATCACCGGCTCGGCCAGATTCCAGATGGGCATGGAAGACAGGTAGGCAAAGCCGAGGTCAAGGATGCGCGGGGTCAGGCGAAACAGCCGACCATCACTTTCCACATAGCCCAGCGTCTGCAGCGTGAGCAGAATGCGCCGCGCGCCCGCGCGCGTCAGGCCGGTCTGCGCGGCAACCTCGCTCAGCGTCTGCTGCGGCGCGGTGGCACTGAACGAGCGGATCACTTCCAGGCCGCGCGCAAACGACTGCACGTAGCTGTCGCCCGGTTTCGGGCTGGCGGGAGGGGTATTGGTGTTCATGAAATGCCCGGTTTATAATTCTCTATGCGAACATTTGTTCATTATACGAACAAATTGGTGGCAATTTTTTGACACTTCCCGGAAGACTTTCCATGATCAACAAGATAGCGAACTCGGTGGCGCAGGCACTTGCGGGTGTGAAGGATGGCGCCACGGTGCTGATTGGCGGCTTTGGCACGGCGGGCATTCCTGACGAACTGATCGACGGCCTGATCGCCCATGGTGCGCGCGACCTCACCATCGTGAACAACAACGCCGGCAACGCCGAGCAGGGCGTGGCGGCGCTGCTCAAGGCCGGACAGGTGCGCAAGATCATTTGCAGCTTTCCGCGCCAGGCCGACAGCTATGTGTTTGACGAGCTTTACCGCAGCGGCAAGCTGGAACTGGAGCTGGTGCCGCAGGGCAACCTGGCCGAGCGCATCCGCGCCGCAGGTGCTGGCATTGGCGCCTTTTTCTGCCCCACGGCCTATGGCACCGAGCTGGCCGCGGGCAAAGAGACGCGCGAAATCAATGGCAAGCACTACGTGCTGGAGTACCCCATCTACGGCGACGTGGCCCTGATCAAGGCCGAAAAGGGCGACCGCTGGGGCAACCTGACCTATCGCATGTCGGCGCGCAACTTTGGCCCCGTGATGGCCACCGCCGCCAAGACCACGGTTGCCACGGTGCACGAAGTGGTGGAGCTCGGTGCGCTCGACCCCGAAGCCATCGTCACGCCGGGCGTCTATGTGAGCCACGTGGTGAAGATCGCCCGCGTGGCCACCCAGGCGGGTGGCATGAAGAAATCTGCATGAAATTGGCCTCTGGCGCAAAAGGAGCAAGCGTGAGTAGCTATCAAAAACGTAGTAAAGAAGAGTTGGCCAAACGGGTGGCGCAAGACATCCACGACGGCGCCTATGTCAACCTGGGCATCGGCCAGCCGACCCTGGTGGCCAACCACATTCCCGCGGGCCGCGAAGTCGTCCTGCAAAGCGAGAACGGCATCCTGGGTATGGGCCCGGCGCCCGCTGCGGGCAGCGAAGACTATGACCTCATCAACGCAGGAAAGCAGCCCGTGACCCTGCTGCCCGGCGGCGCGTATTTTCACCACGCTGACAGCTTTGCCATGATGCGCGGCGGTCACCTCGACATCTGTGTGCTGGGCGCCTTTCAGGTGTCGGCCACGGGCGACCTGGCCAACTGGAGCACGGGCGAGCCCGGCGCCATTCCTGCCGTGGGCGGCGCCATGGACCTGGCCATCGGTGCCAAGCAGACCTGGGTGATGATGGACTTGCTCACCAAGCAGGGCGCCAGCAAGGTCGTGGCGCAGTGCACCTATCCGCTCACCGGCATCGGCTGCGTCAAGCGCATTTACTCCGACCTTGCCACGCTGGCCTGCACGCCGCAGGGCCTGCAGCTCATCGACAAGGTCGAAGGGCTGGAGCACGCTGAGCTCGAACGCCTTGTCGGCCTGCCCATCCAGGCCTGAATTCACCTCAATCCCGACAAACCCCCAGGAGACACCCATGACCCAAGCTTTCATCTGTGACGCCATCCGCACCCCTTTCGGCCGCTACGGCGGTGCCTTGTCCAGCGTGCGCACCGACGACCTCGGCGCCATCCCGCTCAAGGCGCTGATGGAGCGCAATCCGGGCGTGGACTGGGCCGCCGTGACCGACGTGCTTTATGGCTGCGCCAACCAGGCCGGTGAAGACAACCGCAACGTGGCGCGCATGTCGGCCCTGCTGGCGGGCCTGCCACTGGAAGTGCCCGGCGGCACCATCAACCGCCTGTGCGGCTCGGGCCTGGATGCCGTGGGCACGGCAGCGCGCGCCATCAAGGCCGGCGAAGCCGGTCTGATGATCGCGGGCGGCGTGGAAAGCATGAGCCGCGCCCCGTTTGTCATGCCCAAGGCAGAAAGCGCCTTCAGCCGCAACAACGCCGTGTATGACACCACGATTGGCTGGCGCTTCGTCAACAAGCTGATGAAGGCGCAGTACGGCGTGGATTCGATGCCCGAAACGGCCGAAAACGTGGCCACCGACTTTGGCATCGAGCGCGAGGCGCAGGACCTGATGGCCCTGAACAGCCAGCTGCGTGCCGTGGCCGCCATCGAAGCGGGCCACCTGGCGCGCGAGATCTGCCCGGTCACCATCCCGCAGAAAAAGGGCGATGCCATCGTCGTGGACACCGACGAACACCCCCGCAAGACCAGCCTGGAAGCGCTGGCCAAGCTCAAGGGCGTGGTGCGGCCTGACGGCACCGTCACGGCCGGCAACGCCAGCGGTGTGAACGACGGCGCCTGCGCGCTGCTGCTGGCCGACGAAGCCAACGCCGCCAAGTATGGCCTGACGCCGCGTGCCCGCGTGGTCGGCATGGCCACCGCCGGCGTGGCGCCGCGCATCATGGGCTTTGGCCCCACGCCCGCCACCCTGAAGGTGCTGGCGCAAACCGGCCTCACCATTGACCACATGGACGTGATCGAGCTCAACGAAGCCTTTGCCGCGCAGGGCCTGGCCGTGCTGCGCGCCCTGGGCCTGAAAGATGACGACGCCCGTGTGAACGCCTGGGGCGGCGCCATTGCGCTGGGCCACCCGCTGGGCGCCAGCGGTGCCCGCCTGGCCACCACGGCGGTGAACCGCCTGCACGCCACCGGCGGCAAATACGCGCTGTGCACCATGTGCATTGGCGTGGGGCAGGGCATTGCCGTGATCCTCGAACGCGTCTGACCGTGCCAAAACTCACCGCGCCAACACAAGCCGTGCAGACACCAACCATCGACACCCCCGGCGGGCGCTTTCGCGTGCGCCTGGATGGGCCCGCTGATGCGCCGGTGCTGGTGTTTTCCAACTCGCTGGGCACGCCGCTGGAGATGTGGGACGCGCAGGCGCAGCACTTCGCCCAGACCCACCGCGTGCTGCGCTACGACACGCGCGGCCATGGCGGCAGCGTGGTGTCGCAAGGCCCCTACAGCCTGGAGCAACTCGGCGGTGATGTTCTGGCGCTGCTGGACGCGCTGGGCATTGCCAAGGCCAGCTTTTGCGGCATCTCCATGGGCGGCCTCACCGGGCTGTGGCTGGGCGTGCACGCGGGCGGGCGCCTGAACCACCTGGTGGTCTGCAACAGTGCCGCCAAAATTGGCACGGCCGAAGGCTGGCAAACCCGTGCTGCGCTGGTGCGCAACCAAGGCACCGCGGCCATGGCCGAGCTGGCCGCTTCGGCGCCCGGCCGCTGGTTCACCGAACCCTTCATCGCGGCCCAGCCCGCGCGGGTGGCCCTGGCGCAAGGCTGGATTGTCGGCATCGCGCCCGAGGGCTATGCCGCCTGCTGCGAGGCACTGGCCCAGGCCGACCTGCGAAATGCCATTGCCGCCATTCGCGTGCCCACGTTGCTGATTGCCGGTGCCAGTGACCCGGTGACCACCGTGGTCGATGCGAAGGCCATGCAGCGGGCCATTGCCGGTGCGCGCCTGGCCGAAGTACCGGCTTCGCACCTGTCCAACCTAGAAGCACCGGCTGCGTTTGACGACGCGCTGGCCGCCTTTTTGGCCATGGGTGCCTGAACCGTTGGCGCCCCACGCCATTCACCCGCAAAAACCATGACCCAGCCCAATACCACCCCCGAGCGCGTGCTGATCACCGGCGGCGGCGCCGGCATCGGTGCTGCCATTGCCGAGCGCTGCCGTGCCGAGGGCTACCTGCCGATCGTCATCGACCGCGTGGTGGACTCCGTGCCCGGCGCCATCCGTGCCGACCTGTCGGATGCGGCAGACACCGCGCGCGCACTGCAAGCGGCGCTGGCCAGCGGCCCCATCACCCGGCTGGTCAACAACGTGGGCGTGGTGGTGCCGGCCGATGCCGAGCACCAGACGCTGGCCGAGTTCGACCTGGCGGTGTCGTTGAACCTGCGCTGCGCTTTCCAGTGCATGCAGGCGTTGCTGCCGGGCATGAAAGCGGCGGGCTTCGGGCGCATCGTCAACATGTCCTCGCGCGCGGCGCTGGGCAAGGAGTTGCGCACCGCCTATGCCGCTACCAAGGCTGGCCTGATCGGCATGACACGCGTGTGGGCGCTGGAGCTGGGGCCGCACGGCATCACGGCCAACGCCATCGGGCCCGGCCCCATTCGCACCGAGCTGTTCGACCGCGCCAACCCGCCCGACGCACCACGCACCCGCGCCATCGTCGATGCCGTGCCCGTCAGGCGCATTGGCACGCCCGACGACGTGGCCCATGCCGCCAGCTATTTGCTGGATGCGCGCAGCGGCTTCGTCACGGGCCAGGTGCTGTATGTCTGCGGCGGCATGACCGTGGGCGTGGCGGGGGTGTGAGCGCCTTGTTCACGCCCCTTTCACCGCGCCGCCCGAACCGGCCCTCTCACCCGTCTGCTGCGTCCGGGCGCATGTTCGCCCGGCACAGCGGATTCCATTGAACCGAGAAAGACAGAGGAAACAACCATGACCACTTCCACACACCGCACCTTCCTGACCGGCCGCCGCAAGGCCCTGGCTGTTTTGGCCAGCCTGGCTGCGGGCACGGCTGCCCTGCCGGGCGCCACTTTTGCGCAGGCCGTTTATCCCGCCAAGCCTATTTCCATCGTCGTGCCCTTCTCGGCGGGCGGCACCACCGACATCCTGGCGCGCCTGGTGGGCCAATACCTCTCGACCGAGCTGGGCCAGCCGGTGGTGATTGAAAACAAGGCCGGTGCTGGCGGCAACATCGGCGGGCAATATGCCGCCAAGGCCGCGGCCGACGGCTACACCCTGTTCATGGGCACCGTGGGCACGCAGTCCATCAACGCCAGCCTGTACAAGAAGATGCCCTTTGATCCCATCAAGGACTTCGCACCGCTGACGCGCGTGGCCAATGTGCCCAACCTGCTGGTGGCCAACCCCCAGCAGCCGTTCAAAACGGTGCCCGAAATGATTGCCTATGCCAAGGCCAACCCCGGCAAGATCAACTTCGGCTCGCCCGGCAACGGCGCTTCTCCGCACCTGTCGGGTGAATTGTTCAATGCGATGGCCAAGGTCGAACTCACGCACATTCCCTACAAGGGCAGCGCACCGGCCGTGACCGACCTGCTGGGCAACCAGATCGCCATCATGTTCGACAACCTGCCTTCGGTGATTCCGCATGTGCGTTCGGGCAAGTTGCGCGCCATTGCCATCACCACCGCCAAGCGCTCGCCCGAGCTGCCCGATGTGCCGACCATCGCCGAAGCCGGTGTGCCCGGTTATGAGGCCATGTCGTGGTTCGGCCTGCTCGCGCCTGCGGCCACGCCCGCGCCCGTGCTGGCCAAGCTCAGCGGTGCTTTGGCCAAGGTGCTGGCGAACCCCGAGGTGAAGAAGAAGATCGTTGACCAGGGCGGCGAGCCCGTCAATGAAACCCCTGCCCAGTTTGCCGCCTTCATCCAGTCTGAATCGGTGAAGTGGGGCAAGGTGGTCAAGTCGTCGGGCGCAAGTCTGGACTGATCTGTAGCCGGGTTGCTTCTGAATTAATAGCTGCTGGCGCACATGGATAGTGCGCCAGCAGCTATTTTTGTTTCAAGGTACGCGGCACCGGCAGTGGGCCTTTAGAGCCTGGTCCAGGCTCTTACACCCGCCACGCAGGCAGCTGCCAGTTGCGCCACAGCGCCAGCACGCGCAGTCCGGCGGTCACCATCACGCAGGCCAGCAGCGGGGCCCAGTCGGGCGCCTGCACCTGGCGCAGCGCCACATCCACCCAGCCGCCGGCAAAGGCGCACAGGGCATAGGGGCGGTGGTCGCTGAAGGCCTGGGGCACCTCGTTGCACAGCACGTCGCGCAGCACACCGCCAAACACCCCGGTGATCACGCCCATCATCACGGCTATGAGCGCCGGCATGCCTACGGCCATGGCCACGTCCACGCCGATGGCTGCAAACAGGCCCAGACCAATCGTGTCGGGCAGCAGCATGGCACGCTCGGTGGGTTTGAAGTGGCGCTGGCGCATGAACAGCATGGCGCCCACGCACAGCGCCAGAATGCCCCACACATAGCCCGTGTGGCGCACCCAGAAAAAGGGCCGCTGGTCCAGCAGCAGGTCGCGCAAGGTGCCGCCGCCAAAGGCGGCGACGCAGGCCACCACGCACACGCCCACCGCGTCCATGCGCTGGCGTGCGGCGGCGATCATTCCCGACAAGGCAAAGGCGGCGGTGGCGGCTATTTCGAGCACAAAGCGCAGGGTGGGTATCCACGGGGTTTCAGCGAGGTCCATGGGGATGGATTGTGCAGGCGCGGCGGTGACAGCAGCCAACAGTGGCGCGCGTGCTGGTGCAGGCGGGTGGATCGCAGAAGGTGTAAAGTGCTATTGAATATATAGCTGCTAGCGCTTTCTTCGAAAGGGCTAGAGTCATATTTTGCTTGACTTTTATGCCCGCCGCAGGCCAACCCGCTTGCCATGGGCCGGATGAAGGTCCGTGGGCAGGGAGAGCACGGACTTTGGCAGGCCCGGCCTGAACGGATGCAAGGCTGGGGCTGCTGGCGCATCGCTTCAGTGGAGCCGGTTTTTGCCGCTGTTGCGTGCATCGGAAGTTCCGTTGCTAAGATGCCAGCCCTTCTCGCTTGGGGCTTTTTTATGGACTTGCAGACTTGGCTGGCTTTTTTTGCGGCGTCTTGCCTGATTGCGGTGTCGCCGGGCTCGGGGGCCGTGCTGTCGATGAGCCACGGCCTGTCGTATGGCGTGCGCAAGACCGGGGCCACCATTGCCGGGCTGCAGGCCGGGCTGCTGCTGATCTTGCTGATTGCCGGTGCGGGCGTGGGCTCGCTGCTGCTGGCTTCCGAGGTGGCTTTCAGCGTGGTCAAGGTGCTGGGCGCCTGCTATCTCATCTATGTGGGCTGGAGCCAGTGGCGCGCGGGTGCCACTTCGCCCATTCAAGGAAACGACGCGGCTCCGGCCGGCCCCTGGAAAAAGCGTTTTCTGACGGGTTTTCTGACCAACGCCACCAACCCCAAGGGCATCATCTTCATGGTGGCCGTGCTGCCCCAGTTCATGACCGAAGGCCGCCCGCTGTGGTTGCAGCTATTGGTGATGGCCGCCACCACGGTGGCCGTGGACGTGACGGTGATGCATGGCTACGCAGCGGGTGCCAGCGCCCTGCGCCGCCTGATGCGCAGTGCCCGTGCGGTGCGCACGCAAAACCGGGTGTTTGGCGGGCTGCTGATGGCGGTGGGTGCGGGGCTGTTTTTTGTCAAGCGTGGCGGGCAGCACGCGTGAGTTAAAAATGCTATTTAAATAATAGCTACTAGCGCTTGATTTATAAGCGCTAGAGGCCGATTCCATTCAAATTCTATCCAACGGGTGATTCCGGGAGGTTGTGTCATGCCAGTGGTCGTTGTTGCCAATCCCAAGGGCGGCGTGGGCAAGTCCACGCTGTCCACCAACGTGGCCGGGTATTACGCCCGCCAGGGGCATCCGGTGATCCTGGGGGACACCGATCGCCAGCAATCTGCCCGTCTGTGGCTGGGCCTGCGCCCGCCCGCCGCCCGCCCGATTGGCGCATGGGATGTCAGTGCCGACGAGATCACCAAGCCGCCCAAGGGCAGTTCGCACGCGGTGCTCGACACCCCGGCTGGCCTGCATGGACGGCGTCTGGGCGATGTGCTCAAGCTGGCCGACCGCATCATCGTGCCGCTGCAGCCCAGCGTGTTTGATATTTTTGCCACGCGTGCGTTTCTGGACCAGCTGGCCGAGCACCGCCACGCTGCGGGCGTGCAGGTGGGCATTGTGGGCATGCGGGTGGATGCGCGCACCAAGGCCGCCGAGCAGTTGCACCACTTTGTCGACAGCCTGGGTTTCCCGGTGCTGGGCTATCTGCGCGACACGCAAAACTATGTGCACCTGGCAGCGCACGGGCTCACGCTGTTCGATGTGGCGCCCGCACGCGTGGCGCGTGACCTGGAGCAGTGGCAGGGCATCTGCGCTTGGCTGGATGCCTGAAAGCCGGCAGGCCGCACGGGGTGTCGCTGTCACGCGCCTGACAGGCGCCGGGCGGGTAGCGGCGCACCATTGCCCGCATGAAAACCTTTCACTCCTACTCTGAAGTCAGCGCCTGCGTGGGCCAGGAAGTCGCCGTGACCGACTGGATCACCATCACGCAGGAACAGGTCAACCTGTTTGCCCAGGCCACGGGCGACCACCAATGGATCCATGTAGACCCCGAGCGGGCCAAGGCCGGGCCGTTTGGTGCGCCCATTGCCCATGGCTTTCTCACGCTGTCGCTGATTCCGCGATTTTTTGAGGGCGGAATGCGCATCGAAGGCGCCCGCATGGGCGTGAACTACGGCCTGAACCGGGTGCGCTTTACGGCACCCGTGCCAGTGGGCAGCCGCCTGCGCGCGCGGCTGGTGCTGCAGGCCACTGAGCCCCTGGCGCCCGACGGGTTGCAGATGACCTGGCTGGTGACGGTAGAGCGCGAGGGCAGCGACAAGCCAGCCTGCGTGGCTGAATCCGTGGCACGCAGCTACGGCGCTGCGCCATAAAGCGCGTTCAGCCCGCTGCGGTTTTAAGCGTCTCACGGGTCGCCGTGGACCCGGGTGTTTCTTGATTTTGAGAGCGAGCACTCGCAGCGCCTGGCCTCTGTGTGCCAGAGCGCCTGAAGGCGGCAGCGCCTCAGAGCAATTGCTCTACCGGCGAAGTGGCGGCCACGCCCGGTACGCCAAAGCTGTTCTGGCGCCAGGCCTCGAACACCGTCACTGCCACGGCGTTGGACAGGTTCAGGCTGCGTTGCCCGGCCACCATGGGCAGCCGCAACCGCTGTGCGGGCGGGAAGGTCTCGCGCAACTCGGGGGGCAATCCGCGCGTCTCGGCCCCGAAAACCAGCCAGTCGCCGGGGAAAAAGCAGGTGTCAAAGGCGGTCTGGGTGCCATGTGTCGTCATGGCAAACATGCGCGTGGGGTCGGGCTGGGCGTTGCGCAAAAAGGCAGTCCACCCCGGATGCCGCTGCACCTGCGTGTATTCGTGGTAGTCGAGCCCGGCGCGGCGCATCAGCCGGTCTTCCATCGAGAACCCCAGGGGTTCGATCAGGTGCAGCGTGCAGCCCGTGTTGGCTGCCAGGCGAATCACGTTGCCGGTGTTGGGTGGGATTTCGGGTTCGACCAGAACGATATGAAACATGCTCCGTATTGTCGTTCGGACATCCGGGCGTGGTGCAGCGCCGTCGTAAACAAAAGTTTCAGTCCAGTTCTGTGCGCGCCACCACCATGGCCGTGATGTGCGCAGCACCGGCCTCGCGCAGCGCGTGGGCCGCCGCATTCAGGGTGGCACCGGTGGTCATCACATCGTCCACCAGCACAATGCGCCGCCCTTGCACGGCGGCCGCGCGGGTGGGCTCGACGGCAAACGCACCCAGCAGGTTGCGCAGGCGCTGGCTGCGCGGCAGGCCGCTTTGCGCTTCGGTGGCGCGCAGCCGCAGCAGCAGGGCGGTGTCCACCCTGGGGCCGGCAATGTGGCGGGCCAGCAGGGCGGCCTGGTTGAAGCCGCGCTCTTGCAGGCGCTCGCGTGACAGGGGCACCGGCAGCACCAGGTCGGCAGACTCCAGTGCCGGCTCTACCCAGGGCGCGCTGCGCAGCAGCGTGGCCAGCGCCGAGGCCCAGCCCGGGTCTCCGCGAAACTTGAAATCGGCCATGGCGCCAGCCCATGGGTAGCCATAGTCCACCGCGGCCAGGCAAGCGTCCACCCGCGGGGGCTCGCGCAGGCAGGCGCCGCATTGCGAAACACCTTCGGGCACTGGCAGGGCGCAGCGCGCGCAGCGTGTGCGGGGCTGTGCAAACCGGGCGGCACAGCCATCGCAGACGCGCCGGGCGGGCCAGGCGTGGCACACGGCACACTGGCTCGGCAGCTGGTCGATGAGTGCTCCGATGCGTCCGGATGCCCCTGTCAGCATCTTGTAGAACATCCAGTCAATATACTCGTCTGCCCTTTTCTTTCGCCATGTCCACCGAGCACCCTCCCACCATTGATCCCGTTGCAGCCGCCCGCTGGCACGCCGCAGCCCCTGCCCAATCTCCCTGGTTGCACGAAGAGGTGGCCCGGCGCATGGACGACCGCCTGCAATGGATTCGCCAGGCCCCCGCAGCCTGGTGCCACTGGGACGCGGTGCGCGGGGGGCTGCAAGGCCACGCCCTTGTCAGTACCCGCTATCCGCAAGCGCTTTGCCTGGTGACGGAAACGTCGCCCCACTGCGTTCCGGTGGCGATGCAGGCGCTGACGCGGCCATGGTGGAGCCCCGCGCGATGGAGTGCGGGGCGCCCCCGGTTTGGTTTGCCCCAAGAGGGGGGGGTGCAGATGCTCTGGGCCAACATGGCCCTGCACATGGCAAGCGACCCGCAAGCCCTCATCGCCCAATGGCACCGGGCGCTGTCTGTGGATGGCTACCTGATGTTCTCGTGCCTTGGGCCCGACACCGCCAAGGAGCTGCATGCGGTGTATGCCGCGCTCGGCTGGCCGCCGGCCGGGCATGCGTTCACCGACATGCACGACTGGGGCGACATGCTGGTGCAGGCCGGCTTTGCCGAGCCGGTGATGGACATGGAGCGCATCCGGCTGACCTTTGCCACGCCACAGCGGCTGCTGCAGGAGCTGGCAGAGCTGGGGTGCAATCTGCACCCTCAGCGGTTCCCTGCGTTGCGTGGACGCCACTGGCGCCGCCGCCTCCACGAAGTGCTGCAGGACAAGCTCGGGGAGCCGGACGAGGGTGGACAGCTGGCCCTGACCTTTGAAATCATCTACGGACATGCCTACAAACCCAAGCCAAGGGTGCGGGTAAGCGCCAGCAGTGCGGTTTCCCTGGAGGACATGCGCGCCATGCTGCGTGAGGGTTCATCTAAGGGTTAAACCGTAGTCACTTGTCAATGATCTAGAACAAGGCGCGCTACAATTCTCGCCAGATGAGAGTGGGGTGCCTTTGCGCACTGCACAGGTGTCGTAGCGGTTTTCAAGGCGTTTGCATTGACGAGTCTGATTTTTCGTTTTGCCACGGTGTCCGGCCAGCGCATTGACTGGCAGCTGTATCGCAATGGCCCAGTGGCGCGCCCCCGGTTGTGGTTGTGTGCCGTGCCTTTGGCAACCGCCTTGATTTTTTGGCTGGCGGGGGCCCCATGGGCCATCGCCTTTGCTGCATTGGCCATCATGGTTTTGGCCGTTGGCTTGGCCAGGTTCGGCCGCCATGCGGCGGACGGCGAGAGGATTTCTCTGCAAGGCGCTCGCCTTGTGGTCGAGAGGGAGACTGCGGGCCGGCTGGAGCGCGCGGAGTTTGACCGGAGCCGGGTTCGGGTGGAGCCCAAAACCGCAGACCGTTCGCTGATCACGCTGTCGGCACAGGGCCGTTCGATTGAAGTGGGGCGCTTTGTGCGCCCCGATCTTCGCCCGGCCCTGGCATCCGAGATACGCAGGGCCTTGCGCGCTGCCTGAACCCCAGTGGGCGCGCCAGGTGATTGGTTAATTAAGGCTTAGAAGTAAGTGAGAACTATGAAGAGCATTTCCAACAAGCTGGCGTCTCTGCTGCTGACTGCTGGTGCATGGGTGGGCACCGCGGTCCATGCCGTTCAAGACCTTCCCGGCGGCCCTGCGGTCAATCAGCTCAATCTCCATCCCCCGGTGACAAAAATTGCCGAAGAGCAGCATTTCCTGCACTGGATGATGCTGATCATCTGCACGGTGATCTTCATCGCGGTGTTTGCCGTGATGTTCTATTCGATCTGGAAGCACCGCAAATCCAAAGGCGCCAAATCGGCCAATTTCCACGAGTCGGTGACGGTGGAGGTGGTCTGGACCGTTGTGCCGTTCATCATCGTGATCCTCATGGCCCTGCCAGCCACGAAGGTGCTGGTGGCCCAGAAAGACACCACCAATGCCGACCTGACTATCAAGGCCACCGGTTACCAGTGGAAGTGGGGCTACGACTACATCACGGGCGAAGGCGAGGGTCTGGCCTTCATCTCCACACTCGACAGCAGCCACCGTGCCATGTCCGACAGCGGCAATGTGAGTGAGGCGCCGGCCAACTACCTGCTCAAAGTGGACAACCCGATGGTGGTTCCCGTCAACAAGAAGGTCCGCATCATCACCACCGCCAATGACGTGATCCATGCGTTCATGGTGCCCGCGTTCGGTATCAAGCAGGATGCCATCCCCGGTTTCGTGCGCGACACCTGGTTCCGCGCCGAAAAAATTGGCGACTACTACGGTCAGTGCGCTGAACTGTGCGGCAAGGAACACGCTTACATGCCGATTCATGTGAAGGTGCTGTCGGCCGAGGATTACAGTCAGTGGGTAGCCGACCAGCAAAAGAAGGCCGCAGCCAAGCTGGACGATCCCGCCAAGGTGTGGGCGCTGGACGACATGCTCAAGCGTGGCGAGAAGGTGTATGCCGCCAACTGCGCAGCGTGCCACCAGGCCAGCGGCAAGGGCGCCGGGGCCATCAAGGCCCTCGATGGCTCTGCCATCGTGCTGGATGCCGATCACGCCAAGCAGATCCAGGTATTGCTCAAGGGCGTGAACAACGGTTCCATGCCCGCGTGGGCGCAACTGAGCGATACCGACATCGCTGCAGTGGTCACGTATACCAAGAACAACTGGTCGAACAAGACCGGACAGCTGGTCCAGCCAGCAGAAATTGTGGCCCAGCGTGGCAAGTAATCACCGCCCCACCGCATTGAGGAATTCAAAATGAGCGCAGTTCTCGACCATCACGGGCACGCACACGACAGCCACGACCACCATGCTCCCACCGGCTGGCGCCGCTGGGTGTACGCCACCAACCACAAGGACATTGGCACGCTGTATCTGCTGTTCTCGTTCACCATGCTGATGATCGGTGGCGTGCTGGCGCTGCTGATTCGCGCCGAGCTGTTTCAGCCCGGCCTGCAACTGGTCAATCCCGAGCTGTTCAATCAGCTCACCACCATGCACGGCCTGATCATGGTGTTCGGCGCCATCATGCCGGCCTTTGTGGGCTTTGCGAACTGGATGATCCCGCTGCAGATCGGCGCTTCCGACATGGCTTTCGCGCGCATGAACAATTTCAGCTTCTGGCTGATGATCCCTGCGGCACTGACCCTGGTGTCCTCGTTCTTTATGCCTGGCGGTGCGCCCGCTGCCGGCTGGACGCTGTATGCGCCGCTCACGCTGCAGATGGGCCCCTCGATGGATGCCGGCATCTTTGCCATGCACATCCTGGGTGCCAGCTCCATCATGGGTTCGATCAACATCATCGTGACCATCCTCAACATGCGCGCCCCCGGCATGACGCTGATGAAGATGCCCATGTTTGCCTGGACCTGGCTCATCACCGCCTACCTGCTGATCGCCGTGATGCCCGTGCTGGCCGGTGCCATCACCATGACGCTGACGGACCGCCACTTCGGCACCAGCTTCTTCAATCCCGCTGGTGGCGGTGACCCGGTGATGTACCAGCACATCTTCTGGTTCTTCGGCCACCCCGAGGTGTACATCATGATCTTGCCGGCCTTCGGCATCATCAGCCAGATCGTGCCCGCTTTCTCGCGCAAGAAGCTGTTTGGCTACGCCTCCATGGTCTATGCCACCTCGTCGATTGCCATCCTGTCGTTCATCGTGTGGGCCCACCACATGTTCACCACCGGCATGCCGGTCACCGGCCAGCTGTTCTTCATGTACGCCACCATGCTGATCTCGGTGCCCACGGCCGTGAAGATCTTCAACTGGGTGGCCACCATGTGGCGTGGCTCCATGACTTTTGAAACCCCGATGCTGTTTGCTGTGGGCTTCATTTTCGTGTTCACGATGGGTGGTTTCACCGGCCTGATCCTGGCCATGGCCCCGATCGATATCCAGTTGCAGGACACCTATTACGTGGTGGCGCACTTCCACTACGTGCTGGTGGCGGGTTCGCTGTTCTCCATGTTTGCCGGCGTGTACTACTGGCTCCCCAAGTGGACCGGCGTGATGTATTCGGAAACCCGCGGCCAGATCCATTTCTGGACGTCGCTGATTTTCTTCAACATCACTTTTTTCCCGATGCACTTCCTGGGCCTGGCCGGCATGCCGCGGCGCTATGCCGATTACCCCATGCAATTCGCTGATTTCAACGCGATCGCATCGGTAGGCGCCTTGGGCTTCGGTCTGGCACAGGTGTACTTCTTCCTGGCCGTGATCGTTCCGGCTATGCGTGGCAAGGGCGCAAAGGCGCCTGCCAAGCCTTGGGACGGTGCAGAGGGCCTGGAATGGGAAGTTCCATCGCCAGCGCCTTTCCATACCTTTGAAAACCCGCCCAAGCTCGATGCCACGGCAACTCGCGTGATCGGTTGAAGAACATGTCCATGACTCCTGAGCAAAAAAAGAGCAATCTGCGGATGGCGCTGATCCTGGCGTCCGTGGTTGCCGTCTTCTTCGTCGGGTTCATGGTCAAAGTCGTTCTGCTCTCCCGCTGAGCACCGCGCCATGAACATTCGCCGCGAAAACGCCAAGATGGTGGGCAAGCTGGCCGTGATCACGGTGGGCATGTTTGCATTTGGCTACGCGCTGATCCCGATCTACAAGCACATCTGCGAGCTGACTGGTATCAACATCCTGTCGCTCTCGGAGCGACAGGTGCCTGGCAACGGCGTTGCAGGCAAGGATGTGAAGGTGCCCGCGAACACGCAGGTGGACACGAGCCGCACCATCACCGTGGAGTTTGACGCCAATGCTCGGGGGCCCTGGGATTTCAAGCCTGCACAACGCTCGGTGAAAGTGCATCCCGGTGAGCTGACGACGGTGATGTACGAATTCCAGAACGTGCAAAACCGCCGCATGGCCGCGCAGGCGATTCCCAGCTACGCGCCGCGGCAGGCGGCTGCGCATTTCAACAAGCTCGAGTGCTTTTGCTTTAACCAGTACATCCTGGAGCCGGGCGAGAAGAAACAATGGCCGGTGGCATTCGTGATTGATCCGCGGTTGTCCAAGGATGTCACGACCATCACGCTGTCCTATACCTTCTTCGAGGTGGGCGGAAAAACACCGCCCGCACCCGAGTCCACGGCGGCAGCTTCCCTGCACCCCGTGAAGGAGGGGTCGTGAGCCCCGTCAATCCATCCGAATCCGTGGTGCGGCGCAAGGGGTCCCTGTTGCGCACGGTGCGTGCGGTTGCGTGGTCGTTGATCGGCCTGCGCAAAGGCAGCGAATACCAGCAAGACCTGGAAAAGATCAATCCGCTGCACATCATCGTGGTGGGGTTGATGGCCATCTTTTTGCTGGTGTTGTCGCTGATTGCGGTAGTGAACTGGGTGGTCTGACCGTTGCCGACAGGCCCGTCCAACAACAAAGATTTTGAGATTCAGGAGCTGAAATGAGTGCATCAACCCACGGTGGAACCCCGTACTACTATGTGCCCGCAGAGTCGCGCCATCCTGTGTTGGCAGCCGCAGGCCTGTTCTTTGTGATTCTGGGCGCGGCCCAGTGGATCAACGGCCACGACTGGGGCAAGTATTCCCTGGCCTTGGGACTGGTGTGGTGGCTTTTTGTGCTGTACCAGTGGTTCCGTGATGCCGCGCGCGAAAGCGAAGGGGGGCTCTACGGTCACAAGATCGACCTGTCCTACCGCTGGAGCATGAGCTGGTTCATCTTTTCGGAGGTGATGTTCTTCGGCGCTTTTTTCACTGCCCTGTGGTGGGCGCGTGCGCACTCGGTGCCCGCATTGGGCAGCCTCGAAAACGCCATGCTCTGGCCCGACTTCAAGGCCGTGTGGCCCAGCCTCGCGGCAGGCGCAACGGGTTCTCCTGCCGGTATCGTGGAGCCCTTCCAGACCGTTGGCCCCTTCTGGCTGCCCACCATCAACACGGCCCTGCTGCTGACTTCCGGGGTGACGCTGACCATTGCCCACCATGCGCTGCGTGAAAACCACCGGGGCAAGACCATCGGCTTCATGTGGGCCACCGTGCTGCTGGGCTTTGTGTTCCTGTGCGTGCAGGGGTATGAGTATTACCATCTGTACACCGATCTCAACCTCAAGCTCAGCTCGGGCGTGTTCGGCTCCACGTTCTTCATGCTCACGGGGTTTCACGGCTTCCACGTGTTTTTGGGCATGTTGATGCTGTTGGTCATCACCTTGCGCCTGCAAAAGGGCCACTTCACTGCCGACAAGCATTTTGGCTTTGAGGGGGCCGCCTGGTACTGGCACTTTGTGGACGTGGTCTGGTTGGGTCTTTACATTCTTGTGTACTGGATGTAAGCCGGCCCCGCAAAGCAAAAAAAGCGCCGCAAGGCGCTTTTTTGTTGAGAGGGCCTGGCGTCTTACCGCGTGGCAGGCAGGCCGGTGGGCTGGATATAACCCAGTTGCCATGCAATCAGAACGCAAATGAACAGGACAATCGAGAGCCCCACCCGCAGTGCCAGCGCCTTGGCCATGTGGTTCCCTTTGGCCTTGTCATCGCGTCCGTTACGCATCATGAAAAAGAGTGCAGAGGCCAGGCTGGCGAGAATGGCGAGAAACGCCACAGCGACAAGATATTTCATGGAGCACATTATCCTGTGACACCTGCTCAAAGTGCCTGGGGCCTGCGGTTCTGGTTGATCACCGTGGCGGCAGTGGCCAGCATCCTCGTTACCGCTTCACTGGGGCGATGGCAGCTGTCGCGTGCCGCGCAAAAGCAAACCCTGCAATCGCTGCTGGACCAGCGCGCCGCCTTGCCGCCGCTCGACAACCGTGCGCTGCGCGGACAGGCACTTGCCGGTGAAGGCCCTGCCCAAGACCTGACGCATCGCGCAGTGGTGCTGCAAGGGCGCTGGGTGCCAGAGCACACGGTTTATCTGGACAACCGGCAAATGCAGGGCCGGCCCGGATTTTTTGTGGCCACGCCACTGCAGCTGGAGGGCGGCGACGGGGTGGTGCTGGTTCAGCGCGGCTGGGTGCCCCGCAATTTTCAGGATCGCGAGTCGCTGCCCCCGGTGCAGACGGCGCCGGGCGTGGTGCAGCTTGCCGGGCGCATCGCGCCGCCGCCGTCGCGCCTGTATGAGTTCCAGAGTGCCGATAGTTCGCAGGGGTCTTCCCGCATCCGGCAAAATCTGGACCTTGCCGCGTTTCGCACCGAAACGGGGCTTGCACTGATGGATCTGTCGGTGCTGCAGACCGGGCCCGCCAGCGAGGGCATGCAACGGGAGTGGCCCGTCATCGGCGCCGGCGTCGACAAACACTACGGTTATGCATTTCAATGGTTCGGGCTCAGCAGCCTGATTGCACTTCTCTATGTCTGGTTCCAACTCGTCCGACGCTTACTCCGCCCGCGCCCAAAGTCCCTTGCCTGAGGCGCGCGCACACCATCCTCTGGGGCTTACGGTGCATAACCTGCCCGAGGCCGGCAACGCCGTGGCCCATGCACAGAACGCCCGCCACGGACGCTGGAAGATGCTGGCGGTGCTGCTGGTCTGCGCAGCCCCGGTCATTGCCTCGTATTTCACTTACTACGTGGTGCGCCCCGACGGCCGTCGCAACTACGGTGAGTTGATACAGCCGCAACGCACTTTGCCCGATCTGGCCACGACCGCGCTCGATGGTGCGCCCGGCAAGCTGCCCGCGCTCAAGGGCCAGTGGTTGCTGGTGAGTGTGGGGGGCGGCGCGTGTGATGCCACGTGCCAGCAGCACCTGTATCTGCAGAGGCAACTGCGGGAAAGCGTGGGCAAAGAGAAAGACCGGGTGGACTGGATCTGGCTGGTGACCGATGCCGCCCCTTTGCCGGCGGATATCTCCCCCGCGCTGCAGCAGGCCACAGTACTGCGGGTCAATGGCCCTGCGCTTGCCCAGTGGCTGGAGCCCGCCCCGGGCCGCGCGCTGTCCGAGCACCTTTACGTTGTGGACCCGATGGGCAACTGGATGATGCGATTTCCTGCCCTGATGGATGCCTCAGGCGCCGGCAAGGCCAAGCGGGATCTGGAACGCCTGCTGCGCGCCTCGTCTTCATGGGACGACGCCGGACGGCCAGGGCAACCCTGATGGACTCCCAACCGCTTTACGACCTTGTACCGCTGGCGCAAATGATGTTGCTGGGCATCGTGATCGCGCTCGGGCCTGTGGCCTGGGTGGGCTGGCGCCATCGCGGCAGCGCCCGGGGGCACCGTTTGCAGGCGCTGACGGTGCTGACCCTGTTCCTGACTTTTGATCTGGTGCTGTTCGGCGCTTTCACCCGGTTGACGGATTCCGGCCTGGGCTGCCCCGACTGGCCGGGCTGCTACGGCAGCGCCAGCCCGGTGGGCGCGCGCGCGGACATTGCGGCGGCGCAAGAAGCCATGCCCACCGGGCCGGTGACGCACGGCAAGGCCTGGGTGGAGATGATCCACCGTTACCTCGCCACGGGCGTTGGCGTGCTGATCATTGTGCTGACCGTGGCCACCTGGCTGCAATGGCGGCGTGCCCGGGCCGACAGCACGGTGTCGCCGCCCGTGATGAGCCCGTGGTGGCCCACTTTCACCCTGGTCTGGGTCTGCCTGCAGGGCGCGTTTGGCGCACTCACGGTCACCATGAAGCTGTTTCCCGCCATCGTCACGCTGCATTTGATGGGTGGCGTCGTGCTGCTGGCACTGCTGTGCGTGCAGGCCGTGCGCCATACCCAGGCAGTGCGGGGCGTGCAGCCTGCCGTGCTGGCGGCGCCGCTGCGGCTGAGGGTGCTCGTGACGGGCGCGCTGGTGGCGCTGCAGGTTGTGCTGGGAGGCTGGGTCAGCACCAATTACGCGGTGCTGGCCTGCACCACCTTTCCCACCTGTCAGGGCAGCTGGTGGCCCGTGATGGACTTTGCCCAGGGGTTTCAACTCTGGCGGCCGCTTGGGCTGCTGCAGGACGGCAGCCACATCAGCTTTGCCGGCCTGACCGCCATCCACTATGCGCACCGCCTGGTGGCCTATGGGGTGTTGCTGGCGCTGGCATGGCTGGCATGGCGCCTGCACCGCGCCACGGCGCTGCGCTTGCAGGCGCGGTGGCTTGCGGGCCTGGCGCTGCTGCAGCTGGCCACGGGCCTGAGCAACGTGGTGCT
Source organism: Acidovorax sp. 35-64-16 (assembly GCF_002281195.1). Classification (NCBI taxonomy): domain Bacteria; kingdom Pseudomonadati; phylum Pseudomonadota; class Betaproteobacteria; order Burkholderiales; family Comamonadaceae; genus Acidovorax; species Acidovorax sp. 35-64-16. The sequence continues at coordinate 196,918 of NZ_NCFM01000002.1, read as the reverse complement.
GGGTTGGCCCCTGCTCGCTGCGGTTTTGCACACGGGGGGCGCTGCCGCCCTGGTGGTGGTGCTGACCTGGGCGCTATCTTCCAGCCGCGCTGCCCTGGCGCCCCAGGGGTCTTTTGCACCATCCAGCGCACCGAGGGTTTCCGCATGAGTGTTGCTTCCACTTTCCCAGCGCCGTCGCGCTTTTCTCAGTTTTACGCGCTGACCAAGCCCCGCGTGGTGCAGCTCATCGTGTTTTGCGCGCTGATTGGCATGGTGCTGGCCGTGCCAGGCCTGCCCACGCTGGCGCAGCTGGGGCAGATGGCGCTGGCCAGCGCTGGCGTGTGGCTGGTGGCGGGCGCTGCCGCGGCGTTCAACTGCATCGTCGAGCAGGGCATTGATGCCAAGATGAAGCGCACGTCCTGGCGGCCCACTGCCAAGGGCGAGCTGTCCAACACGCAAACGCTGCTGTTCTCGGCCCTGTTGTGTGCGGCCGGCTCGGCCCTGCTGTATGTCTGGGTCAACCCGCTGACGATGTGGCTCACGTTCGCCACTTTTGTGGGCTATGCCGTCGTGTACACCGTCATCCTCAAGCCGCTGACGCCGCAAAACATCGTGATTGGCGGTGCCTCGGGCGCCATGCCCCCCGTGCTGGGCTGGGCCGCCATGACAGGCGACGTGGGCCCCGAGGCGCTGATTTTGTTCCTCATCATCTTCCTGTGGACGCCGCCGCATTTCTGGGCGCTGGCGCTGTACCGGGTGGAGGACTATCGCAAGTCGGGCCTGCCCATGCTGCCGGTTACGCACGGCAACGAGTTCACGCGCCTGCAGGTGTTTTTGTACACGCTGATCCTCTTTGCGGGGTGCCTGATGCCGTTCATTTTTGGCATGAGTTCGTGGATCTACCTTGTGGCGGCCGTGCTGCTGAGCGCCGGGTTCTGCGGCTACGGTTTTGCGTTGTGGCGCAATTACTCCGACGCCCTGGCGCGCAAGACCTTTCGTTTTTCTCTCATCCACCTGAGCGTGCTGTTTGCCGCACTGCTGGTGGACCACTATGCGATGTGAACACGATGTACAAAAGAAACGCTCTTAAAGTGATAGCTGTTGGCGCTTTATCCATAAGCGCTGCAGGCATATTAGGCGCTTGTTCTGACGAAAAGACCGAATTTCGCGGTGTGGACATCACGGGGGCCGACTACGCCCGCGATATTCCACTGACCGACCACAACGGTCAAAAGCGCAGCCTGCAGGACTTCCGCGGCAAAGTGGTGGTGGTGTTCTTTGGCTACACCCAATGCCCCGATGTCTGCCCCACCTCCATGCAGGAGCTGGTCGAGGTCAAACAGATGCTGGGCAAGGACGGCGACCGCCTGCAGGGCATTTTCGTCACCGTCGACCCCGAGCGCGACAAGCCCGAGATGCTCAAGGCCTACATGGCCAATTTCGACCCCAGCTTTTTGGCGCTGTCAGGCACCCCCGAGCAGACCGCCGCTGTGGCCAAGGACTTCAAGATCTACTACAAGAAGGTCGATGGAAAAACCCCCACCAGCTACACCATGGACCACTCTGCGGGCAGTTACGTGTATGACACGGCAGGCCGCCTGCGTGTTTACAACCGTTACGGCAGCGGCGCGCAAGCCCTGGGGGCCGATGTGCGGGCGCTGCTGCAAGAGGCAGGCTGACGCGCGCAGCGCGCGCCGGCGTTAACCCCGGTCGCGCATCGCATTGGGCTGTCCAGCGCGACGGTGAAGGCCAAGCGCTGGCGCTACCCCTGTACGACCAGCGAAGCCGCCATCGCGCACGCTGGATGGGGCAGCCGGGTCATTCGGCCTTGATCCCTTGCGAGGTGATCACCGCGCCGAGTGCGCGCGTATCCGTCTGGATGCGGTTGGCCAGACCTTCGGCGGTGGTGCCCTTGACCTGCCAACCCTGCTGAAACAGCTTGGCGCGCACTTCCGGGCTGCGGGCGATTTCGCTGAACAGCGCCGACAGGCGCGCCGCCACTGGTTTGGGCAGAGACCGGGGGGCCGCCACCGCATTCCAGATTTCGAGGTTGAAGTCTTTCACGCCCGCTTCGGCCAGGCTGGGGTATTCGGGCACCAGGGTGCTGCGTCCACTGGATGTGACGCCGATCACGCGCAGCTTGCCCGCGCGCGCCTGCGCGGCGGCCATGGCCGGAGGAAGCAGCGAGAGCTGGATCTGGCCGCCAATGATGGCGTTGATGACCTGCGGATTGCCCGGATAAGGCACATGCACCGGGTTGATGCCTGCCTTGTTTTTGAGCAGCTCCATGCCGATATGTGCCACCGTGCCCACGCCCGGCGTGCCGTAGTTCCAGCGGTCGCCGCTGGCGCGTGCCGCCGCAAAAAACTCTTGCGCGGTTGCCCCCGGCGCGTTGGCCGGTGCGGCCAGGGCCAGCGGGGCCGTGGCGATCAGGCTGATGGGAGTCAGGTCCTTGAGCGGGTCGTAGTTGATTCTGGGGTTGATGAGCCTGGCAATCGTCAGGTTGCCATTGATCATGATGCCCAGGGTGTGATCGTCTGTGGCTTTGGCCACGGCGTCCGCTGCGATGTTGCCGCCTGCGCCCACCTTGTTTTCCACAATCACCGGCTGCCCCAGGGCTTTGGCCAGCGGTTCGGCCAGCGTGCGCGCCACCAGATCGGGCGACGACCCGCCCGGAAAGCCCACCACCAGCTTCACGGGCTTGCTGGGCCAGCCGGGTGTGGCCGCGGCCGTGGTGGATTGTGCAAGTGCGGGGCTGAAAGCGGCGGCAAGGGCCAGCGCCAGCGCAGCGCGACGCAGGGGGGATGGGGTCATCAGTAAATCCTCCGGTCATGGACGGGTGCGAGGGCGGTTTTTGCCGGCACCCAAAAAAAACGCGCAACCAGGGTTGCGCGTTGAATTATCCCTGCTGCCCACACCCGTGCTTGCGGGTGCGTCAGCAGACCGGCACTGCTCAGGCGTATGCCGCCAGCGCGGTTTTCATCTTCTTCATGGCGGCTACCTCGATCTGGCGAATGCGCTCGGCGCTCACGCCATAGACGGCAGCCAGGTCGTGCAGCGTCATGCCGCCAGAGCCATCGTCGTTGACCTTGAGCCAGCGCTCTTCCACGATGCGGCGGCTGCGGTCGTCCAGGCTGGCCAGTGCGGTGGCAATGCCATCGGTGGCGAGTTCATCGCGCTGGCGCGACTCGATCATCGCGGTGGGCTCGTGCGAAGCGTCGGCCAGATAGGCAATGGGGCCAAAAGCCAGCTCGCCGTCATCGGACGGAGCCGGGTCGAGCAGCACATCGCCGCCCGACATGCGGGTTTCCATCTCGATGACTTCTTCGCGCTTCACATTGAGCTGTGCTGCCACGGAGTCGATTTCGTGGTCGGACAGGGTGTCGCGGTGCGTGGCGGCATCGGCTGCTGCCGCATCGGACTTGAAACCCTGCTTCATGGACCGCAGATTGAAGAACAGCTTGCGCTGCGCCTTGGTGGTCGCCACCTTCACCATGCGCCAGTTCTTCAGGATGTATTCGTGGATCTCGGCCTTGATCCAGTGCATGGCGTAGCTCACCAGGCGCACGCCCTGCTCGGGGTCAAAGCGCTTGACGGCCTTCATCAGGCCCACGTTGCCTTCCTGGATCAGGTCGCCGTGCGGCAGGCCGTAGCCAAGGTACTGGCGCGCAATCGACACCACAAGGCGCAGGTGCGACATCACCAGACGGCCAGCGGCGTCCACATCGTTGTGGTCCCGCAGCTGGCGGGCATAGGTTTGCTCTTCCTCGTGGGTGAGCAGGGGCAGGCGGTTGACAGCCGAAATGTAGGCGTCCAGATTGCCCAAAGGCGGCACCAGCGCCCATGGGTTGGCGGGCGCCAAAGTCGTCGCTGCGGTTCCAGATTGAAGTTTCATTCCGGGAGTCCTTTCCTCTAAGCTTTTATGTTAGCACTCTCTTTGACGGAGTGCTAAGGCCGGAGTTCCCGTGTGGTTGGGAAAGAGGTCATCCTGGCACAACATTTGCTTTTTCTCGTTGCAGGCTTTGGTATTTTCTCACCGGAGGCGGGCTTTCGGTACACCCCAACATGGGCTTAACCCATTGATTTGTAATGAAGTTATTCCAATCGGGTGGAGTCTGTCCAGCGCCGCCCGGCAGGGCGGCGCTGGTGTTTTCAGGCCTGCCCGAAACTGTCGGGCATTTGCACCGCCACCACGCTGCCGCGTGCGGTGATCACGCCCGCCACCATGACCGTGGTTTCCACCACGACCTTGCGGCCTTTGATTTCCTTCACGCGGCCGCGAATCTCCAGCGTTGCGTCCAGCGGCGTGGGTTTGAGAAAGTCCACATGCAGGGAGCCGGTGACGAAGCGAAACGGTGGCAGCGTGCCCATTTCACGGCCTTCGCTGCGGTACATGGCGGCGGCAGCCGTGCCGGTGCTGTGGCAGTCGATCAGCGAAGCAATCAACCCGCCATAGGCGTAGCCAGGTACCGAGGTGTGAAACGGCTCGGGCTTGAAACGGGTCACGGTTTCTTCGCCCTCCCAGAAAGTCTTTATCTGGTGGCCGTGGTGGTTGTTGCTGCCACAGCCGTAGCAATGCGACACGTTTTCGGGGTAGTAGTCTTGAAACGCTTTCATGGGTGGGTTCCGGGGTTGGGTCAGCAGGCAGAACGGGGGGAAACTCAAGCCTTCAGGCCGTCACGGCGCCAGGCCCAGGGCTGTGCGCAGTTGGGCTTCGGTGCTGGCGTGGCTCACCGTGCTCACGCGGCCGTCTTGCAGCGCGATCAGCGTCACCGCGCCGTCTTGGCGGGGCCAGTTTTTTAGCAGCGCCTCGTCCAGTACCACGCCCAACACAAACGGCATTTCACGCAGCGCGGGCAAGGCAAAGGTGCGGGTCACAAAGCCGGGCATGCGGCTCAGGTCTGCCAGGTAGACGGCCTGGCGCGTGGCCAAAAAACCTGCCGGCTGGTCCGCCAGCACGGTCTGCACCAGGTTGGAGGCCTTGCGGCCTGCCGCAAACAGCACCAGCTTCGTGTCGGCGCTCACTTTCCACGCCTGGTCGTGCTGGTCTTTCAGTGTCAGCTCGGGCAGTGCTTGGCCTGGTTGCAGTGGTGGGCTGGCCAGTGCCAGTGCGGGCCAGCTCAGCAGCGCGGCCAGCAGCAGTGCGGTGTGGTTCGGGCGGAGTCGGAATTTTGCGATGGGCATGGGGGTGTCCTGGTCGGGGTTCAGGTGGCGCGGCGGTGGTGGCTGCGTGCGCTGGCACCGGCGCCGGTGTTGCTGCGAGGGCGGGTGTTCATCGGTATTTCCTCAGGTAGACACCTTCAAAGAAGCGCTTGGCCCAGTGAAACAGGCGGGATGAGGGCAGGATGATCTGGCGTCGGGTGTTGCGAAACACCAGGGTGCCGTGATCGATGGCATCGATGATGCAAATGAGCTCCACCTTGAAGGTGGCTGTGGGCGTTTCGCCGCGCAGGCCTTTGAGCAGGTTGTCGGCCGCAGCGGCCGCCTGCAGGTCGGCCATGTGGGCTTGCTTGGGCATCCAGTCGGGGCCAGGAAAGCTGCCCGAATCTCCCACCACATACACATGTTGCGTGCCCTGCACGCGGCATTGCGCGTCGGCTTGGAGCAGACCACCGGCGGAGCGGGCCAGCGGCGTCTGGTCAAACCAGGCGTTGCCGGTCATTCCGGGCATGAACAGGATCAGATCGGCCGGAAACGAGCCGCCCTCGGTGACCACGCGGTCGGGCTCAAAGCGCGCCAGCTTGTGGCCAAGGCGGGTGCTGATGCCGCGGCGTGTCATCTCGGCCAGCAGGTGCTGAACCGCCTTCGGTCCGAGGCGGCTGCCCGGCTCGGTGGAGGGGTTGAAGAACACGATGTTGAACTTGTTGCGTCGGCCCTCGCGCCTGAGCTGCTCATCAATGCCGAACAGAAACTCGAACATCGGTCCCCCGCGCACGGCACTGGGCTCGTTGGGGTTGCCGGCAAAGCCCACGGCAATGGTGCCGCCGGTAATGGTACGCAGGCGGTCACGGATACGCTCGGCCGCCGCAATGCCTTCGCAAGGCGTGATGGCGTGTTCAATGCCCGGCAATTTTTTGATGAAGCGCCCACCGCTGGCAATCACCAGTGCGTCGTTGCGCAGCTCGCCAGCCGTGGTGAGCACCACCCGGCCACCGTCTCGAAGACCGGTGACCTCGGCAGCGATGTGGTTCACCTTCATGCGCGAAAAAAAGTTGGACAGCGGAACCACCAGCTGCTTGCGGGTGCGCAGCCCCGACGGAATCCAGATGATGCCCGGCAGGTAGTGCAGTTCGGCGCGTGGTGCCACCAGGGTGATGTGCGTATCGGGGTCGCGTTGGCGAATTTCCCGCACGGTGGACAGGGCGCCAAAGCCGGCGCCAATGACGGTGATGTGAGCGGCAGGTTGCATGGAGTCAGGTTCCTCACGCGGCGAAGGGAGTGGTGGGGCGCAAGTCCGCTGCGCCAGCGCGCAACGTCTGCTTGTCGCCCTTGCTGTCGTGGTGGGTGCGCAGCGGCAGTCCGTGTTTGCTCAGCATAGCCGTGCCGCATGGGCTGGCCGCGCTCCTAGGAGCCTCTCGGACGTGGAAATCGTCGGCTGCAAATCGGCCGCAGCGGTCCATTTTTGGCTCTGCCTCTATTCGAGAACACCGTGTTTTTGCCCCATAGCCGGGCTATGGGGCTGCAAATCCGGCTAGTACTGTCCTCGCTGGGGTCGATTCTCGCTTTCGACGCTCCAAGTCCGACAGGCTCCTAGCATCTTGCAGGGCGTGGGCTGCTTCGCGAAGGCGCTCATGCCTATGGCTGCGGCCTTGGTGCGCACGCTGGCGGGGCGGCTGGAACATTCCGGTCCAGCCAGTCGCTCACCTGGGCGTACAGCGCATCTTCCTCATCGAAACCATCGTGCCGCCCCGCCCGCACCAGCAGGCTGGCGTGCGGGGCGCTGGCTTGCAGGCGCTGGGCGCATCCCAGCGGAACCACCGTGTCGTCCTGGCCGTGAACCAGCAGCACCGGGGCCTGGATGTGCGCGATGCGCGACACGGGGGCGATGTCGTCAAACCGCTGGCCAATCACCCGTTCGATATAGCGGTTGACCAGCCAGCCCAGCGGCCAGAACGGAATGCGGTATTCGGCCAGCCAGCGGCGCATCACCTGCTCGGGGTGCGCAAAGGCTGAGACGCTGACGATGGCCGCCACGTCGCTGCGCTGCGAGCCGGCCAGCAACGCGGCGGCAGCGCCCAGCGAATGCCCCATCAGGACCACCGGTTGCGCGGGTTCGCCGAGCTGGCCTGGCAGCCAGTCCAGGCAGGCGTGCAGGTCTTCGGCAAACCGGGGCAGCGAGCTGTGCCCGTCGGGGTCGCTGCGACCGTGGTTGCGTGCATCGGGCAGCAGCACCGACCAGCCCCGGCGGTGCAAGGCCAGCGCCGCAGGGCGCAACTGGCTGCCGTTGCCGCCCCAGCCGTGCTGCAAGATCACCACGCCGCGCCCGGCGGGGCCGGGCAACCACTGCGCGGCCAGGTGTTTGCCGTTGGCGGTGGGCACCGAAACCCATTGCAGGCCGGTCAGCGGAGCGACCGCGCCGGGGTGTTCAAGCCGGGGCGGTGCCAGTTCGCGCCGCAACCAGCGCAGGCCCAGCCAGCCCAGCCCCCAAGCGGCGGGGGGCACCAAAAGCGCGGCCCAGGCGTTCATGCGGTTTGTGGCTCGCTGCGAGGGCTGTGTGCGTGCGCTGCGGGGCGGTGTGGGTCCATGGTCATGGGCACCATTGTGGCCGACCACCCAGGCCCCTGGCGGTCTGCCGGAATGGACCTTGCGCCCTGCGGTTCCGGGGTAGCAAGAATTATGATAAAAAGTGGCTCTAGCGCAATAACCATAAGCGCTATAAGCTATAAAAATAATAGCTTATGTGCATGCTTCATCAGACCCCACAACCAGCGCCAACCCCGCTGCGGAGCCAAAGTCCATGCCCGGCAACTCCCCTTCTGATGTTCTTGCGGCCGATGGCGTGTGCGCCGTCACCACCACCGTGGCCACCCCTGAGGAAGCCCGGCGGCTGGCGCAGGCCGTGTTGCAGCAGCGCCTGGCGGCGTGCGTGCAGGTCGAGCCCATCACCTCGCATTACCGCTGGCAGGGGGCGCTGCACGAGGAGGCTGAGTGGCGACTGGTGTGCAAGACAGTGGCCCGGAGCGTTGCGGGCCTGCTGCAGCTGTTACAGGCGCAGCACCCCTACGAACTGCCGCAGCTGCTGGTGCAGCCGCTGCAGGCAAGCGCCGCCTATGCCGACTGGGTGCGGCAGGAGACGCTGCCGGGGTAGCTTTCAGCCCAACAGCGCCTGGGCGAATTCGCGCGCATTGAAGGTTTCCAGGTCTTCCAGCTTTTCGCCCACGCCGATGAAATACACCGGAATCGGCCGCTCCTGCGCGATGGCGGCCAGCACGCCGCCCTTGGCCGTGCCATCGAGTTTGGTGACCACCAGGCCGGTGAGCTGCAGCGCGTCGTCAAACGAGCGCACCTGGGCCAGCGCGTTCTGGCCGGTGTTGCCATCAATCACCAGCAGCACTTCGTGCGGAGCCGTGGCGTCGGCCTTGGTCACCACGCGCTTGATCTTTTGCAGCTCTTGCATCAGGTGCAGCTGCGTAGGCAGGCGGCCTGCCGTGTCCACCAGCACCACGTCCTTGCCGCGTGCCTTGCCGGCGGTCACGGCGTCAAAGCTCACGGCGGCGGGGTCGCCGCCCTCCTGGCTGACGATTTCCACCGTGTTGCGGTCGGCCCATACGCCCAGCTGCTCGCGCGCTGCGGCGCGGAAGGTGTCGGCCGCCGCCAGCAGCACGCTGGCGCCTTCGTTGGCGAGGTGCTTGGTGAGTTTGCCAATCGACGTGGTCTTGCCCGCGCCGTTCACGCCCGCCACCATGATGACGGTGGGGGTGTGCTCACCAATCACCAGGGCTTTTTCGAGCGGGCGCAACAGGTCGGTCAGGGCGTCGGCCAGCAGGCCCTTGACGGCGGCGGGGTCGGTGGTTTTGGTGTCCTTGACGCGGCGCTTGAGATCGGTCAGCAGCCACTGCGTGGCCTTGACGCCGGTGTCGGCAAGCAGCAGGGCTTCTTCGAGCTCTTCGTAGAGCGCATCGTCGATCTGGGTGCCGGTGAACACGGTGGCGATGCTGGAGCCCGTCTTGCGCAGACCGGTTTTGAGGCGGTCGAGCCAGCCCTTGCGTTCAGCGGGCGTGGGCGCTTGCCCGGTCGGCACGTTAGGTGCCAATGGCGCCACTGGCGCTACTGGCGCTATTGGCACCGGGGATACCGCAGGCACCGGCGGTGCTGCCACGGCAACGGGCTCGGCCGCCACCGCCACGGCGGGCATGGGCCGGGATACCGGCGCAGAGGTCGGCACAGGTATCGGTGCAGGCACCGGCACATGCACCTGGACAGGCGGTGGTTCAACCGCTGGCGCTGCTGCAGGGGCGGGCACGGGCGGCTTGGCCGCGAAGGGGTTGCGCAGCCAGCCAAAGCCACCGCTGGCTGCCGGCTGTGCGGCCGGCGCTTGCGGGCTGGAAGCCGCAGCGCCCGCCGCCGGCGCCGCGTCGGCCACCGGGGGCAGGGCGGCCGCAGAAGAGGGCGCTGGCAACGGCGCCGCCTGCGTGGGCTGGCTGGCGGGTGCCTGCTGCGCGGGCGGCGCTATTGGCGCTGGCGCGGGCAGTGCATCCGGCACGGCGGGTGTCGCAGGGGCCGCCACAGCGGGCTGTGCGGGCGTGGGAGTGGGTTTTTTCTTGAAAAAACTGAACATTGGCAGGTACTTAGAATCACTCCATTCTATGAAACGTGCTTTCCCCCTTCTGGGCCTGCTGGCCTGCCTGAGTGCCGGGGCGCAATCCCCGGTGTCCCCAACCCCCTTTGCGACACCACCATCGGCCCTGTCCGCGCAGGCTGCCACGGCTTCGGGCGCGCAACAGTTCACGCTGGCCAATGGCATGCAGCTCATCGTGCAGCCCGACCGCCGTGCGCCCACGGCCATGCACATGGTGTGGCTGCGCGTGGGCTCCATGGACGAGGTCGATGGCACCTCGGGCGTGGCCCATGTGCTGGAGCACATGATGTTCAAGGGCACCAAGACCGTGCCGCCGGGCGAGTTTTCGCGCCGGGTGGCAGCGCTGGGTGGTCAGGAAAACGCCTTCACCAGCCGCGACTACACGGGCTATTACCAGCAGATTCCCGCGCACCGTCTGGAAGACGTGATGCGCCTGGAGTCCGACCGCTTTGCGCACAACCAGTGGCCCGACGACGAGTTCAAGCGCGAAATCGAGGTGGTCAAGGAAGAGCGCCGCCTGCGCACCGAAGACCAGCCCCGCGCCTTGATGGTCGAACAGCTTTTTGCGGCCACCTTCATGGCCTCGCCTTACCGCCGCCCGGTGGTGGGCTGGATGAGCGACCTGGACGCCCTGACGCCCGGGGACGTGCGCGCTTTTCACCGCCAGTGGTATGTGCCCGGCAACGCGGCAGTGGTGGTGGCCGGTGATGTGGATGTGGCCAAGGTGCGCGCGCTGGCCGAAAAATACTATGGCCGCCTGCCAGCCCGTGCCCTGCCGGCGCGCAAGCCGCGCACCGAGCCCGCACAGCAGGGCCTGCGCCGCATTGCCGTCAAGGCCCCGGCCGAGCAGGCCTATGTGGCCCTGGCGTTTCGCGTGCCCGGCATGAATCGGGTCGAGGCGCTGACCGATGCCGACCGCGATGCCCTGGCGCTGATGGTGTTGTCGGCCGTGCTCAGCGGCTACGACGGTGCACGCCTGGAGCGCGCGCTGAGCCAGGGCCCCGAGCGCGTGGCCGACAGCGCGGGCAGTTCGGCCATGGTGACGGGGCGCGGCCCCAGCCTGTTTTTGCTCAGCGGCGTGCCCGCCCAGGGCAAGACGGCGCAGCAGGTCGAGGACGCCCTGCGCGCCGAAGTGGCCCGCGTGGCCCGCGAGGGTGTGAGCGAGGCCGAGCTGTCGCGCGTCAAAACCCAGTGGATTGCTTCGACCGTGTACCAGCGCGACTCGGTGCACGGGCAGGCCCAGGATCTGGGCAGCAACTGGGTGCAGGGCCTGCCCCTGGATGCCGAAGAGCGCCTGCTGGCGCTGCTGCGCACCGTGACACCCGAACAGGTGCAGCAGGTGGCCGCCCGTTATTTTGGTGACGACCAGCTCACCGTGGCCACGCTGCTGCCGCAGCCGCTGGATGCCAAGGCCAAGCGCACCGCACCGGCCGCTGGCGCCACGCGCCACTGACCCCGCACCCGAGGCATAGCATGTTTACTATTAAAAAAATAGCTGTTAACGCTTTACTGATAAGCGCTGGAGCCCTTTTTGGTTCAAATTCTGCATGGGCGTTGCTGCCCATCCAGCACTGGACCGAAGCCAACGGCGCCCAAGTCTGGCTGGTGGAAAGCCCCGTCATCCCCATGGTGGATGTGCAGCTCGACTTTGACGCTGGCAGCCGCCGCGACCCGGCCGGGCAGGCCGGCCTGGCAGGTGCCGTGGCATCGATGGCGTCCAAGGGCGTTCTGGCCATGGCGGGCGAGGGCGCTGCCCCGCCGCTCGACGAAAACGCGCTGGGCGAGGCCTGGGCCGATCTGGGCGCGAGCTTCGATGCCAGCGCCGGCAGCGATGCGCTGCATTTTTCACTGCGCTCCCTGACCGACCCTGCGCTGCTGCAACGCGCCGCGCTGCTGGCTGCGCGCCAGATGGGTGAACCCAGCTGGCCGGTGGATATCTGGCAGCGCGAGCGTGCCCGCTGGAGCGCCAGCATCAAGGAGTCCCGCACGCGCCCTGCCACCGTGGCAGGCGAAGCCTTTGCCACTGCGGTGTATGGCAGCCACCCTTACGGCTACCGGGCCACCGAAGACACGCTGGCGCGCATCGAAGTGGCCGACATGCAGGCCTTTCATGCGCGCAGCATTGCCGCCTGCCGCGCGCGCGTCAGCATCGTGGGCGCCGTCAACCGCGCCCAGGCGCAGACGCTGGTGGCCACGCTGCTGTCACGCCTGCCGCAGCGCACGGGGGCAGAATGCGCCCCGCTGCCGGCGGTGCCCGAAGTGCAGGCCCTCACCGCACCGGCCGAGCAGCGCATCCCCTTTGCGTCGGCCCAGGCCCATGTGCTGATCGGCCAGCCCGGCTTTGCGCGCCGCGACCCGGATTTTCTGGCGCTGCTGGTGGGCAACCACATCCTGGGCGGCGGTGGTTTCACCGCGCGGCTGACCAACGAGGTGCGTGAAAAACGCGGCCTGAGCTACAGCGTGTACAGCGGTTTTGCGCCCGGCCTGCATGCGGGCGCCTTCACCATCGGCCTGCAGACCCGTCCCGACCAGGCCGCGCAGGCGGTGCAGGTCTCGCGCGACGTGCTCGCCCGCTTTGTGCGCGAAGGCCCCACCGAGGCCGAGCTGCGTGCCGCCAAGGACAACCTGATTGGCGGCTTTGCGCTGCGCATCGACAGCAACCGCAAATTGCTGGGCAACGTGGCCAACATCGCCTGGAACGACCTGCCGCTCGACTACCTTGACCACTGGACGAAGCGGGTCGAGGCGCTCACCGTGGCCGACATCCGCGCCGCCATGGCGCGCAAACTGCAACCTGAACGCATGGTGACCGTGGTGGTGGGGGGCCAGCCATGAGGGCCGTGCCCGGACGCCCCCGGCCCGTCTGCACCCCCACCCATTGCCTGAAAGTTTCTCCATGAGCCGATCCACCCTGCGCCCCCAATCCCTGCCCGGCGGCCGCCTGGCCCGTGCAGCCCAGGCGGCTGCCGCAGCAGCGCCCGATACCAAGCCGGGCAAAAAAACGGCTGCCCCCGCAGCCTCCAAGGGATCGGGCGAAATCCGCATCATCGGCGGCCAATGGAAGCGCACCCGCCTGGCCGTGGCCCAGCGCCCCGGCCTGCGCCCCACGCCCGATCGCGTGCGCGAAACCCTGTTCAACTGGCTGGGCCAGGACCTCACCGGCTGGCACTGCCTGGACGCGTTTGCTGGCACTGGCGCGCTGGGGCTGGAGGCGGCTTCGCGCGGCGCCGCCGCTGTGCAGCTGGTGGAAAACGACCCCGCCCTGGTGGCCCAGCTGCACAAGCTGCAGCAGCGCCTGGCGGCCACCGTGGTGCGTGTGCAGCGTGGCGACGGTGTTGCAGCGATCAAGCACGCAGCGCCAGCCAGCCTGCATCTGGTGCTGGTGGACCCCCCGTTTGACAGCGCCTTGTTCGAGCCCGCACTGCAGGCCGCCGCCCAGGCTGTGGCGGCAGATGGCTATGTGTACCTGGAGGCGCCAACGGCATGGACCGATGAGGCGCTGGCCCCGTTTGGGCTGGCCGTGCACCGCCACCTGAAGGCCGGTGCGGTGCATGCACACCTGCTTCAGCGGCGACCGAAAGACTGATATATTTGTGCTGGCTTGCTATAATAAATATAGCTAGTCGCGCTTATTGGACAAGCGCTATAGCCTTATTTGGCATCAAAGTCAGCGGGCAGGCATTGCGGCCCTTGCGTGCGCGCAGCGCGCCGCATAATGCGCCCACACGGCCCGGCAGGCTTGCCGTGGCGGCCATCAGGTCCGCAAGCCGAGGCCAACCCATCTACCCACCAGGAGATCCCAGCCCATGGCCCACAACGTGCTCGCCGTTTACCCCGGAACTTTCGACCCCATCACCCTGGGCCATGAAGACCTGGTGCGCCGTGCGGCGCAACTGTTTGACCGGGTGATAGTGGCCGTGGCCATGGCCCACCACAAAAAGACCCTTTTCAACCTGGACGAGCGCATGGACATGGCGCGCGCGGCCCTGCGCGACTGCCCACAGGTGAGCGTCGAACCCTTCGAGGGCCTGGTGACCGAGTTCACCGCGGCGCGCGGCGGCACCGCCATGCTGCGCGGCCTGCGATCGGGCACCGATTTCGACTACGAATTCCAGCTGGCGGGCATGAACCGGGCGCTGGTGCCGCACATCGAGACGGTGTTCCTCACACCCAGCAGCCAGCACCAGTTCATCAGCAGCACGCTGGTGCGCGAAATTGCCACGCTGGGCGGCGACGTGGCGCAGTTCGTTTCACCCGTGGTGCACGAGCGCCTGATGCACAAGCTCCAACGCGCAGCATCGGCCTGAGTCTCAGCCTGCGGGGGCCTGCACCAGGTCATGCACCAGGTCATGCACAAACCGCAGCTTGCCCATGGCGCCAGATGACAACGCAAAAGGGTAGGCGTCGTTTTGCCCCAGGCTGCGGTTCAGGCTGTTGAGCATCAGGGTCAGGGGCACCCACTGGCGCACCATGTCGTCAAACGACGGGCGCGGGTTGGCGAAGGGGTCGGTCACCTGGTGGCGCTGGGCAGCGTTCGGGTCGGGCACGGTCACGCTGGTCTGGTAGCTGGCCGCGGTTTCGAGCAGGTCCACCATGTGCAGGTAATGCGCCCAGGTTTCGGCCCAGTCTTCCCAGGGGTGCGACGCGGCGTAGCTGCTCACATGGTGCTGGCGCCAGTCGCTCAGGTCGTTGCCTCTGGCGTAGTGGGCGCTCAAGGCGGCGGCGTAATCAAGGCGCTCGTCGCCAAACACGCTGCGAAAGGCCTCCAGGCGGTGGCCGTCGCGCACCAGCTGGTCCCAGTAGAAGTGGCCCGATTCGTGGCGCAGGTGGCCGATGAGGGTGCGGTAGGGCTCGCCCAGCGCCACGCGCCGCTGTGCGCGCTCGCCGTCGTCGGCTTCTGCCACATTGAGGGTGATGGTGCCGCCGTGGTGGCCCGTGAGGATGGGCGGACCACCAGGCCAGTCGGCCAGAAACTCGAACACCGGCCCGGCCCGGCCCGGCGCGGGCTCCAGTCCCAGGCGTGCGAGGGTGTAGAAAAGCTGGCGCTTGGCCGATTCAATCTGCTTCCAGCGGCCCAGGTTGGCGGGCTCGGAGAGGTCGGGCAGCACCCGTGTCTGGCGGCACGATGCGCACAGCGGCGAAAAATCGTTGGCTGGCACGGCAAAGTTGCAGGCGTCGTAGGCGGTGCGGTTGCCGCACATGCGATAGAGCCTGCCGCTGTAGTCGGCACTGCCGCGGTGTCCCATCCTGCGCCACAGGTCCGGCCCGTCTTGCGAAGCGGGGGCCAGCGCCGCCATGGTGAACAGGTCGGGCACAAAGGCGAGCGTGCTGCCGCAGTGCAGGCACTGCACACTGTCAAAAAAAACCAGATGACCGCAATGGTCGCAATTGAATACCCGCATGGTGGTGCAGCTTAACCCCTGCGAACAAGCGCGGGGCGGGCCAAACAGGCAAAGATCGCAAAGAGGGAAGCGCGAGGCAGCGGGACACAAAGAAAAAGGGCACAAGCGCCGGATGTGTGTCCGGCGCTTGTGCCCTTTATCAACCTCACCGCTGCGGCAGGGCTTGCGCCGTTGCCGAGAGCGACGGGCGTCAACGCTCAGGGGCGCACAACGATGCTGTTGCGCACTTCGCGGACGTTCTTGGTGTTGCGCGCAATGGCTTCAGCCTGGTTCTTCTCGGCTTGCGATTTTGCAAAACCCGACAGCTGGACCGTGCCATTCAGCGTTTCAACGCTGATGGAAGTGGCCGACACCGTCTTGTCTTCAGCCATCTTGGCCTTGACGGCGGTGGTGATGCCTGCGTCGTCGATATAAGAGCCAGCAGTTTGCTGGTTGCGCGCAACGGCGCAGCCGGTGGCGGTGACAACGGTGATGGCGGCAGCTGCGGCAAAGGCAAGGGCACGTGCGTATTTCATGGTGTATTCCTTCATAGAGTTGGGACGCGGGTGCTAGGGAAAATCACAGTCTGCCGGTTTATTGCACCCTCCGTAACCGGCGGCCTGTTGTGGTGCTGAAAGCGGGGGCTAGGCTTCCAGCAAATCCTTGAGTTCGTCGGCATGCTCTTCTTCGTCGGCCAGTATGGCTTCGAGCATGCGTTTGGTGGTCGGGTCTTTGTCACCAATCATTGCAATCATCTGGCGGTAGGCCTCCACGGCGATCCGCTCGGCCACCAGGTTGGCTTTCACCATGGCCTTGAGGTCTGACGAGGTGTCGTAAGCGGCATGGCTACGGGCCAGCAACGTGTCGGGCGAAAAGTCCGGCTCACCGCCCAGTTGCACAATGCGCCGGGCAATCAGGTCGGCGTGGGCCGTTTCCTCATTGGCATGCACCATGAACTCCGCTGCAATGGCGGGCGACGACATTCCATGAGCGGTAAAGTGGTGGCGCTTGTAGCGCAGCACGCACACCAGCTCGGTTGCCAGGGCATCGTTGAGCAGGCGCACGATGTCATCGCGATGCTGGCGGAAAGCTGGCGTGACAGCCCCCTCGTCGAGGTGGCTCGAGCCCGCGGCCTTGAGGGCCTTCTCGTCGAGCGTCATGCCCGAGGCATGGGGGGCTAGCTGGCTGATCGTATTCATGGTGGCACCTTCAACGTGGGCAACAGCGCTGTGATGGATCAGGAGTTGCGGCGACGGGACAACGCCAGCAACGCAGCTGCCACAACGGCACCTGCAGCGGCGGCAATGGCCACCGACTTGCCCGGCTGCTGCACCACGTAACGCGTGGTGGCGTCGGCGGCATGTTGCACCTGGCGACGTGCGCGGGCGCCGGTGTCGGCGCAAAAATCGATGCTGCGCGCAGCCAGGTCCTGGGCGCGGGTGGCCAGGTCGTCGATCACCGGGCTGGCTTCGCGGCGCAGGTGGCGCACGCCGGTCTCGGCCTTGTCCAGGGATTCATTGGCAACGTCCCGCGTGCTCTGCACGGCGTCCTGGGCGCTTTGCAGCACGTTGTTTGCCAGATTGCGGGCGTTGTCTGCTACTTTGTCGGTGGTGGACTGGATACTCATGGAAATTCTCCGGAAAAAATGGGGTGTTTAGCGCATGGCGTCAAAGGAAGTGGCAGGCAGGATGGAAGGGGTCAACCCTTTTTCATCAGGCCCAGCACAAAGGTCACGATGGCCATGATCACGAACACAAAGAACAGGATCTTGGCAATGCCAACGGCGCCTGCCGCAATGCCACCAAAGCCGAACACGGCGGCGATGAGTGCGATGACCAGAAAGACAACGGCGTAATGCAGCATTTCCATCTCCTTATGGGGCCGGTGGTACCGGCAGTTGGTTGGCGCCAGAAAATTCAGCGCCTGAGATGTACTGTAGGCAACACCGCCCGCGCTGAATGCCGGTGGCTGGCGCGGCCCCGTGTCAGCGCATGGATGGCCGGCTTGTAGGACGTCACCGATGGTCCGGCCACGGTTGGAGCCCCCGCACGCATGTGCAGGGCGGGGAGTGAGCAGTTCGTTGTGCGCGGTTGGCTCAGCGCGGCTTGGGCAGAACTGCCGATATCAGCGTGCCACTGTCGGGGCTCGAAGTGATGGTCAGACGTCCGCCTGCGGCTTCTACCCGGTGGCGCATGCCGGCCAGCCCGTGTGACGTGGGGCCTACGCCCGCCGGGTCGAAGCCCGCGCCATCGTCGCGCACCTGCACCGCCGCATGGGTGGGGTAGCCGTGCACGGTCACCAGCACCTTTTTTGCCTTGGCGTATTTGCTGATGTTGGTGAGGGCCTCTTGCACCAGCCGGTAGACCGTGAGCTGGGTGGCCTCTGTCAGTTCTACAGCCTCCAGATTGGTCTCGACCTCGATACCGGCACCCTCGGCATGTTCGCGGGTCAGTATCTCAAGGGCTGCCGTCAGCCCCAGGTTGGACAGCGAGGAGGGGCGCAGGTCTTCGATGATGCGGCGCTTGAGGGCAATGCCACTGTTGAGCGTTTCGTTCAGGTGCTTGAGGCGTTCGGCAATGTCGGGCGCCTGGTGATCGATCTTGGACTTGAGCCGGGCCACGTCGAGCTTGGCAGAGGTCAGCAAGGCACCCAGTTCGTCGTGCAGCTCACGCGCAAGGTAGCCGCGCTCGTCTTCGCGCACCTGCTGCAGATGGCTGGCCAGTTCGGACAGCGACGCGGTGCGCTCGCGCACCAGGCCTTCCAGCCGCTCACGCTCATGCTCCAGCACATCCTGTTCGCGCTGGCTGATCTGTTGCAGGGTGCGTGCCTGGCGCAGGTACATGTAAAACGCCAGCAGTCCGATGGCCGTCACGGTGGCAATGCCGATGCGCGACAGCATGAGCGATTGCACAATCTGGCTTTGGTGTTCCTGGATCTTGCGGCTGCTGCGTTCGATCAGCGTGTGGGCCAGCTGGCGGATGGAGTCCATGTGTTCCCGTCCCACGTCGGTGAAGAGAATGAACTTCCATGCATCTTCGTTGCCCTGCCGGCGCAGGCGCAGGCTCAGTTCCATTTCGGCCAGCTTGCGCGATACCGCCAGTGCCAAAAGGGCAAACTGCTGCAGGTCTTCTGTTGAATGCAGATACTGGGTGTGCAACTCTTCCAGGTTGGTTTTCACCGTGATGACGGCCTTGTCGTAGGGCTCCAGATATCCTTCATTGCCAGTCAGAAGATAACCGCGCTGGCCCGTTTCTGCGTCCAGCATGCTTTGCAGCAGGCGGTTGGCTGCATTGCGGGTTTGCTGCCCGTGGCTCATGGCCTGAACAGCATCCTGGGAGCGTTTGTGCCCCACTTCGTTGATGCCAATGAGCAGCAGTGCGGCCAGCAGGGCGAATGGCAGGCTGATGGCCATCGAGCGGCTTTTGCGGAGCCAGTGCCAAGAGTGATCTTTGAGGGTCATGCGGGATATTCGGATAATGGCGGTGAACTGCTACGCTGTCGCCTGTGGTGTGCAAGGTCGGGCGGTGCAGCACAGGGCAGCGCACGCGTGTGCAAAAACAACGACCCCGGAGTGGTTTGTCCATCTCCTGAAAGAGGCTAAATGATCAAGATTGGCATTGTGGATGACCATGCGATTGTCCGTACCGGGCTGCGGCAGTTTCTGTCGGAACATGTGGACTTGCGCGTGGAGGGCGAGGCAGGCAATGGCCGCGAAGCCATCGATCTCGTGCGCAACCATGAAATTGACGTGTTGCTGATGGATCTGTCCATGCCCGGCCAGAGCGGGCTGGATGCGCTGGCCATGCTGCGTGCCAAGGCGCCTGACATGGGCATTCTGATACTGAGCGGCTATCCCGAAGAGCATTACGCCATCAACCTGATCCGCCAGGGCGCCAGTGGCTACCTCAACAAGGAGTGCGAGCCCTCCGAGATCGTCGAGGCCATTCGCACCATCGCGCTGGGGCGGCGTTATCTCACGCCTGCCGTGGCCGAGCTGCTGGCGCAGCAACTCAATCGCAAGGACGATGCGCCGCCACACGAGCAGTTGTCTGAGCGGGAATTCCAGGTGTTTTTGAAGCTGGCCAAGGGCGAAACGGCTGGCGATATCGCCAAGGCCTTGTCGCTGAGTGTGAAGACCGTCAGCACCTACCGCACGCGGCTCATGGAAAAAATGGCCCTTTCGTCCAACAGCGATCTGACCTATTACGCGCTGAAAAACCGGCTGATCGACTGACAGGCGGGGCCTGTGCCCCCGGCAGCGCTTTGGCAGCGCCTTGTCAGGGGTGCCCCGGCACAGTCTGTGCAGGGCGAGGGGCGTCACGGCGCGTCCGGTCCAGGCGTTGGGGCACAATCTGACGCCTTGCTGCTGTGCTCGATGCAATAGTCCACCAGGGCATCGATTTCATTGGATTTGTCAAAGACCGCATCGACACCCAGTTGCGCGCAGCGCATACGCACATCGGGAGTGGCGTAGTTGCTCAGCACCACCATTTTCTGGCCAGGTTCGCGTGCGCGGCAGGCAGCCAGCACGCCAAGGCCGCTGCCCTGGCGAAGAAAAAGATCCACGATCGCCAAGTCCCACTGTCCGCTGTGGGCCATCAGCCACTCCTTGCCTTCATCTTCGGTGGCGGCGACACCTACGGCTTCTACACACGCCAGTTCTTCCAGTGCGTCAATCAGATTCGCCCGGATCGTGGCGTTGTCTTCAACAATATAGGTACGGAGTTTCACAGCCTGATCCATGGGGTGCGACCGGTGCAAAGGTGCGAAGGCCGAGCCTTGAATTTAACGGGGTCGATGGGTGGATTCTGCCAGCCGTTACACGTTGTAGCCGTAGGACGTTTCTTACTTCGCGGCCGAGCACACCGGGCAATCCGGGTGCCGCTTCAGGTGCATGGTGTTCCATTCCATGGCGCGGCCATCCAGCATGAGCAGGCGGCCCGCCAGCGACGGGCCTGCGCCAGACACCCACTTCAGCGCTTCGGCTGCCTGCATGGCGCCCACCACGCCCACCAGCGGTGCAAACACCCCCATGGTTGAGCACTGCACCTCTTCGAATACCGCGTCGGGTGGGAACACGCAGGCATAGCAGGGCGACGCCGCATCGCGGGGGTCTACCACGGTGATCTGACCGTCAAAGCGGATCACCGCCCCGGCCACCAGGGGCTTGCCATGCCGCACACAGGCAGCGTTGACCGCGTGGCGCGTGGCGTAGTTGTCGCTGCAGTCGAGCACCACGGTGGCCTGGGGCACCAAGGTGTCGAGCAGTGCGGCATCGGCGCGTGCCTGCAGGGCCGTGACCTGAACCTCGGGATTGATCGCCGTGATGGCCTGCGCGGCCGACACCACCTTGGGCTGCCCCACCCGGGCGGTGGTGTGGGCGATCTGGCGCTGAAGATTGGTGAGATCGACCACATCGTTATCGACCAGTGTGATGTGTCCGACGCCCGCAGATCCCAGAAACAGTGCTGCCGGCGAGCCCAGCCCGCCCGCCCCGATGATCAGCGCATGGCTGGCCAGAATGCGCTCTTGCCCCTCGATGCCCACTTCGTCGAGCAGGATGTGGCGGGAGTAGCGCAGGAGCTGGTCGTCGGTCATGGCAGGTATGTTGGGGCGTGGCGCGTGAAAAAGGCCGGGCTTCCTGGGAAGCCCGGCCTCGGTGGGACGATCACTGTCTCAGTTTTCTTTCTTTTCTTCCTTGCGTTCAGTCAGCGTCTTGCTGACCAGCACGGGACGGCCCTTGAACTGGTTCAGGGCTTGTGTCAGCTGGAAGTCCTTGTCGGTGCCGAACTCGGGGATCTTGCGCTCAGCCATGGGCTTCTTGGCTTCTTCTTCCAGGCGCTTGCGGGCTTCTTCGCGGGCCTTTTCGCGGGCCTCGTCCTTTTTCTCCTCGCCCTGGCCGCTGCCCAGGTGCTTGTCAAGGTCGGCCTCGCGCATGCGCAGGGCGGCAAAAACATTGCCTTCTTCCGACTCGTCGATCATCACGTCGGGCACGATGCCCTTGGCCTGGATCGACTTGCCGCTGGGCGTGTAGTAGCGGGCCGTGGTGAGCTTGAGGCCGGTGTCCGGGCCCAGGGGGCGCACGGTCTGCACCGAACCCTTGCCAAACGTCTGGCTGCCCATGATGGTGGCACGCTTGTGGTCCTGCAATGCGCCGGCCACGATTTCGCTGGCCGATGCCGAGCCCTCGTTGACCAGCACAATCAGGGGCACCGTCTTGAGCGCTGCAGGCAGCCGCTTGAGCGGGTCGCCACTGCCGCGGCGCTGGTAGAACTCGGGCGCGGCCTTGTAGGTGGCCTTGCTTTCGGCCAGCTGGCCGTCGGTGCTGACCACGGTGACGTTTTCTGGCAGGAAGGCCGCTGAGATGGCGACGGCCGCATCGAGCAGGCCACCGGGATCGTTGCGCAGGTCCAGCACCAAGCCCTTGAGCTGTGGGTCCTGTTTGTAGATTTCTTCGACCTTGCGCACAAAGTCATCCACCGTGCGTTCCTGGAACTGCGACAGCCGCACCCAGCCATAGCCCGGCTCGATGAGCTTGCCCTTGACCGACTGGGTCTTGATTTCTTCGCGCGTGATGGTGACGGGGAAAGTCCGGCTTTCTTCCTTGCGCAGGATGGTCAGCGTGACCTTGGTGTTGGGCTCGCCACGCATTTTCTTGACAGCGTCGTTGAGCGACAGGCCCTTGACGGCGGTTTCGTCGATCTTGGTGATGAGGTCGTTGGTCTTGAGCCCGGCGCGGAAGGCGGGAGAGCCCTCGATGGGCGAGACGATCTTGATCAGCCCGTCTTCCTGCGTGATCTCGATGCCCACGCCGACAAACCGGCCCGAGGTGCCTTCACGAAATTCCTTGAAGGATTTCTTGTCGAAATACTGGGAGTGGGGGTCCAGGCTGGCCACCATGCCGGAAATGGCGTCGGTGATCAGCTTTTTGTCATCCACGGGTTCGACATAGTCGGTCTTGACCAGGCCAAACACGGCGGAAAGCTGCTGGATCTCTTCGAGCGGAAGAGGCGTCATGGCGCCGCGCGCCACCGTCTGCAGGGACACCGTGGTCAGCGCTCCGGCCACCACGCCAATCGATACCCACCCTGCAATTTTGAGTTTGTGGCCCATAGAACACCTTTACCGCTTCATTTCAATATACAACTTGGAAGGGCCGCGCCCGCTGCGGTTCCGCGCGGGTGCTCACTTTCGCAGGATTTTTCGGGTTTTGGCCCGGCTTTACGCCGACTTTACGCTTTACCCTGCGACGCCACGGCGGCGGCGGCACGGGCAGCAGCCTCGGCATCGCCCAGATAGTAGTGGCGGATGGGCTTGAGGTCGTCGTCGAGCTCGTATACCAGTGGAATACCGTTGGGAATATTCAGTTCCACGATGTCGTGGTCGGAGATGTTGTCCAGGTATTTGACCAGCGCCCGGATGGAATTGCCGTGGGCGGCAACCACCACCCGCTGGCCCGAGCGAATGGCAGGGGCAAGGGTGTCGTTCCAGTAGGGCAGCACGCGCGCCACGGTGTCCTTCAGGCATTCGGTCAGGGGGACGTCCTGTGGGTTCATGCCGGCATAACGCGGGTCGCCGCGTTCGCAGCGTGGGTCGGTGGCTTCCAGGGCTGGTGGCGGCGTGTCATAGCTGCGGCGCCACACCAGCACCTGTGCGTCGCCATATTGCTTGGCTGTTTCGCCCTTGTTCAGGCCCTGCAGGGCGCCATAGTGGCGCTCGTTCAGGCGCCAGCTTTTTTGCACGGGCAGCCAGGTGCGGTCCATCTCGTCAAGGCAATACCACAGCGTGTGAATGGCGCGCTTGAGCACGCTGGTGAAGGCGACGTCGAATTCGTAGCCCTCGGCCTTGAGCAGTTTGCCTGCGGACATGGCCTGCGACACCCCGGTGGGCGTGAGGTCAACGTCTGTCCAGCCGGTGAAGCGGTTTTCAAGGTTCCAGGTGGATTCGCCGTGTCGGATCAGAACGAGTTTGTGCATGGTGTCCCTAGGGAAAGCGGGTCAAAACCATACATTTTAGAATCGTGCGGTTTGCCAACCCAAGGAATCTTCGTGAAATTCGTTATCGACAACTGGTATTTGATCCTCGTGGCACTTGCATCGGGCGCCATGTTGCTGTGGCCGCTGCTCAAAAGTGCCAGTGGTGGTTCGCTCACGCCTGTGCGTGCCGTGCAGCTGATCAACCGGGAGAAAGCCGTGGTCATCGACGTGTGCGAGACCGAAGAGTTTGCTGCTGGCCATGTGGGCGGCGCCAAGAATGTGCCGCTGGGCCAGCTCGAAGAGCGCCTGCCCACGCTGGTGAAGAACAAGGCCCTGCCGCTGGTGATGGTCTGTGTCAGTGGTGCCCGCGCCAACCGCGCCGTGGCCATTGCCAAAAAGCTCGGTTACGACAACGCCCAGTCCATGGCTGGCGGCCTCAAGGCCTGGCGCGAAGCCAGCCTGCCGGTGGAAAAAGCCTGAACTGTCCCCAGCTGTTTCATAGCCGACAGGCTTATGACTGGTTTTGTTGCCCAACAGGAAGGATCGCCATGCAACCCGTGAAGATGTACACCACCGCTGTCTGCCCTTATTGCACCCGGGCCAAGCAGATACTTAAATCCAAGGGCGTGGAGCAGATCGAAGAGATCCGCATCGACACCGACCCCGCCGCTCGCAATCACATGATGGAGATCACCGGGCGCCGCACGGTGCCGCAGATCTTCATTGGTGACACCCATGTGGGTGGGCACGACGACCTGGTGGCGCTGGATGGCCGTGGCGGGCTCATGTCCCTGCTGGGCGCAGCCTGACCATCCCCGTGGGCGCTGCATAATGCAGCCCCATGTGCCCGCTGTGGGAGCTGCTCCCCGGCGGGTTTTGTTTTGCTGAAACCCCGTTTGCAAAAGAGACTTTTCAACCATGGCCGACCAAGAAAACCCCGTGTTCCAGATTCAGCGCGTCTACCTCAAGGACATGTCGCTGGAGCAGCCCAATTCGCCCGGCATCCTGCTCGAACAAGAGCAGCCCAGCGTGGACATCCAGCTCGGTGTGGAAGCCACGCCCGTGGCCGAAGGCATCTTTGAAGTGGCCGTGACCGCCACGGTGCAGACCAAGATCAAGGACAAGACCGTGTTTCTGGTCGAAGCCAAGCAGGCCGGCATTTTTGAAATCCGCAACATCCCCGAAGACCAGATGGGCGCCATCATGGGCATTGCCTGCCCGCAGATCGTCTACCCCTACCTGCGCGGCAATGTGGCCGACATCGTGAACCGCGCTGGCTTCCCGCCCGTGCACCTGGCAGAAATCAACTTCCAGGCCATGTACGAGCAGCAGCAGGCCCAGGCCGCTGGCGAACCTTCGCCCATCATCACTCAGTGATGCGGTTCAGAGGTCTTTTAGGCCTCTGGCGCTTTATCTATAAGCGCAAGCAGCTATGAAAATAGTAGTACTTGGTGCCGGTGCCTGGGGCACGGCGCTGGCCATGGGGGCCGCCCGGCAAACGGGCGGACACGCCGTCACGTTGTGGGCGCGCGATGGCCAGCAGGTGGCTGACATGCTGGCGCGGCGGCAGAACGCGCGCTACCTGCCGGGCGTTGATTTCCCGGCAGCGCTTGCGGTGTCGGGTGCAGACCCTTTGGTACTGGCGCGCGCTGCCGACCTGGTCATCGTGGCTACGCCCATGGCGGCGCTGCGCAGCATGCTGCTGGCCCTGCGCGGCTGCACGGCACCCGTGGCCTGGCTGTGCAAGGGCTTCGAGGCGGTGGCACCGGCCGATTCTGGTTCTTTTGGGCTGCTGGCGCACGAGGTGTGTGCGCAGGTAGCTCCTGATTTGATAGCTGGCGTGCTCAGCGGCCCCAGCTTTGCACAAGAAGTGGCCCGCGGCCAGCCCACGGCGCTCGTGGCGGCCAGTCGGCACGCCCTGGTGCGTGATGCCCTGGTTACCGCCTTCCACAGCCCCAGCCTGCGCGTGTACGCCAACGACGACATCGTGGGCGTGGAAGTGGGCGGCGCGGTAAAAAACGTGCTGGCCATTGCCACCGGCCTGTGCGATGGGCTGAACCTGGGGTTGAACGCCCGGGCGGCCCTCATCACGCGGGGCCTGGCCGAGATGACACGCCTGGGGGTGGCGCTGGGCGCGCGGCCGGACACCTTCATGGGGCTGTCGGGCATGGGCGATCTGGTGCTGACGGCCACCGGCGACCTGTCGCGCAACCGCCGCGTGGGCTTGCTGCTGGCGCAAGGCCAGAGCCTGCAACAGGCGGTCGATTCTTTGGGCCATGTGGCCGAAGGCGTCTACTGTGCCCGCACCGTGGCCCAGCGTGCGGCGGGGCTGGGTGTGGACATGCCGATCACCGAGGCGGTGGTGGCACTGCTCGATGGCCGTCTGGCCCCGGCCGATGCCGTGGGGCGGTTGATGGGGCGCGACCCCGGCTCCGAGCTTCGCTAGCCCGGCGGGCAGGGCGCTTCGGCGCGGAGCCCCTGTGCGGGGTCAGAAAACCCCGAACAGAAAGAGCAGCAGCACCACCGACAACGGAACTCCGAGCAACCACAAGATAACGGGCATGGCAATCTCCTTGAAAAAGTGATGCCTTGACCTTATCGCCGCGTGCCCGCGCTGCCTGTGCGCATGTGCTGCGCGGTGGCGTAGGCCAGTGCCTACCCGAAGGCTGCCCAGCGATGCCCGCGCGGACTGATTTACAGACCCAGTTCCAGCGCCAGCAGTTCTTCCACCGTCTGGCGGCGGCGGATCAGGTGGGCGTGGCCGTCATCGACCAGCACCTCGGCAATCAGGGGCCGGGTGTTGTAGTTGGAGGACATCGAGGCGCCATAGGCGCCCGCGTCGTGGATGACCAGCAGGTCGCCCACCTGCGCATCCGGCAGGTTGCGCGGCAGCACCACACCGCCGTCGCCCTGCGTGAACACGTCGCCCGATTCGCACAGCGGCCCCGCCACCACGCTGGGCCGGTCGGCCGCGGTGCTGCCGTCGCGGCGCAGCACGCTCATGGTGTGGTAACTGCCGTACATGGAGGGGCGCATCAGCTCGTTGAAGCCGGTGTCGAGCAGCATGAAATGGTTGTTGCCCGCATCCTTGGTGGCGCGCACCTCGCCCAGCAGCACGCCCGATTCGGCCACCAGATAGCGGCCGGGCTCGATCTCCAGGCCCAGCGGGTGCCGCACGATGGCCTCGGCCTGCTGGCGCGCGGCATCCCACAGGCCGTGGTAGTGCTGCGTGTCGATGATGGGCTCGCCATCGCGGTAGGGGATGGACAGGCCGCCGCCAGCCGAGATGGCGTGCAGGTCGTGCCCTGCCGCATGCGTGGTGCGCACCAACTCCACCATGGCGCCGCACACCTGCTCGAGGTGGCGGTAGTCCACGCCCGAGCCGATGTGCATGTGCAGCCCCACCAGCTTCAGCCCGCGCTGGCGGATGGCGGCCAGTGCGGCAGGCAGGTCGGTGTGCCAGATGCCGTGCTTGCTGTGCTCGCCGCCGGTGTTGGTCTTGTTGCTGTGGCCATGGCCAAAGCCGGGGTTGATGCGCAGCCACACTGCATGCCCTGGCGATGCCGCGCCCAGCTGGTGCAGCATGTCGATGGAGCCAGCATTCACCGGCACGCCATGCTCGACCACACAGGCCAGCGTGGCGGCGTCGAACAGATCGGCCGTGAACACGATCTCGGAGCGCCCGTCGCCTTGCTGGCCCGCCTGGTAACCGGCAGCCAGCGCGCGCAGGATCTCGCCGCGCGACACTGCATCCACCATCACGCCCTGCGCGCGCATCAGCGCAAGGATGTGGATGTTGGAGCAGGCTTTTTGTGCAAAGCGGATGGTTTCAAAGTTGGACAGCTGCGCAATGCGCTGGCGGATGGTGGCGGCGTCATACACCCACAGCGGGGTGCCAAACTGGTCGGCCAGGGACCACAGTTGCGCGGGCGAGAAGGGGTTGGACATGGGGCGATCCGGGTGCAGGAAAAAAGCGCAATGGTGCGGCGGATCAACCATTTGATCCGAGGCTTTGAAGTTTACCGGGCATTCATTCTGGAGAGCGCGCTGTGCCCCCGCTTGCCCATGGCGCCAGCGCAGCCTGCGCACCACCCTGGCAGGCGCTGGGGTTGATGGATTTGAATGAAATAGGGTTCTAGCCCTTGTGCAATAAGCGCTATCAGCTACAAAAACAATAGCTTTCGATGCCTGGTGCGCCAGCGCCAACGCCCCGATTCGACTGGGTTCAACGCCAAGGCCTGAGCGGCGGCGCTCAGAACTCCCGGTTGTCAATCAGCCGCGTGGCCCCCAGGCGCGCGGCGCCCAGGGCCACCAGCGTTCCGGGCGCATCCAGTGCGGTGGCGGGCTGCAGGTCGGCGCGGCGGCGCACCGTCAGGTAGTCGGGCAGCCAGCCGCGTGCACGCAGCTGGTCCAGTGCCTGCTGCTCCAGGTTGGCTGCCTGCAGCGTTCCAGCGGCGTGGGATGCGGCCCAGCGGTCAGACAGTTGCTGCAGCGCTTGCGACAGCGCCACGGCCTCTGCGCGCTCTTGCAGGCTCAGGTAGCCGTTGCGCGAGCTCAAGGCCAGGCCGTCGGGGGCGCGGCTGGTGTCGCCCGCCACCACGTCGATGGGCAGCGCAAACTGCCGCACCATCTGGCGGATCACCATGAGCTGCTGGTAGTCCTTGCGGCCAAACACCGCTGTGCCACCACCCGTGGCGCCAAACACGCAGCTGAACAGCTTCATCACCACCGTGGCCACCCCGGTGAAGAAGCCGGGGCGGAACTGGCCTTCGAGCAGGTCGGCCAATTGCGGGTCGGGGTGCACCTTGAAGGTCTGTGGCTCGGGGTAGAGGTCGTTTTCGCGCGGGGCAAACAGCACGTCGCACCCGGCTGCCTGCAGCTTGGCGCAGTCGGCATCCCAGGTGCGGGGGTAGCTGTCAAAGTCTTCGTGGGGCAGAAACTGCAGGCGGTTCACAAAGATGCTGACCACGGTGGTGTCGCCCAGCGGCCGGGCCTGGTGCACCAGCGACAGGTGCCCCTCGTGCAGGTTGCCCATGGTGGGCACAAAGGCGGGGCGGCGGGCGGCCAGGGCGGCGCGCAGTTCGGGAATGGAGTGGGCGATGAGCATGGTTCTTGGTGGAAAAGGCCTGGCCTTACCAGGCGTGCAATGCGTTGTCGGGGAAGCGGCCCTGCTTGACGGCCTGTACATAGGCCTCCATGGCGCCGCGCACGCTGCCGGCGTCCTGCATGAAGTTGTGCACAAACCTGGCCATCTTGCCCAGGTTCACGCCCAGCATGTCGTGCAACACCAGCACCTGGCCGGCCGTGCCGTTGCCCGCGCCAATACCAATGGTGTGGCAGTGCGGCAGCTCGGCGGTGATTTCGGCGGCCAGCGCGGCGGGCACCATCTCCAGCACCAGCATGGCGGCGCCAGCGTTTTGCAGCTCCAGGGCTTCTTTGCGCAGCGTGCGGGCAGCGTCTTCTGTTTTGCCCTGCACGCGGTAGCCGCCCAGGGCATGCACGGTTTGTGGCGTCAGGCCCAGGTGCGCGCACACGGGTACGCCGCGCTGCACCAAAAACTCCACCGTGGGCGCCGTCCAGCCGCCGCCCTCCAGCTTGACCATGTGCGCGCCCGCCTGCATCAGCGTGCAGGCGCTGCGCAGGGCCTGTTCGCGGCTTTCGGCATAGGTGCCATAGGGCAGGTCGGCCACCAGCCAGGCCGTGCCCTGCACGCGGTGCAGGCCGCGCGCCACGCTGGCCGTGTGGTAGGCCATGGTGTCCAGCGATACCCCCACGGTGCTGGGCAGGCCCTGGCACACCATGCCCAGCGAGTCGCCCACCAAAATGCACTCGACGCCCGCTGCATCGGCCACGGCGGCAAAAGTGGCGTCGTAGGCGGTCAGCATGGTGATTTTTTCACCGGCCTCGCGCATCTGCGCCAGGCGCGGCAGGCTGACGGGCCGGCGCTGGGGCAGGGGCGACGCAGGCGGCAGCGTGCCATAGGGAGTGGTGGGCGTGGCCTGCGTAGGTGTTTGGGGCGATGTCTGGGTCGGCTCGGTCATGGCGTCACTCCTTGCAAAGTCGACAAAAGCGCGCAGTCTAAGTCACAGCGGGGCCGTGGGTGGCGCACTGCAGGTCTGTAACAACATGTGGCCTTGCGCTACATTCTTTGTTCAGCGGGCCTCACAAGGGGAAGGGGGCCGCCAATGCAACACAAGGACTCCCGTGGAACCACAGCCCGTGCAAGTGCAAGCCCAAGCGCCTGATGCCAGCAAGATTTTTGTCTTCGAAGAGGTGTATCCGTTCCGCGCGGCGCAGGAGCAGGCCGAAAAGAAAAAACTCAGCGCCTTCGGCATGATGGCCAAGTTCAACCCCCTGAACCGTCCGCGCGAGGACACGGTGCAACTGTCGCGCCAGGAAATGCGCCTGGAGCCGTTCTGGCACGTTGTGGCGCAGCGCTCGGTGGACTACACCTGCCAGATCACCTACCAGGTGCCGGTGCACAACCTCTATGCCCAGACCCTGCAACTCGACGACAAAGTGTTTGAGGTGACGCGGCAAAAAGACAAGGCGCGCATCGAGTTCGTCGCCATCGAGCACTGCCATCGCAAGATCCATTTCGACCAGATGATCGATGGCATGCAGCGTGACATCAAGCCTGCGGTGCTCAAGGCCTACATCGAAAAATACAAGTTCACCGAGACCGAGCGCGTGGAGCGGCCTGACGAGCTGCTCAAACCCTTGATCTCCATGGCTGCCGCCAAACAGTTGGCCACCGCCAGCCTGACCTCGGAGGCGGTGAATGCCTACGAAATCCAGGCCGACCTCACGCACTTCGAGCGCACGCACCTGTATCTGCGGCCCGTGTTTGCCTTCGAATTCCGCTGGAGCAGCGCGGACAAGGTCGGGGTCATCGAGGTCGATGGGCTGACGGGGGAAGTGGTGGAGAACGGGCGCTGGTTCAAGGACAAGGTCAGCCAGGTGCTCACCCGCGACATGCTGGTCGATGTTGGCGCCGAGATGGCGGGCACCCTGGTGCCCGGTGGCGGTGCCGCCGTCAAGCTGCTCAGCAAGCTGGTGGCACCCGGCGCGCCCGGTCACTGACCACTCGCTCCACCAGCGCAGGCCCTCACCACCGGGGGCAGATGGGCAAGGCGAAGCCGCTATGCTTCACGGCCATGACCTATCCAGAAGACGAAACCCGCCAGTCCCTGCACACCCAGGTGCTGCTGGACGTGGCCCGTGCCCTTGAAGAAGACGTGGGCAGCGGCGACCTCACCGCTGGCCTGATCGACCCCCAGCGCCGCACCCGCGCGCGCATCCTGGCGCGCGAGGCCGCCGTGATCTGTGGCGCCCCCTGGGCCGAGGCCGCCCTGCGTGCACTCGACCCTTCCGTGCAACTGACCTGGCATGTGGCCGAAGGCGCCCGCTGCGCTGCCGACCAGGTGGTGCTGGAGATCGAGGGCAATGCCCGCGCGCTGCTCAGCGCCGAGCGCACGGCGCTCAACTTTCTGCAACTGCTCAGTGCCGTGGCCACCAAAACCCGCACCTACGTGGACGTGGTGGCTGGCACCCGCGCGCACATCGTGGACACCCGCAAGACTCTGCCCGGCCTGCGCCTGGCGCAAAAATACGCCGTGCGCGTGGGTGGCGGCACCAACCACCGCATCGGCCTGCACGACGCCGTGCTCATCAAAGAAAACCACATCGCCGCTGCCGGTGGCGTCACGGCCGTGCTGCGCGCTGCCCAGCAGGTGGCGGCGCAAGCCAAGTTCATCGAGATCGAAGTCGAGACGCTTGAGCAGTTGCAGGAGGCTCTGGACGCTGGCGCCAAGATGGTGCTGCTCGACAACATGCCGCTGCCCACGCTGCGCGAGGCCGTGCGCATCAATGCTGGTCGCGCCATCCTCGAAATCTCGGGCGGCGTGACGCTCGATGGCCTGCGCGCCCTTGCAGAAACCGGTGTGGACCGCATCTCGATTGGCACCCTCACCAAAGACGTCAAGGCCACCGACTTCTCGATGCGCCTGCAGGAGTTAGAGTGACCAACCCCCTGTGGCGCTGCGCGCCTTCCCCCTTCTCTCGCGCGGAGCGCGGGAAGGGGGACGCCACCAGCGCGGCGGGGCGGCCCTTGCGCGGTGGCCGCTGGCCTGGGCCGTGCCTGTTGTACGTGCCGAGACTGGCGCAACGCACACTGAATGACTGATATGAACACTGTGATTACCCTCAAGGAAGTCGATTACGAGCAGCCCGAAGGCGGCGGCGTGTGCGCGACCAAGCACGCCTGGGCGCGTGTGCCTCCCGAGCCGTCGCAGGACGAGCGCGCCGCGCTCAAGGACAAAATCCGCCGTTTGCTGAAGGAAAAGAACGCGGTCATGGTGTCGCACTACTACGTGCACCCCGACCTGCAGGACTTGGCCGAAGAAACCGGCGGCATCGTCAGCGATTCGCTGGAGATGGCGCGCTTTGGCCGCGACCATGCCGCGCAGACGCTGGTGGTGAGCGGAGTGCGCTTCATGGGTGAGACGGCCAAAATCCTCTCGCCCGAGAAGACCATCCTCATGCCCGACTTGGACGCCACCTGTTCGCTCGACCTGGGCTGCCCCATCGACGAATTCAGCGCGTTCTGCGATGCGCACCCCGACCGCACCGTGGTGGTCTACGCCAACACCAGTGCGGCCGTGAAGGCGCGGGCCGACTGGCTGGTCACGTCGAGCTGCGCGCTCGACATCGTGCGTGCACTCAAGGACCAGGGCCACAAAATCCTGTGGGCGCCCGACCGCCACCTGGGCGACTACATCCGCCGCGAGACCGGTGCCGACATGCTGATGTGGAACGGCGCCTGCATCGTGCACGACGAGTTCAAGGCCTTTGAGCTGGAATCGCTGAAAAAAGAGCACCCGAACGCCAAGGTGCTGGTGCACCCCGAAAGCCCGGCCGACGTGATTGCCCTGGCCGACGCAGTAGGCTCCACCTCGGCCATCCTCAAGGCCGCGCAGACGATGGACGCCCAGGAGTTCATCGTCGCCACCGACAACGGCATGATGCACAAGCTGCGCACGCTCAACCCCGGCAAGGTGTTTTACGAAGCCCCCACCGCCGGCAACAGCGCCACCTGCAAAAGCTGCGCCCACTGCCCCTGGATGGCGATGAACGGCCTGGCCGGCGTGGCCCATGTGCTGGAGACCGGCAGCAACGCCATCGACGTGGACCCGCAGATCATCCCGCGCGCGCGCCTGCCGATTGACCGCATGCTGGCCTTCACCGCCGCGCTCAAAAACGGCCTGCCCACCAGCGGCCTCGTGCCGAACATCGGTGCGGCCTGAGGTACCCCACGCCTCTGCGCCACGGCCGGGGCGTGCATCGGTAGGGGCACGCTGTACACGGCGGCGTTTGCTTTGTTTTTAATAGCTGTTAGCGCATATTCCATAAGCGCTGGAGGCCAATTTGACCCTTACTGCGCACATTGACTTTGCCGACCCGCACGACCGCAGCGCGCCGCGCCTGCGCCAAGCCTTTGGCGCCCCGCGCGAGGTGCTGCAAGCCCACCAGCTGCAGGACGTGCGCGCGGTGCTCGACGCCGTGCATGCCGCCGCACAGCGCGGCCACTGGTGCGTCGGCCATGTGCGCTACGAAGCCGCAGCGGCCTTTGACGCCGCCCTGCAAACCCACGCCGCCGACGGCCCGCTGGCGTGGTTTGCCGTGTACGACGCACCGCTGCCCTGGCCTGCCGATGGAGCTGTTGACTCCGATCCCGCCGCGCAGGTCGAGTGGACCGGCGGCCCCGACCGCGCTGGTTTTGACGCAGCCATTGCCCACATCCAGCAGGCCATCAGTGCGGGCGAGCTTTACCAGGTCAACTACACCGCCCCACTCACCGGCAGCTTGCGCCAGGGCAGCGCCGCCGCGCTGTTTGCCGCGCTGCAGCGCGCCCAGCCCGGCGGCTATGCCGCGCACATGGCAGCGGGCTCCGAGCAGGTGCTGTCGGTCTCGCCCGAGCTGTTTTTTGACTGGCACGATGCGCCCGGCGGCGGCCGCATCCTGGCCCGTCCCATGAAAGGCACCGCCGCGCGCGGCGCCACCCCCGCAGACGACGCCGCCCAGGCCGCCCACCTGCGCGCATCGCCCAAAGAGCGCGCCGAAAACGTCATGATCGTGGACCTGCTGCGCAACGACCTCTCGCGCATCGCCCAGCCGCACAGCGTGCGCGTGCCCGCGCTGTTCCACACCGAGGCCCTGCCCACCGTGTGGCAGATGACGTCGGACGTGCAGGCCCGCACGCGCGCTGGCATTCGGCTTTCCGACGTGTTTGCTGCGCTGTTCCCCTGCGGCTCGGTCACCGGCGCGCCCAAGGTGCGCGCCATGCAGATGATTCGTGCGCTCGAATCCGCGCCGCGCGGCGTGTATTGCGGCGCTGTCGGCGTGGTGCGGCCGGCGGGCGTGGCCGGGCCCGATGGCCTGTGCAGCGTGGCCGCCACCTTCAACGTGCCCATCCGCACCGTGGTGCTGCGCGCCGGGGCCGACGGCGCCACCACCGCCACCTGCGGCATCGGCAGCGGCATCACCTCGGGCGCCACAGCCGACGCCGAATGGAGCGAGTGGCGCCACAAACGCGCCTTTGTCGAACGCGCCAGCGCGCCGTTTGACCTGCTCGAAACCCTGGCGCTGGTGGATGGCCAGTTCCGCCACTTGGCCGAGCACCTGGCGCGCCTGCAGGGCGCGGCGGCGCATTTCAATGTGCCGTTCGACGCCGCTGCCGTGCAGGCTTGCCTGCAGGCGCTGGCAGGCAACCACCCCGCCGGTGCCTGGCGCGTGCGCCTGCTGCTGCGCGCCAGCGGCCAGCCCCACGCCGAGGCCTTTGCCCTGCACCCCACGCCCGTGCCCGTGCGCCTGCAATTGGCGGGCCGCCCGCTGCCAGAGGCCCATGGCGAATTCGTGCGCTACAAGACCACGCGCCGCGCGCACTACACCGCGTTGGCGCCCACCACGCCCGGTGTGTTCGACACCGTGCTGTGGAACGAAGCGGGCGAGATCACCGAAACCACGTTTGGCAACATTGCCATGCTGCTGGACGGCCGCTGGGTTACCCCCCCGCTGGCCTGCGGCCTGCTGCCCGGCGTGGGCCGCGCCGTGGCCCTGCGCGAAGGGCGCCTGACCGAGGCCGTGGTGCGCCTGCAAGACCTGCCGCGCGTGCAGGCCTGGGCGTTCATCAACAGCCTGCGCGGCTGGCTGGCCGCCGAACTGGTGCCATGATGTTTGGGTGTTTTTGGCCTCTAGCGCTTATCTGGTAAGCGCTAGTAGCTATCATTGTTATAGTGTGTAAACCGCCCAAAACCTTGTCCTGATAATGGGCGAGTTCCCCGCCCCACCCACTCCCCCTGAAGGACGCCCATGACGCCCGAGGCACTGGCCCGCGAATCCATCGACCGCAAGCTCGCCCAGGCCGGCTGGGTGGTGCAAGACATGAAGGCGCTCAACCTGGGCGCAGCCACCGGAGTGGCCGTGCGCGAACACCCCACCGACACCGGCCCCGCCGACTACGTGCTGTTTATCCACCGGCAGCCCGTGGGCGTGATCGAAGCCAAAAAAGACAGCGCTGGCGAAAAACTCACCGCGACGGAGGCCCAGACCGAGCGCTACGCCAGCGCCAACCTCAAATGGCGCAAAGACAGCACGCCGCTGCGCTTTTTGTTCGAGGCCACCGGCCAGATCATCCGCTTTACCGACGGCGCCGACCCCGCGCCGCGCTCGCGCGAAATCTTTCATTTCTTCAAGCCCGAAACGCTGGCAGCGTGGCTGGCACAACCAGACACCCTGCGCCGCCGCCTGGCCGAGCAAATGCCCGCGCTGCCCGAGCAAAACCTGCGCCACTGCCAAATCAGCGCCGTCACCGGGCTGGAAAAGTCGCTGGCGCTCAATAAACCCCGCGCCCTGGTGCACATGGCCACCGGCGCGGGCAAAACGTTTACCGCCATCACGTCGGTGTACCGCCTGCTCAAGTTTGGCGGTGCCAAGCGCATCCTGTTTCTGGTCGATACCCGCAACCTGGGCAAACAGGCGCACCAGGAGTTCATGGCCTACACGCCGCCCGACGATGGCCGCAAGTTCACCGAGCTCTACAACGTGCAGCGCCTGGCCTCGCCCAACATCGACCCCAACGCGCAGGTGTGCATCAGCACCATCCAGCGCATGTATTCCATTTTGAGTGGCGAGCCCATCGACGAATCGGCCGAAGACCTGTCGCTGAACGAGGTGCAGCAAACCGCCAGCCAGGCAAAGCTTGTGCGCTACAACCCGGCCGTGCCGGTGGAAACGTTTGACTTCATCGTCATCGACGAATGCCACCGCAGCATCTACAACCTGTGGAAGCAGGTGCTCGACTACTTTGACGCCAGCCTGATCGGCCTGACCGCCACGCCCGACAAGCGCACTTTCGGCTTCTTCAACGAAAACATCGTGGCCGAATACACCTACGAGCAGTCCGTGGCCGATGGCGTCAATGTGGGCTACGACGTGTACACCATCGAAACCGAGGTCACGCAAAAAGGCGCCGAGCTCAAGGCCAAAGAATGGGTGGACCACCGCGACCGGCAAACCCGCAAAAAGCGCTGGAGCGAAACCGAAGAAGACACCGCCTACACCGGCAAAGAGCTGGACCGCTCCGTGGTCAACGTGAGCCAGATCCGGCAGGTCATCCAGGCCATGAAAACCGCCGTGGAAACGCAAATCTTCCCCGCCCGCAAAGAAACGCCCAAAACCCTCATCTTTGCCAAGACCGACAGCCACGCCGACGACATCATCCGCATCCTGCGCGAGGTGTATGGCCAAGGCAACGCGTTCTGCAAAAAGGTCACCTACCGCGCCGAAGAAGACGCCGACAGCATCCTCAGCAGCTTTCGCAACGACTACAACCCGCGCATTGCCGTCACCGTGGACATGATCGCCACCGGCACCGACGTCAAGCCGCTGGAAGTGTTGCTCTTCATGCGCGACGTGCGCAGCAAGGGCTATTACGAGCAAATGAAAGGCCGGGGCGTGCGCAGCCTCGATGGCGACAGCTTGAAGCGCGTCAGCAACAGTGCCGACGGCGCCAAAACCCGCTTTGTGCTGATCGACGCCGTGGGCGTGGAAAAGTCGCTCAAAACCGAAAGCCGCCCGCTGGAGAAAAAGCCCGGCGTTCCGCTCAAAGACCTGCTGCAAGGCGTGGCCATGGGCAGCCGCGACGACGACACCGTGCTCAGCCTGGCCAACCGCCTGGTGCGACTGGCCAAGCAACTGGGCGAAAAAGCGCAGGCGCGCATTGAAAAAGCCAGCGGCGGCATCCCCGTGGCCGAGTTGGGCAAGGGCCTGATTACCGCGCTCAACCCCGACGCCATCGTGCAAACCGCGCTGGCCAGCGCGCAGGCCCAGGGCATCACCCGCAGCGAAGACACCCTGTTGCCACAAGAGCTGGAAGCCGCCCGCGCCACCCGCGTGGCCGCCGCCTGCGCCCCGTTCGACCAACCCGCGCTGCGCGACGAAATCGAAAACGCCCGCCGCGAACGCGAGCAGCTCATCGACCACATCAACCTCGATACCGTCACCTTCGCGGGCTTTTCCGAGCAGGCCGAGGCGCAGGCCAAGGCGGTGGTACAGACCTTTGCCGACTACCTGCAACAGCACAAAGACGAAATTGCGGCGCTGGATTTTTTCTACCAGCAGCCCTACCAGCGCCGCGCGCTCACCTTCGACCTCATCGAAGAGCTGCACGAACAGTTGGCCAAACCACCGCTGATGCTGACCACCGAACGCCTGTGGAGCGCCTATGCCCGCGTGCAGGCAACGCAGGTGAAAGGCACGGACAAGAAGCGCCAGTTGACCGATCTGGTGTCACTGGTGCGCTTTGCGCTGGGGCTGGACGGCGAAGGCGCCGAACTCAAGCCCTTTGCCGACGAAGTGGACAAGCGCTTTCAGGCCTGGATTTTTCGGCACAACGCCCAGCGCGGCACCGCCTTTACGCCGGAGCAGACCGAGTGGCTGCGGCTGATGAAAGAGCACATTGCCAGCAGCTGCGCCATCCACCGCGACGATTTTGATTACGCGGAACTGGCGGACAAAGGCGGGCTGCAGAAAGCGTGGGGGCTGTTTGGCAAGGAGCTGGATGGGCTGATGGATGAAATGAATTGGGAGTTGGTGGCGTGAGTGAATTTGTTGAGTTGCCCAACACATGGGCATTCGCGCCGCTTTCAAGTATTGCGGACGTCAATCCTCGCTCGTTCTGCCCACTCCCGAGTGCCGTCAGCCAGCCGGTTCACTTTGTGCCAATGAGTGCTGTGACCGAAGAGTTCGGTGGCATTGACATTTCCGCAAGGCGCCCGCTCGGCGACGTGCAGAAGGGCTACACCTCGTTTCTGACCAATGACGTGCTGCTTGCGAAGA
Organism: Acidovorax sp. 35-64-16; assembly: GCF_002281195.1. Taxonomy (NCBI): domain Bacteria; kingdom Pseudomonadati; phylum Pseudomonadota; class Betaproteobacteria; order Burkholderiales; family Comamonadaceae; genus Acidovorax; species Acidovorax sp. 35-64-16. Next base: position 159,386 of record NZ_NCFM01000002.1, on the reverse strand, counting down.
TCACGCCATGCATGGAGAACGGCAAGCTGGCTTTGGTACCGCCATTGCAAGATCACCTCGCTTTTGGCTCCACCGAGTTTCATGTCTTACGTGCCAAGGATCAGGTCCAACCAAGCTGGCTGGCTTACTTCCTGTCTCAGTCAGCTTTTAGAAGGCTTGCACGGCAAAACATGACGGGTAGCGCGGGCCAGTTGCGTGTCGCAACTACCTGGTTATCTGACGCCTTAATCCCTGTTGCTCCTGCCACCGAACAAACCCGCATCGTCGCCAAACTCGAAGAACTGCTCTCCGACCTCGATGCCGGGGTGGCCGAGCTCAAGGCCGCGCAGAAGAAGCTGGCGCAATACCGCCAGTCGCTGCTGAAAGCCGCCGTGGAAGGCGCACTCACGGCAGAGTGGCGCACGCAGCACCAGCCCACCGAGACCGGCGCGCAACTGCTGCAACGCATCCTGCAAGAGCGCCGCGCCCGCTGGGAGGCCAGGCAACGCGCCAAGTTTGCGGAGCAAGGCAAAACCCCGCCCAAGGATTGGCAGAAGAAATACCCCGAGCCGGTGCAGCCGGATACCACCGACTTGCCGGAATTGCCGCAGGGGTGGGTGTGGGCGAGTCTGGATCAACTTGCCCTAGATTCTTCGTATGGAACCTCGGTGAAATGCGGCTATGAAAGCCAAGGTGCTTCCGTATTGCGCATACCCAACGTGATTGCTAGAAAGCTAGTACTTGATGATTTGAAGTTTGCTAGTCAGCCGCTAGATTTGCATAAGTCTGAATACCTCGCGCCAGGCGACATTCTTGTTGTTCGCACTAATGGGAGCGTCAGCTTAGTAGGGCGCGCTGCAGAGGTGACTGAGCCCTTGCCAGGCGATTTTTACTTTGCCTCCTACTTGTTGAGAGTGCGGTGCCTTGAGACCAGCGTGGTTCATCGCTGGGTTTCCGCACTGTTGGCTTCAAGGCAGGGACGCTCGTGGATTGAGTCGCGCGCTGCATCTTCTGCCGGGCAACACAACCTCAGTCTCAGCACTTTGCTGACGATTCCTATCCCGCTGCCACCAATCGTTGAGCAGGCAGAAGCCATGAATGCCCTGGAAGCAGTTCTTCTGAGTGTTTCTGAGCAAGAGCAATTTCTTGATAAATCCCTCCAACAATCCACCGCCCAACGCCAAAACATCCTGCGCGCCGCCTTCTCCGGCCAACTGGTGGCGCAAGACCCCCACGACGAACCGGCCAGCGCACTGCTGGAGCGCATCCGCGCCGAGCGGGCCGCGCGCGATGCCGTTAAAAAGCCGCGTGGCCGCAAGGCCCAGGAGGCCGCATGAGCAAACCCAAACCATTGACCACCAAAGCGACTGCCGCAGCAGCAGTGGCTGAAACGCCCGGCCTGCTGGCCGATCTGCGGCAGTTGATCGAGCAGTCCCGCCAGGCAGCGGCGGCGGCAGTGAATGCCAGCCTGACCCTGATGTACTGGCACATTGGCCAGCGTATCGGCACCGAGGTGCTGGCTGGCCAGCGGGCTGGCTACGGCGAAGGCATTGTCGTGACGCTGTCGCGCCAATTGGTGGCCGACTACGGGCGGGGCTTCGATGAGAAAAACCTTCGTCGCATGGTGCAATTTGCCGAGCTGTTCCCTGGGCAGGACATTGTCGTGACGCTGTCACGACAATTGAGCTGGTCCCATTTCCTGGCCTTGTTGCCAGTGAAAGACCCGCTGGCGCGCGACTTCTACGCCCAGATGTGCAGCATCGAGCGCTGGAGCGTACGCACCCTGCGCGAGCGGGTGGATTCGATGCTGTTCGAGCGCACGGCCCTGTCCAAAAAACCCGACGAGCTGATCCGGCTGGAGCTGGATGCCTTGCAGGCCCGAGGCGACGTGACGGCGCCGCTGCTGCTCAAAGATCCCTACGTGCTGGATTTTCTGGCGCTGGACGACCGCTACCTAGAAAAGGGCCTGGAAGACGCCATCCTGCGCGAGCTGGAGCATTTTTTGCTGGAGCTGGGCGCGGGCTTCAGCTTTGTGGCGCGGCAGCGGCGCATCCAGCTCGACAGCGACGATTTCTACATCGACCTGCTGTTCTACAACCGCAAGCTGCGCCGGCTGGTGGCCATCGAGCTGAAACTGGGCGAGTTCAAGGCCGAATACAAGGGCCAGATGGAGCTGTACCTTCGCTGGCTTGCCAGGCATGACCAAGAGCCGGGTGATTTGCCACCGCTGGGCATCATTTTGTGCACGGGCAAAAAGCACGAGCAGATCGAGTTGCTGGAGTTGGACAAGTCGGGCATCCACGTAGCCGAGTACCTGACGGTGCTGCCCCCGCGCGAGGTGTTCGAGCAAAAAATCCACGAGGCGATGGTGCAGGCGCGCCTGCGCGTGGCGCAGAAAGCAGCAGATCAAGAATGACGCTGTCCAAGCGCAGAAAGTGCAACCGCCGGTTGCAGAAATGCTCGGCAATCTCCCCGGACCCCACATGAACACATCCTCCCTCGTCCAGAAAGTCTGGAACTTCTGCCACACCCTCAAAGACGATGGCGTGGGCTATGGCGACTATCTGGAGCAGCTCACTTACCTGCTGTTTTTGAAGCTGGCGCACGAATACGCGCAAGAGCCCTACAACCGCGACACGCACATCCCCAACGGCTATGGCTGGGCCAGCCTGACCAGCAAAGTGGGCGAGCCGCTGGAGGCACATTACCTGGCCACGCTGCACCGGCTGGGGCAGGAGCCGGGCATGCTGGGCGCCATCTTTTTCAAGGCGCAGAACAAAATTCAAGACCCGGCCAAGCTCTCGCGCCTGGTGCAGCTGATTGATGCCGAAAGCTGGATCAGCCTGGATGCCGACACCAAGGGCGACTTGTACGAAGGCCTGCTGCAAAAAAACGCCGAAGACACCAAAAGCGGCGCGGGCCAGTATTTCACGCCGCGCGCGCTGATCGAAGCCATGGTGGCCTGTGTGCGGCCCGAGCCCATGAAGACCATCGCCGACCCGGCCTGCGGCACGGGAGGCTTCTTCCTGGGGGCCTACAGCTGGTTAACGCGCCCCGGCGCCGCGCTGGACAAACGGCAAAAGGCGTTTCTGCGTGACCAGACCTTCTACGGCAACGAGATCGTGCCCAACACGCGTCGCATGTGCCTGATGAACCTGTTCCTGCACAGCATCGGCGAACTCGACGGCGAGCCGTTGGTGGAGCGCTCGGACGCCCTGATTACCGAGCCCAAACGCAAAGTGGACTATGTGCTGGCCAACCCGCCCTTCGGCAAGAAAAGCAGTATGACGTTCACCAACGAAGAAGGTGAAGACGACAAGGATGCATTGATTTACGAGCGGCAAGACTTTTGGACGACCACGTCGAACAAGCAGCTTAACTTTTTGCAGCACATCGTCAGCATGCTGAAGGTGGACGGCAAAGCGGCGGTGGTGCTGCCAGACAACGTGTTGTTTGAAGGCGGGGCGGGCGAGAAGATTCGCAAGAAACTGCTGGAAAACTGCGATGTGCACACCGTGCTGCGCCTGCCCACGGGCATTTTCTATGCGCAGGGCGTGAAGGCGAATGTGGTGTTCTTTGACAACGCCCCAAAAGATGGGCGCGTGCATACCAAGGGCGTGTGGTTTTACGACCTGCGCACCAACAAGCATTTCACGCTGAAGACGCGCACCTTGAAGCTCGATGACTTGCAGGATTTCATCACCTGCTATCACCCGGAAAACCGCCACGAGCGCATCGCCACAGATCGCTTCAAGTTCTTCAGCTACGACGAGCTGATGGCCCGCGACAAGGCCAGCCTGGACATCTTCTGGCTGAAAGACGACAGCCTGGACAACCTGGATGATTTGCCGCCGCCCGAGGTGCTGCAGCAAGAAATCATCGAGCACTTGGAGGCTGCGTTGGCGGCCTTCAGGGACGTGGCGGTAGGGCTGCCAAGGCAGGGCGCTGCAACGCCGTAGCAATGCTCCACCCGCTGTAGTGCGGTGCGGCCCCTGTCGCACCTACCGCCGCACCTACCGCCGCACCTACCGCCGCACCTACCGCCGCACCTGCCAGGCCGCTTGCTGCGCCACAAACCCGTCAAACGCCGCCAGCAGGGGCGCCAGGCTTTCGGCGCCTTCCAGTTGTGCCAGTGCCGCGCAGGTGGCCTCCAGGGTCGAGAGCTGGTGCGGCTGGCGCGCCGTGCGGATGCGGTAGCGCGATGCTGGTAGCTCGCGCAGCGGCAGGCGCGGCAGTTGTTGCAGCAAAGGGTTCTGGTGCAGCATCTTGCGGCTTTTGCGCCAGGTGCCGTCCAGCACCACCAGGCGCAGGCGCTCTGGCGTTTGCAGCCAGGCGGGGTTCAGTGGCGGGGGGGTGGCAATGCCCAGGGTGGTGTCTTGCGGGGCTTCGGGGTAGAGCAGCAGGGTGTGGCGCGGGGCGGTGGCTGCATCTGTTGCGCCAAATGGCGCGGTCAGCAGGGGCTGCAGTGCGCTGGCGTCAAACCGCTCGCCCGTCACCATGCGGCTGTGCGGCAGGCTCAGGTGCAGCAGCCGGGCTGTGCCTTTGGCCTCGTGCACTTCCAGCGGGTGCTGCAGGATCAGCACCTCGGTGCGGTGCGCCACCGGGGTGGCCCAGCGGCAGATGCAGGCGCTGTGCGGGCGCAGGCAGGCAGGGCAGCGCGGGCGGCTGGTGCTGAGTGGAGTCACTATAAAAAAAAGAGCTGCTAGCGCTTGATGGATAAGCGCTACAGCCCTGTTTGGCTAAAAAATGGCGGCGAGGCCGGTGGCTTACAGCCGCTCTTTGACGTAAGAGCCCCGGTCCATATCGACGATTTCCACGCTGAGCTGCACCATCACGCCCGCTGGCTTGGGCGACAGGCGGCGCAGCACCTCGGCCACGCGCTCGGACAGGTCTTTTTTGGCCTCGGGCGTGCGGCCCGACAGCAGGCGCAGCTGGGCGTGCACAAACGCGCGGTTGGCGGGGGCGGTGCCAATTTCAAAGCTGTCCACCAGCACGAAGCGGCTTTTGAGGTCGGCCTCGTCCAGCACTTCGGGGCTGCTGGTGACGGCCTGGTTCAGCTCGGTGAGGGCTTGCGCCTCGGGAAAACCGGCAAGGTTTTGCGAGTATTCGACGATCAGGTGGGGCATGGTCTGCTTTCGGCGGGGGTGGAAAAAGCGGGCGTTACAGCGCCTGGGTAGGCACGTGGTGGCGCAGTTCGGTCTGGCGGTTGTGGCCGTCGACAAACACCAGTTGGGGTTCGTGCGTGGCCACCTTGTCTTCGGGCACCTGGGCAAACGCCGCAATGATGAGCAGGTCGCCCACGGCAGCGCGGCGCGCGGCCGAGCCGTTGACCGAGATCATGCCGCTGCCGCGCTGGCCCTTGATGGCGTAGGTGATGAAGCGCTCGCCGTTGTTGATGTTCCAGATGTGGACCTGTTCGTTCTCGCACAGGTTGGCGGCGTCGAGCAGGTGTTCGTCGATGGCGCACGAGCCTTCGTAGTGCAGCTCGCAGTGCGTGGTGGTGGCGCGGTGGATCTTGGATTTGAGCAGGGTGCGGTACATGGCGGTGCAGGTGTGTTGACGGTGGTGTTCCATGCCGCGCTCAGTGGCGCGCAATGGGCGGAACCAGGATGGTGGGCGCGGCGGGCGCCGCAAGCGCAGGGTAGTCGCGGCTGTAGTGCAGGCCGCGGCTTTCGCGGCGCATTTGCGCGCTCTTGATGATGAGGTCGGCCACCTGCACCAGGTTGCGCAGCTCCAGCAGGTCGCGCGTGATGTGAAAGTGGGCGTAGAACTCCTGGATCTCGGCTTGCAGCAGGGCGATGCGGTGGGCCGCGCGCTCCAGGCGCTTGTTGGTGCGCACGATGCCCACGTAATCCCACATGAAGCGGCGCAGCTCGTCCCAGTTGTGCGAGATGACCACCGACTCGTCGGCGTCCTGCACGCGGCTGTCGTCCCAGCCCGGCAGCTCGGGCACGGGCGTGCACGGCGTGGCCGCAATGGCGTGCGCGGCGGCGCGGGCAAACACCATGCATTCAAGCAGCGAGTTGCTGGCCAGGCGGTTGGCGCCGTGCAGGCCGGTGCAGGCCACCTCGCCCACGGCAAACAGGCCGGGCAGGTCGGTGCGGCCGGCCAGGTCGGTCAGCACGCCGCCGCAGGTGAAGTGCGCCGTGGGCACCACGGGGATGGGCTCTTTGGTGATGTCGATGCCCAGCGACGCGCAGTGCGCCAGGATGTTGGGAAAGTGCTCGTGCAGAAATTCGGGGCTCTGGTGCGAGATGTCCAAGTGCACGCAGTCCAGGCCGTGGCGCTTCATTTCGTAGTCGATGGCGCGGGCCACCACGTCGCGCGGCGCCAGTTCGGCGCGCTCGTCGTGCTGCGGCATGAAGCGCGTGCCACCTGCCGATGCCGGCAGCAGCAGCTTGCCACCCTCGCCGCGCACCGCCTCACTGATGAGGAACGACTTGGCATGCGGGTGGTACAGCCCCGTGGGGTGAAACTGGATGAACTCCATGTTGCCCACGCGGCAACCGGCGCGCCAGGCGGCGGCAATGCCGTCGCCGGTGGCGGTGTCGGGGTTGGTGGTGTAGAGGTACACCTTGCCCGCGCCGCCCGTGGCCAGAATGGTTTGCGGCGCGCGGAAGGTGACCACCTCATCGGTGGCGCCATCCAGCGCATACAGGCCCAGGCATTGCTGCGGGCCCGCCAGGCCCAGCTTGTGGCTGATGATCACGTCCACCAGCGTGTGTTGCTCGAACACCGTGATGCCTGGCGTGGCGCGCACCACGTCGATCAGCGTGCGCTGCACGGCGGCACCGGTGGCGTCGGTCACATGGGCGATGCGGCGTGCGCTGTGGCCGCCTTCGCGCGTGAGGTGCAGCTGGTCGCCCTCCATCGAAAAAGGCACACCCAGCTGGCGCAGCCACGCGATGGCCTCGGGCGCGTTTTCCACCACGAAGCGCGTGGCGGCCAGGTCGCACAGGCCGGCACCGGCCACCAGGGTGTCTTCGATGTGCGCGGCAAAGCTGTCGTCGTCGGCCAGCACGGCGGCAATGCCGCCCTGCGCCCAGGCGCTTGCACCGTCCTGCAGCTGGCGTTTGGTGATGACAGCCACGCGGTGCGTGGGCGCCAGGTGCAGGGCGGCCGAGAGACCGGCGAGGCCGCTGCCTACGATGAGTACGTCAAAGTCGTGGGATTGCATGGTGGTTTCTCGTGGCGTGCGAAACGGGCGCTGCACTACGCCAGTGCCACCTTGGAACTGGCTTTGCCAGGCCACGGGTGACGTCCCCCTCCCGCGCAGCGAGTGAGGGGGAAGCGGCGCGGCCGCTCAGGGGTGTCATTCCTTTTCCAAATCATTCGTGTCTAGGCGCGAAGCCGCAGGCAGTGCTGTAGCACGACAAGGCGAAGCAATAACGACACGGGTGATTTAGAAATGGAATCATGCCGGTACATAGGCCAGCCGGACGTAAATGGGGGCGAAGGCCTCGGCCTGGGTGATCTCGATCAGGGTCTCTTTGGCCAGCTCGAGCAGCGCGATGAAGGTCACCACCAGCACGGTGCTGCCGTTGGCGGGATCGAACAGTTCTTCAAACTCGACAAAGCGGCGCCCCTGCAGCGTTTTGAGCACCATGCTCATGTATTCGCGCACGCTCAGTTCCTCGCGGGTGATCTTGTGGTGCTGCACCAGCCGGGCGCGCTTCAGGATGTCGCGCCAGGCGTCTTGCAGATCGACCACATGCACATCCGGAAACCGCGGCTGCAGGCTTTGCTCGATGTACACCTGCGCCTTTACAAAGTCGCGCCCATATTGCGGCAGTTGCCCGAGGCGCATGGCGGCCATCTTCATCTGCTCGTATTCGAGCAGGCGGCGCACCAGCTCGGCGCGCGGGTCTTCGGCCTCGTCGGCTCCCTCCTGCTTTTTGGGGGGCAGCAACATGCGCGACTTGATCTCGATGAGCATCGCCGCCATCAGCAGGTATTCGGCGGCCAGCTCCAGGTTGCGGCTGCGGATCTCTTCCACGTACACCAGATACTGGCGCGTGAGGCCGGCCATGGGGATGTCGAGGATGTTGAAGTTCTGCTTGCGGATCAGGTACAGCAGCAGATCGAGCGGGCCTTCAAAGGCTTCCAGAAAGACTTCGAGCGCGTCGGGCGGGATGTAAAGGTCTTGCGGCAGCGCAAACAGCGGCTCGCCATACAGGCGGGCCAGCGCCACCTGGTCCACCACGTCGGGCATGGTGCCCGGGGTAGCCGCAGTGGCCTCGGCAGGGCTTGCGCTGCGCATTGTGCTATTGAATTAATAGCTGCTAGCGCTTTGTGGTAAAGCGCCAGAGGCTATTTTGATGTTCAATCAGCGTTGGTCTGATAGGGGTAGGGCTTTTGCGCGACCTGGGCATCGCGGTAGTCGCCCCAGATCTTGCGGTCTACCTGCTTGTCCCACAGCAGGGCGCGGCCTGCGCGCTGCTGTTCATCCAGCTCGGGCCTTTGCGCCTTGAGCTGGTCGATGAACTGGGTGGCATCGGATTTGTAGTCGGGGCGGCGAAAAATGGACATGGACTGATAACCTCTCTGGCTTGATTTTACCGGGAGCCTTCCATGCCCTTTCTTTTTCGTGCCCTGGCGCTTGCCGCGGCGGCTTTCAGCCTGGTCGCCCTGGCCGGATGCGACGCGCAGCGCATCAGCGAACTGCAGCCTGGCATTTCCACCGAGGCCGACGTGCGTGACCGCTTTGGCGTCCCCGAAACCATCTGGGACGAGGCCGATGGCGCGCGCACCCTGGAATACAACCGCCAGCCCGCCGGGCAGATCAATTACATGATCACCGTGGGTGCCGATGGCCGGCTGGTGGCCGTGCGCCAGGTGCTCACGCCCGAGAACTTTGCCCGCATCACACCCGGCACCGACATGGCGCAGGTGCGCCGCAATCTGGGCAAGCCTGCCAAGGTCACGCCCTACCGCCTCAGCGGCGAAACGCACCACGACTGGCGCTTTGCCGAGGCGCCCAACATCCCCAAGGTGTTTACCGTGGTGACCAAAGACGGCGCCACGGTGCTGCGTACGCAGATCGGCCCCGACATGGACGCGCCAGAGAACAAGGGCGGGCGCTGATTTCAGAAATCCGGTGCGCTGCCTTGTGGGCATTCACGGCGCAATCTTGCGCTTGAGTGCCCGCGCCACCCCCGGAGGCAAGCTGGGCAGCGAGCGCAGCAGCCAGGGCAGCAGCTTGCGCTTGAGGCCGCTGAGCGACTGCGGCACCATCGCCTCGATCAGGTGTGGCCCGGGCGTGGCCAGGGCGTACTCCAGTGCCCGCACAAACTCCTCCGCCGTAGTGGTGCGCACGCCGTGCACGCCCATGCCATCGGCGAGCTGGGCGAAGTTCAGCACCGGGCCGTTCAGGTCCAGCTGCGACCGGGCCTTGGCGCCCACTTTTTCGGCGCCAACGCGTTCCAGCTCCACGTTGAGCACCGAGTACGAGGCGTTGTTGAAGATGACCGATACCACGTTGAGCTTCTCGCGCGCCATGGTCCACAGCGCCTGGATGGTGTACATCGCCGTGCCGTCGCCGATGAGCGCCAGCACCGGGCGTGTCGGGCAGGCGATGGCCGCGCCGACGGCATTGGGCAGGCCCTGGCCGATGGCGCCGCCCGTGAGCGTGATGAGGTCGTGGCGCGGAGCCCCAGCGGTGAAGGGCGCGAGCATCAGCCCCGAGGTGATGGCCTCGTCGATGACGATCGCGTTCTCGGGCAGCAGGTGGCCCACGGCCTTGCACACTTTTTCGGCGGTGAGCTTGCCGCGCGGGCGCCCGGGGCGTGCGGGGGCCCGCAGCGCGGGCTGGGCCTGCGCGGCGCCCAGCGCCTGGGCGAGTTTTTCGAGGCTGGCGGCGGCGTTTTGTGCGGGCGTGGAGAGCTGGTGCACGGTGCAGCCGTCGGGCACCAGGTCGCTCTTCTTGCCCGGGTAGGCAAAGAACGATACCGGCGCCTTGGCGTCCACCAGAATCAGGTGTTCGATGCCTGCAAGCTGTACCCCGGCCAGCTCGGCCAGGTAGGCGATGCGCTCCACGGTGGGTAGGCCTGCGCCGCGCTCCAGCCGGGTGGGGAAGACTTCGGCGAACACCTTCACGCCGCTGTGCGCGGCGATGCGCGCGGCGGCCCGCAGGCCGGGCTCGCGCAGCGCCTGTCCGCCCAGGAGCAAGGCGGCCTTGCCGCCCGCCCGTCCTGCCTGTGTCATTGCCTGGGCAATGGTTTGGGCAATGGCCTGTACGGTGGCGTCGTCCGCCGCTTCGGGGCTTGGCGGCGGCGGGGGAGGGCAGGGCACGCCGCCTTCGCCCCACGATACGTCGGCGGGCAATATCAGCGTGGCCACCTGGCCCGGCAGGCCGCGTGCGGCGGTGATGGCGTCTGCTGCGTCCTGGCACAGCGCAGCAGTGCTCTGCGATGTGCGCACAAAACCGGGCGACACATTGCGCGCCACGGTTTCGATGTCGCTTTGCAGTTGCGCGTCGTATTGCGTGTGGTGTGTGGCGTGGTCGCCCACGATGTTGACCACGGGCACTTTGCCCTTGCGCGCGTTGTGCAGGTTGGCCAGGCCGTTGCCCAGGCCGCAGCCCAGGTGCAAGAGCGTGGCGGCGGGTTTGCCGGCCATGCGGGCATAACCATCCGCCGCGCCCGTGGCCACACCCTCGAACAGGGCCAGCACGGCACGCATCTTCGGCTCGCTGTCGAGCGCGGCCACAAAGTGCATTTCGCTCGTGCCGGGGTTGGTGAAGCAGACCTCGATGCCGGCATCGACCAGGGTTTTCATCAGCGCCTGGGCGCCGTTCAGGGAGGCAGTGGACATGGGGTGTTCCTCTTTGAAAGGGTCAAGCGCCGGTTGTGGCAACCGTGGCGGTGGTTGGGGCGGCGGGCAGCAGGCGGCGCATGGCCAGGGCAAACAGCAGGCCCCCGGCGTACATGAGCACGCCATAAAGCGCGCCGGGAATGGCCATGGCGTCGTCTTGGAGCACGGTGCTGGCAATCACCAGCGCCAAGGCGGCGTTCTGCACGGCGGTTTCAATGCCCAGGGTGACCGACTGGCTGCGCGACAGGCGCGCGGCCCACGCCACGCCAAAGCCCACGCACAGCATGCTGATGTTGAGCAGCAGCGCAAACGGCGCCAGGGTGCTGAAGTTGTCGCGCAGGAGCGCCCAGTTTTTCGCCACGGCCAGCACCACGATGAGCACGAACAGCACCGTGGCCACGCGCGTGGCGCGCGGTTCGAAGCGCTGCGCCCAGGCGCTCCAGCGCTGGCGCGCGAACATGCCCAGGCTCACCGGCACGCCCAGCACCAGCGCCACCTGGCCCATCATCAACCCCACGGGCACGTCAACCGCCCGGGCTGCGCCCAGGTAGTGGCCCAGTGCCCAGGTCACCACCAGCGGCAGGGTGAAGATGGTGGCCACACTGGCCACGGCGGTGAAGCTCAGCGCCAGGGCCACGTCGCCGCGTGCCAGGTAGGTGAGCAGGTTCGAGGTGCTGCCTGTGGGGCAGGCCGCCAGCACCATGAAGCCCACGGCAAACACGCCGGTCATGCCCCAGGCACTGAGGAGCAGAAAGCACGCCAGCGGCAGCAGCACGAAGTGGCACACCACCCCCACCAGCAGCGCGCGCGGCTGGGTGAGGATGCGCCGGAAGTCGCCCACCGTCAGCCCCAGGCCGAGCGAAAACATGATGAACGCCAGGATGAGCGGCAGCAGCACGCCCGAAACAATGTCGCCTTGCATGGTGGCTCCTCAGAAGGTGTGAATGAATCCGGAATGGGCGGGCATGGTGGGTTTGTTCATACCTTCTCAGCGTCCGGTGGTGATGTGCCGCGCCGCAGCGCGCGCCGTGAGAATGCAGCCAGGTAAAAAGGTGCCTTCCAGCGAGCGTTTGCCACTGGCGCCGCCGCCGCCAAAGCCCGCCGCCTCGCCCACGCAGTACAGGCCGGGGATGGGCTGGTCGGCGCCGTCGAGCACGCGGCTTGCCAGGTCGGTGCGCAGGCCGCCCAAGCTCTTGCGCGTGATGAGCTGCATCTGGATGGCGATGTACGGCCCGCTGCCTGCCTTTTGCAGCGGCGCGGGCGCGCAGGTGCGCAGCTTGTCGGGCCCCCACTGGCGCGCGTGCAGGATGCGGCGGATCTGGTCGTCGTTGTGCAGCTTGGCGCCGTTCGCAAAATTGGCGTCAAAGGTGTCGGCCGTGGCCTGCAGCACGGCGGGCTGCACGTCGTTGGTGCCAGCCAGCGCGTTCATCTTCGCGGCCAGCCCCGCCAGCGTGTCGTCCACCAAAAAGTGTTTGCTCTCGGCGGCCATCTGCTTCACCAACCGGTGGTTGCCCAGCAACGTCTCTTTGAGGAAAGCGGGGAACTGCATGTCGCGGATGCGCTGGTTGTGCTCGGCGCCGGAAATGGCGAACTCCTTGGCCGCGATGCGCCAGTTCAGCAGGTGCCAGGTCCAGGGCTTCTCTTGCGCGGCCACTTGCTGGCACAGCCAGTGGGTGTCGAAACCGGTGACCAGCGGTTCCGGTCCGATGCGTTCGCCCCGGTGGTTGAGCCACAGCGCCGATTTGCACGGAATGGTGGACAGGCCATGCCCCTCGAAATGCGGAAAAGGGTGCGGAAAACCGGCTGCGTAGTTCCACATCTCGCCTGCGTGGGTGATCTGCGCGCCCCAGCGATCGGCGGCGTGGTGGTGCATCGCTCCGTCGGCAAAGGGGTGTGCGCCATTGAGCAGGGTGGCGGGCAGGGGGCGGTTGGTGGGCCAGTTGGCGCGGGTTTGCGCGTGGCCGCCGTTGATGCCGCCCATGGCCAGCACCACCACAGCAGCCGTCAGCCGCACCTCGGCACCGGTGTCCTCGTTCACCGCCAGCACGCCGGACGTGCGGCCTTGCTGCAAATCCAGCGCACTGGCGCGGTGGCGGTGCAGCACGGTGAGCCGCCCGCCCGTGTCGGCCTGGCGCATCGCGGCGATCATGCGGCGCGTGAGCTCGCGTGCCGTGCCCCAGATGATGTGGTAGCGCGGCACGCTGTTGCCCTCGCCATGCCGCCCGCGCTCGATCCAGTTGACCGCAGGCATGAATTTGACGCCCTCGCCCAGCAGCCAGTCGTACACCTCGGCGCGTGAATGCTCGACGTAGTAGCGCGCCCACTGCTGCGGATAGGTGTCGGCCGGGTCCATCTCGCCAAATCGCACCCAGTCGCGCAGCGCGGCCTCGGGCGAGTCGGGGATCTTCATGCGTGCCTGCAGCGCCGTGCCCACCAGCGCCATGCCGCCAAACGCCCACAGGGCGAGGCCTCCCAGGCGCTCGGGGGCATCGCGGTCCACCAGCGCCACGGACTGGCCCGCGCGCAGGGCTTCGAGCGCGGTGACGATGCCGGCCAGCCCGCCGCCAACGATCACCACATCATGGTGCTGTGCTGCCATGGTTTGTCTCCTGTTTGTGGAACCTGTGCGGTTCTCTGTAAGGTTCTTTGTGCGCCAGACGATAGCGTTTTATGATCGCTCCAGCCTTGACCTTGGAGACCATGCATGTTGACTTTGGAGACCGATCGTGACCTTTCCTCAGGGCGACGACGGGCATGACGGTGTTGAAGCCATGTGTTCCCCATGAACAGGGCGTGAACCATTTACTGGCGCCCAGCGTTGCGATGAGCTGGGTCAATACCGTCGTGGCGGCTGCCGAGCGCCAGGGCCTGGCGCGCGGGCGGCTGCTGGCACGCGCGGGTCTGGCAAGCGGTTGCCTGGACGCACCGCGCTGGCCCATCGACGACATCACACGCCTGTGGCGTGCGGCCGCCGAGCTGACGTGCGACCCGGCTTTCGGCCTGAACGCCGGGCGCACGGTGGGGCCAGGCAGCTTCAATGTGGTCGGTTTCATCTTGCTGTCGTCGTCCACGCTGCGCAATGCCATCGGCCTGCTGCAGCAGTACCAGCGGCTCATCAGCGATGGCGGGCGCTTCCAGATCCTGGCCGGCGAGCACCAGAGCTGGGTGGTGTACCACCCGCAGCAGGGCGAGCTGGCTTTCAGTGCGCACCAGGTTGAGGCCGTGCTGGCGGCCACGGTGAGCTTCAGCCACTGGGTTTCGGGTCACGCCGTGCAGCCGCTGCGAGTGCAGTTCACCCACCGGCAACTGGGGCCGCTGCCCGGCTACGCCGCGGTGTTCGAGACCGAGGTGGAGTTCGAGCAGGCTTTCAACGGCCTGCTGCTGGCCAATGCCGTGCTGGATGCGCCCTTGCCGCAGGCCGATGCGGCGCTCTCCGGCCTGCACCGCGCCCACGCCTCGGCCCAGCTGGCGGCGTTGTCGGTGCCCCAGGGCCTGAGCTCGCGCGTGGAGCAATGGCTGGCGGGTGCCATCGACAGGGGCGTGACCGAGCGTGCGCAGGCTGCGCGCCAGTTCGGCCTGACCGAGCGGGCGTTTGCCCGGCGGCTCACGGCCGAGGGCGTGCACTATTCGGATTTGCTGGACAGTGCGCGCCGGGCGCTGGCGTGCCGGGCCGTGGCAGACGGTGCGCAACCGTTCGTCGTCATCGCGCGCAGGCTGGGGTTTTCGGAGGCCAGCGCATTCAACCGGGCGTTTCGGCGCTGGACAGGGTGTGCGCCCGGGGACTGGCAGGCGCGAGCCATGCAAGGCAGTGGGGACGCTGCGCCCTGTGCCAACGATTGATAGTAAAAAACGGCTGAAACGCTTGCTGCATAAGCGCAAGCAGCTCTCTTTTTAGGAGCTTTTGCGGTGCTGGGCTGCGTTCTGCGCTGCCAGCCGGGCGTTGAAGCCCGAACGCTCCATCAGCGAGCGCGGCTGCTCTTGGGCATCCTGCACGCACAGCACGCCGCCGCGTTGGCCCACGGCTTTCAGAATCTGCTCCAGACCTTCCAGGCCCGTGGTGTCCAGGGCAAACAGGTCGCGCGCGTTCAGTACCACTTCGGGGCCTTCGGGGCCAGCCTCCACGGCCTGCACAATGGGGTCGATCTTGGCGGCAGCCCCAAAAAACAGCGCACCGTGCAGGCGCCAGGCCAAGCGGGGGCGGGGGCCTGCCGCTAGGAGCCTGTCGGACGTGGAAATCGTCGGCTGCAAATCGGCCGCAGCGGTCCATTTTTCACCGTCTTTTTGCCCCATAGCCCCGCTATGGGGCTGCAAATCCGGCGAAAACTGTCCTCGCTGGGTCCGATTTTCGCTTTCGACGCTCCAAGTCCGACAGGCTCCTGGTGCCAATTCCCCCTGGTCAGCGGCCGGGGCCGTGGCCGTGGTGGCGCGGGGCAACTCGGGCTCGGCGCGGAACAGTGCGCTCATGCGCCGCACAAACAGCACGCAGGCCAGCCCCAGCCCCACCTCCACCGCCACCGTGAGGTCAAACACCACGGTCAGGAAGAACGTGCCCAGCATGAGCAGCCGGTAGTGGTTGCTGAAATGCTTGAGGCGCACAAACTCGTGCCACTCGCCCATGTTCCAGGCCACATAAAGCAGGATGCCCGCCAGCACCGCCAGCGGGATGTGCAGGGCCAGCGGCGCGGCCAGCAGCACGATGAGCGCCAGCGTGGCAGCGTGCACGATGCCGGCGATGGGGCTGGTGGCGCCCGCGCGCAGGTTGGTCACGGTGCGCGCAATGGTGCCGGTAGCGGGCATGCCCCCAAAGAACGGCACGATGAAATTGGCAACGCCCTGGGCCATGAGCTCCTGGTTGGGGTCGTGCTTCTTGTGGTGCGGGTTGGTGGCCAGCTGGTCGGCTACGCGCGCGCACAGCAGCGACTCGATGGCGCCCAGTAGCGCAATGGTGACGGTGGGCGTGACCAGCAGGCGCACGGTGTCCCACGAAAAATCGGGCAACGCAAACGCTGGCGCCTGCTGCGGAATGCCGCCAAAGCGCGAGCCAATCGTCTCCACTGGGTAGTCCATCACATAGGCCAGCGCGGTCAGGGTGATCAGGGCCACCACGGGCGCAGGCACGCGTGCAAAAGAGCGCACGGTGTGGCCCTCGGCAATGCGCAGCACCGGCGAGCCGTGCATGAACAGGCGCGGCCACAGGAACAGGCCGCCCAGGCACAGCCCGCCCAGCCCCAGCGCATAGGGGTTCAGCGTGCCGATGTGCTGGCCCAGCACATGAACCTGCGAGAAAAAGTTGCCCGGCATCTTGTCGATGGACAGCCCCAGCCAGTCCTTCACCTGCGACAGCGCGATCAGCACCGCAATGCCGTTGGTGAAGCCGATGACGATGCTCACCGGCACGAAGCGCACCAGGCTGCCCAGCTTGAACATCCCGAGCAGGAACAGCAGCACCCCCGCACAGGCCGTAGAAATCAGCAGGTTGGCCACGCCATAGCGCTCGACGATGCCGTAGACGATGACGATGAACGCCCCGGCCGGCCCGCCAATCTGCACATTGGTGCCGCCCAGCAGCGCAATGAGGAAGCCGCCGATGATGGCCGTCCACAACCCCGCCTCGGGCTTGAGGCCGCTGGCGATGGCAAACGCCATGGCCAGCGGCAGCGCGACGATGCCCACCGTGACACCTGCGCCCACATCGGCGAGCCAGCGGTTGCGGCTGTAGCCGCGCAGGGCATCCAGCAGACGGGGGCGGAAGGCAAACGAGAAACGCATGGATGGAGAGGGAGTGGGTAAAGAACGAAGGCCCAAGCCGGTGCGCCAGTGTAGTGAGCCGGTGACAAAGTGCAACCGTAGCGGCCGCACCCCGATCGCCTGCCGTCGATCCTGTCGCTATTTTTTTAATAGCTTATAGCGCTTGATTGGTAAGCACTGCAGGCCGATATGATCGAAAATCGTGCGGCGGGCTCGGTTGGCGCAGCGGTCAGCCGCCCCGCCGTCTGGCGCGTTGCTTGCTTGCCTCCATCCCATGAATCCACCCATGTCTGACGCCTCCGCCCCGCCATCCTCCCTGCGCCACGGCACGTTTGAAGATGCGCAGGCACTGTTTGCCGGCACCCTGTTTGTGGCCATGGCACTCATGCTGTTCAACCAGGCGGGGTTGCTGGTGGGGGGCACGGCGGGTGTGGCGTTTTTGCTGCACTACGTCACGGGCATCTCGTTTGGCAAACTCTTCTTTGTTGTCAACCTGCCGTTCTACTGGTTTGCATGGACGCGCATGGGCCGCGAGTTCACCATCAAGACTTTTGTCTGCGTGGCCCTGCTGTCACTGCTGACGGAGCTCTTCCCGCACGTCATGCATGTGGACTACCTGAACCCGCTGTTCGCCTCGCTGCTGGGCGGGTTGCTGCTGGGCACGGGCTGCCTGTTTTTGGCGCGCCACCGCTCCAGCCTGGGGGGTGCCACGGTGATATCGCTGTACCTGCAAGCCCGTTACGGCATGCGTGCAGGCAAGGTGCAGATGATGATCGACGGCACTGTGGTGCTGTTGGCACTTTTCATCGTGCCGGTGGAGCGCGTGGCGTATTCGGTGCTGGCGGTGCTGGTGATGAGCGGCTTTTTGTGGATCAGCCACCGGCCGGGGCGCTATACCGGAGAGTGAGCGGGGGGCGGGTTGGACTGGGGCAGTGTGCCCGGCAGAGCGGGCGGTGCGGATTGCTCTGCGGGCGCCGGGCGGATGGACTCCCTGATCTGGATGCCGCTGCTGTCCGCCGCTGTCCCGTCACTGGACAGGGCATCGACGGCCATTCCCACGCCCTTGCCCACCACCTTGGCAGTGCCCACGGCAGCATCCGCCGCCAAGCCCACGGCGGTGGCCGTGACGCTAACGGCCGTGGCGGTCACCGCCACCACCGTGCAGCCGGCCAGCAATTGCGGCAGCAGCAAGGCGCCCGCCAGAGCACAGGCCAGACAGCGCATGGGCCGGGTCGCTTTTAGCGCACCCGCATGCCTGGCGTTGCACCCGGCCAGGGGTTCAGCACAAAAATCCCTGGGTTCGCCTTCTCGTCACCATGGCTCGCCGCCAGTACCATGCCCTCGCTCACGCCAAACTTCATCTTGCGCGGCGCGAGGTTGGCCACCATCACGGTGTGCTTGCCAATCAGGTCTGCGGGTTGGTAGGCGCTGGCGATGCCGCTGAACACGTTGCGGGTTTTGCCCTCGCCCACATCCAGCGTCAGGCGCAGCAGCTTGGTCGAGCCTTCCACGGCTTCGCAGTTCACGATCAGCGCGATGCGCAGGTCGATCTTGGTGAAGTCGTCGATGGTGATGGCGGGGGCCAGTTCTTCGCCGCCGGGTGCTACTGTTTCAGTAGCTGCCTGCGATTGATCTGCCTGTGCTGGAGGCTCAAACAATGCTTCAAGCTGCTTGATGTCCACGCGCTGCATCAGGTGCTTGTATTCGCCGATCACATGGCCCTGGCCCAGCATCACCTGCGCGCTGGCGAAGGTGAAGGGCTCGACCTTCAAAAAGGCCTCGACCTGCGCGGCCAGCGCTGGCAGCACGGGCTTGAGCAGGATGGTGAGCAGGCGGAAGGCCTCGATGCAGGTCGTGCATACGTCCTGCAGGCGGGCTTCCATGCCTTCCTGTTTGGCCAGCTCCCAGGGCTTGTTCTGGTCCACGTAGGCGTTCACGCGGTCGGTCAGCAGCATGGTTTCGCGCAGGGCCTTGCCGTATTCGCGCTCGGCCAGCAGCTCGATGATGGAGGGCGCCACGGTGCGCAGGTGCTCCAGCAGCGCGTCGCCGTCGGCCGAGACTTCGCCGAGCTGGCCGCCAAAGCGCTTGCTGATGAAGCCCGCCGCGCGGCTGGCGATGTTGACGTACTTGCCGATCAGGTCGCTGTTGACGCGCAGCATGAAGTCTTCGGCGTTGAAGTCGATGTCCTCGTTGCGGCTGCTCAGCTTGGTGGCCAGGTAGTAGCGCAGCCACTCGGCATTCATGCCCAGGCCCAGGTACTTGAGCGGGTCCAGGCCGGTGCCCCGGCTCTTGCTCATCTTCTCGCCGTTGTTCACGGTGAGGAAGCCGTGCACGAACACCGAGTCGGGCACCTTGCGGCCGCTGAACTTGAGCGTGGCGGGCCAGAACAGGGTGTGGAAGGTGACGATGTCCTTGCCGATGAAGTGGTACTGCTCCAGCGCCGGGTCGGCCATGTAGGCCTCGTAGTCCTGGCCGCGCTTGGTGAGCAGGTTCTTCAGCGAGGCCAGGTAGCCGATGGGCGCGTCCAGCCAGACATAGAAGTACTTACCCGGCGCGTCGGGGATCTCGATGCCGAAGTAGGGCGCGTCGCGCGAGATGTCCCAGTCGCCCAGGCCTTCGCTGGTGCTGCCGTCGGGGTTGGTGCGCACGGTGAACCATTCGCGCACCTTGTTGGCCACTTCGGTTTGCAGGCGGCCGCTTTGCGTCCAGTCTTCCAAAAATGCCACGCAACGCGGGTCCGACAGCTTGAAGAAGAAATGCTCCGAGCTTTTGAGCAGCGGCTTGGCGCCCGAGAGTGCGGAGTAAGGGTTGATGAGGTCGGTGGGCGCGTAGACGGCGCCGCAGACCTCGCAGTTGTCGCCGTACTGGTCCTTGGCGTGGCACTTGGGGCACTCGCCCTTGATGAAGCGGTCGGGCAGGAACATGTTCTTCTCGGGGTCGAAGAACTGCTCGATGGTGCGGGTTTCGATCAGGCCGTTGGCCTTGAGGCCGCGGTAGATGTCCTGGGCCAGCTCGTGGTTCTCGGGCGCGTCGGTGCTGTGCCAGTTGTCGAACTCGATGTGAAAGCCATCGAGGTACTGCTTGCGCCCGGCGGCGATGTCGGCCACGAACTGCTGCGGCGTCTTGCCGGCCTTCTCGGCCGCGATCATGATGGGCGCGCCGTGGGTGTCGTCGGCGCCGACGAAGTTCACCGCGTTGCCCAGCAGCCGCTGCGTGCGCACCCAGATGTCGGCCTGGATGTATTCCATGATGTGGCCGATGTGGAAGTTGCCGTTGGCGTAGGGCAGGGCGGTGGTGACGAAGAGTTTGCGTGCGGATGACGTCATGAAAGCGGCTTTCTCAGGCGGAACCCGCGATTTTAGGCGTTTAAAGAGCCATGGTTGTGGCGGGTTCTTTTACGCCATGTCAGGCCGGAAGGCGGGTGCGCAACGCGGCGCCGGTGTCTTTCCAGCCAAAGAAGCGGCATACGTCGGCGCGCCGGGCCAGGGTGTCAGCCCGGCCCAGGGCCATCAGTTCCCGCGTGTAACCCTGTTCGAACAGCAGGTAGCTGGCCAGAGCAGCGCCGCGCACGTCGGCCATGTTCGAGGTGACGCCCAGGGCACCCAGCATGGTGCGCACGGGGCCGGGCAGGTCGCCCACATGGCGGGCGGCGATGGCATCGAGCCGCTGCGAGGGGGCGATGACGAGCAGCTCGACAGGCCGCAGCGCGCTGTGGGTGCGCTTTTCTTCAGGAATCAGCGACAGCGTCTGGTTGATGCGCTGCACGCGCTCCACATCGACCGACAGCGCATCCAGAAAGATGTTGGACAGCGCGTGCCCGGCAATCTGCGCCAGCGAGGGGTAACTGGGGGAGGGCGGGGCGGTGCTGTCGCCCCGGGGCTCGTGCATGCGGCCCGCGCCGATCACCAGCACGCGCTCGGCCCCCAGGTGAATGGCCGCCGCGATGGGTGCCGACTGGCGCATGGAGCCGTCGCCAAAGTATTCGGTGTGGCCGTCGATGGTGATGCCCTTGGCCGGAAACACAAAGGGAATGGCCGAAGAGGCCAGCAGGTGCTCGTGCGTGATGCGGTCGCGCGCCGCCTTGCGCTGCGAGCGCACCCAGGGCTGCACAGCCTGGGCCGATTCATAAAAGGTGACATGCTCGCCCGAGCTGTAGCTCGACGCCGTCACCGCCAGGGCCGTGAGATGGCACTTTTGCATCAGCCGGGGCAGGCGCATGAGCGGCACCATTTTGGCCAGCAGTTTTTCGAGCGGCGCGTTGTCCAGCAGCGAGCGCGGGCGCAGGCGGCGCCAGCGGGCCAGCGCCCAGCCCAGCGACACCAGCGTGAGCCAGCGCGCACCGCTGCGCATCACCGAGAGCGAGTCGGCGCCATACACCTGGTGCGCATGGAACTGGCGCCATACGCGGGCGATGCGGCGCACGGTGCGGTCGAAATCATCAGCGCCGCAGGCCAGCGCGGCGGCGTTGATGGCCCCCGCCGACGTGCCCGTGATGATGGGGAACGGGTTGGGCTCGCGACCCGCGCCGCACGCCTGGCGCAGGTCGGCAATGGCCTCCAGCACGCCCATCTGGTAGGCGGCCCGCGCCCCGCCTCCGGTAAGCAGCAGGCCCGTGCGGGGTGATGGGGATTTGGGAGCCTTGGGCGCTGGGGTGCGTGCTGGGGTGGGCGGTGGCATGGCGCGGGGAGGCGGTTTTTGGGGTGGGCGTTGTCGCCGCGTCAGGACTTGGCCAGCAGCAGGGCAGCCAGTGCGTTGTCCTGCACGATGGTGATGCTGTTGTCGCGCGCATACAGCCGGGCGTTGTCACTGAGGCTGCCCTGGGCCAGCACATACAGCCCCGCAGTGGCGCCGCGTTGCTCCATGGCGGCGCGCAGCTCGCGCAGCGGCTCCACGCCATGGGTGGCGGCTTTCCAGCGGCGCGCGCTGGCCAGCGTGGTGCTGCCGCTCTTGGTCAGGCAGAAATCGGCGGCACCGCCGTCGAGTTGCTGCACCTCAAAACCGCCCTGGCGCCACGCGGCGTCCAGGGTGTCGGCAAAGCCGCGCCAGGGCATGGTCTGCGCCGCCTGCAGGGCTTGTGCCACACGCGCCGGGCTGGGCGCGTGCAGCTGCCGCCACGCCGCCATGCAGCCCACCACAAAGATCGGCAGGCCGCCCAGCGCCCCCACCACCGCATATTGCGCGGGCAGCAGGGCAAAGGCCACCAGCGCGATCAGGCCCACCAGCGCAAAGCTGATCCACCAGGGCGAGCGCAGCAGCACGGCAAACAGGGAGTTGGGCGGCATCTTGAATTTCACGGAAGTCCTTTTGTTGTCGGGGTGGTGGGCGGCTGGCGGGCGCAGGCATTGTCCTGCAACGCATGGGGTTGAGTCGCTTGGATAGACTACCCGCCCCACAGGAGTTATTTGAATGGCAGTCACCGAACAAGGCCTTTTGGCCGCGCTCACCAGCGTGCAGGACCCCCACACGGGCCAGGATTTCGTCAGCACCCGCGCCTTGCGCAATGTGCAGATTCATGGCGGCGATGTAGCCTTTGATGTCGAGCTGGGTTACCCGGCCAAGAGCCTGCTGCCCGAGCTGCGCCGCAGCCTGGTGGCCGCCGCCAAGGGAGTGGCGGGCGTGGAGAACGTCTCGGTCAACATCACCACCAAGGTAGTGGCCCACGCCGTGCAGCGCGGCGTGCAACTGCTTCCGCAGGTCAAGAACATCATTGCCGTGGCATCGGGCAAGGGCGGTGTTGGCAAAAGCACCACCGCAGCCAACCTGGCGCTGGCCCTGGCGGCCGAAGGCGCCAGCGTGGGTGTGCTGGACGCCGACATCTATGGCCCCAGCCAGCCCATGATGATGGGCATCAACCGCCGCCCCGAAAGCGATGACGGCAAGACCATGGAGCCGCTCGAGAACTACGGCGTGCAGGTCATGTCCATCGGTTTCCTGGTGGACCAGGACGAAGCGATGATCTGGCGCGGCCCCATGGCCACGCAGGCGCTGGAGCAACTGCTGCGCCAGACCAACTGGAAAGACCTCGATTACCTCATCATCGACATGCCGCCCGGCACGGGTGACATCCAGCTCACGCTGAGCCAGCGCGTGCCCATGACGGGCGCCGTGATCGTCACCACGCCGCAGGACATCGCCCTGCTCGACGCCAAGAAGGGCATCAAGATGTTCGAGAAGGTGGGCGTCCCCATCCTGGGCATCGTCGAGAACATGGCGGCCCACGTGTGCAGCAACTGCGGCCATGTGGAGCACATCTTCGGCGCCGATGGCGGCAAGAAGATGGCGGCCGACTACGGCATGGACTACCTGGGCGCGCTGCCGCTGGACATGAGCATCCGCCTGCAGGCCGACAGCGGCAAACCCACCGTGGTGGCCGACCCGGATGGCGAGGTGGCGCAGATCTACAAGAAGGTGGCGCGCGAGGTGGCGGTGAAGATCGCCCGGCAGGCGAAAGACTTTTCGAGCAAGTTCCCCACCATCTCGATCAGCAAGAACACCTGAGCGCCGGGCGGATCGGGCGGTGGCCGTGGCGGCTCCGTGCGGTGGGGACGCGGCATTGACGCGGCTGCAAGCGGCCGCCACACTGCCTGCGGTTGACGCTTTTCGCTTGATGGCCCCATGAAATCCACCCCCGAAGCCCCCACCGTGGCCGCCGTGTCCGTTGATGACATGCGCGAGCGCATTCGCCGCAAAAGCCACCTCAAGGGCCGCCAGCCCGAAGACGCCGCCATGGCCGAGGTGGCGCAGTTGCTGGGCCCGCGCCCGGCCACAGGCTTGCGGCGCGACCTGCTCATTGAGTATCTGCACCGCCTGAACGACCACTTTGGCGTGCTGCACGACCGGCACCTGGTGGCGCTGGCCCGGCAGATGAATCTGCCCATGGCCGAGGTATACGAGGTGGCCAGCTTCTATCACCACTTCGACATCGTGCGTGGCGACGACGCTGTGGCCCCGCGCCTGGTGCTGCGCGTGTGCGACAGCCTCAGCTGCAGCCTGGCCGGTGCACGCGAACTGTTGGCTGCGTTGCCCGAGCGCCTGCGTGCGATGAACCTGGGTGGAGGGCTGGGCGATGTGCAGGTACAGGCTGTGCCCTGCGTGGGCCGCTGCGAGCAGGCGCCGGTGGCTGTGGTGCACCAGTGCCCGGTGCCGCGCGCCACGGTCGATGCGGTGCTGGACGCCGTCAATTTGAAGCCAAATCGGGCTCTGGCGCTTCATCCACAAGCTCAAGCAGCTATTAATTTTGACGTTGCGACGCTGGCCGGGCAAAGTGTGCCGGTGCAGCCGGACGGGGTCAGCCCCGCCCACACCGACCTCGCCACCTACCGCGCCCACGGCGGTTATCAGACGGCCGCAGCGTTGGTCAATGGCGAGATGGATGCTGAGGCCGTGCTGACCGCCATGGAGAACTCGGGCCTGCGCGGCCTGGGCGGCGCGGGATTTCCGGCAGGGCGCAAGTGGCGCATTGTTCGGGATCAGCCCGCGCCGCGCCTGATGGCGGTGAACATTGACGAAGGCGAGCCCGGCACCTTCAAGGACCGCACCTACCTCGAACGCGACCCACACCGTTTTCTGGAGGGCGTGCTCATCGCGGCCCAGGTGGTGGGCACCGAGTCCGTCTACATCTACCTGCGCGACGAATACCACGGCTGCCGCGCGCAGCTGCAAGCGGCGCTGGATGACCTGCGCACCGAGCCACCATGCCCGCTGCCGCACATCGAACTGCGGCGCGGCGCGGGTGCCTACATCTGCGGCGAAGAGTCGGCCATGATCGAGAGCATTGAAGGTAAGCGTGGCGAACCCCGCATGCGCCCGCCCTACATCGCGCAGGTGGGCCTGTTCGGCCGCCCCACGCTGGAGCACAACTTTGAAACCCTGTACTGGGTGCGCGACATTGTCGAGCGCGGCCCGCAGTGGTTTGCCAGCTTTGGCCGCCACGGCCGCAAAGGGCTGCGCAGTTTCAGCGTGAGCGGGCGCGTGAAGCACCCTGGCGTCAAGCTGGCGCCTGCGGGCATCACCGTGCAGGAACTCATCGACGAATTCTGCGGCGGCATGGCGGACGGCCACCAGCTCTACGCCTACCTGCCGGGCGGTGCCTCGGGCGGCATCCTGCCTGCCAGCCTGGCCAACATCCCGCTCGACTTTGACACCCTGCAGCCCTATGGTTGCTTCATCGGCTCGGCCGCCGTCATCGTGCTCAGCCAGCACGATCGGGCGCGGGATGCGGCGCTGAACGTGATGCGGTTTTTTGAACACGAAAGCTGCGGCCAATGCACGCCCTGCCGCGTGGGCACGGCCAAGGCGGCCACGCTGATGCAGGCACCGCAGTGGGATGCTGACTTGCTGGACGACCTGGCGCAGGTGATGGCCGATGCATCCATTTGCGGGTTGGGGCAGGCGGCGCCCAACCCCATCCGCTGCATCCACAAATACTTTGCGCACGAAGTGGGTGCCGGGCCCTGGCCGGGCGACCTGCCCAAGCCGCGCAACAGCCCGCTGGCCGAGCAACTGCCTGGAGGGGCGAAGCCATGAGCGCGGTGTTGACCTCTTGCGCCACACCCGTCGAGCCCGGCGTGGCTTTTGAGCTGGATGGCCAGCCCGTCACAGCCCACCCCGGCGAAACCATTTTGAAAGCCGCGCAGCGCCACGGCGTGGAGATCCCGCACTTGTGCTACAGCGACGGCCTGCGCCCCGATGGCAACTGCCGCGCCTGCGTGGTCGAGATCGCGGGCGAGCGCACGCTGGCACCCAGCTGCTGCCGTGCCCCGACGCCGGGCATGAAGGTGCAGGCGGCCAGCCCGCGCGCCCGCAAGAGCCAGCAAATGGTGGTGGAGATGCTGCTGTCGGACATGCCCGATATGGGTTACCGGTGGAACGACGAACAGAAAAATACTCCTGAATTAATAGCTGTTAGCGTTTATCCAGAAAGCGCTAGAGGCCAATTTGACTCTAAAACTCCAGAATCGACAGGTCAACACGGCGAGCTGAGCGAATGGGCCACCCGCCTGGGCGTGGCAGCGCGGCCCGCGCTGAAAGCCCTGCGCCGCCAGCAGCCCGCGCCCGATCTGAGCCACCCCGCCATGGCGGTGAACCTGGACGCCTGCATCCAGTGCAACCGCTGCGTGCGCGCCTGCCGTGAAGAGCAGGTCAACGACGTGATCGGCTACGCGCTGCGTGGTGCCGACAGCAAGATCGTCTTCGACCTCGACGACCCCATGGCAGAGAGCATCTGCGTGGCCTGCGGCGAATGCGTGAAGGCCTGCCCCACGGGCGCGCTCAGCCCCAAGACGCACATTGGCTCCCAAAAGGTGGACCGCAAGGTCGATTCGGTCTGCCCGTTCTGCGGCGTGGGCTGCCTCATCACCTACAACGTGCGCGACGAAAAAATCATCAGCGTCGAAGGCCGCGACGGCCCGGCCAACCATGGCCGCCTGTGCGTGAAGGGGCGCTTTGGTTTCGACTACGCCCACCACCCCGACCGCCTGACGGTGCCGCTGATCCGCAAGCCCGGCGTGCCGAAAGAGGTGCAGCCCTACGGTGCCGACTGGCGGGCGGTGTTCCGCGAGGCCAGCTGGGACGAGGCGCTCGATCTGGCCGCCGGCACGCTGAAGTCACTGCGCGACACGCACGGCCCCAAGGCGCTGGCGGGCTTTGGCTCGGCCAAGGGCAGCAACGAAGAGGCCTACTTGTTCCAGAAACTCGTGCGCACCGGCTTTGGCAGCAACAACGTGGACCACTGCACGCGGCTGTGCCACGCCTCCAGCGTGGCCGCGCTGCTCGAAGGTGTGGGCTCGGGCGCAGTGAGCAACCCGGTGAACGACGTGGAGCATGCCGAGCTGATCTTCGTGATCGGCTCCAACCCCACAGCCAACCACCCCGTGGCCGCCACCTGGATGAAGAACGCCGCAAAACGTGGCGCCAAGATCGTGCTGGCCGACCCCCGCATCACCGACTTGCGAACCCACGCCTGGCGCACGCTGCAGTTCAAGGCCGACACCGACGTGGCCCTGCTCAACGCACTGATCCACACGGTGATCGACGAAGGCCTGGTGGATGAGGCATTTATCCGCGATCGCACCAACAATTTCGAGGCGCTCAAGGCCAACGTGATGGGCTGCAGCCCCGAGGCCATGGCGCCGGTGTGCGGCATCCCGGCCGAGACACTGCGCGAGGTGGCGCGTGCGTTTGCGCAGGCCAAGGCCTCAATGATCCTCTGGGGCATGGGCGTGAGCCAGCACATCCACGGCACCGACAACGCGCGCTGCCTGATCGCGCTGTGCGCCGTCACCGGCCAGATCGGCAAGCCCGGCTCGGGCCTGCACCCGCTGCGTGGCCAGAACAACGTGCAGGGCGCAAGTGACGCGGGGCTCATCCCCATGATGTTCCCCAACTACCAGCGCGTGGACAACGCCGGGGCGCATGCGTGGTTTGAAGGCTTCTGGGGCACCCAACTCGATGACGCGCCCGGCTACACGGTGGTCGAAATCATGCACAAGGCGCTGGCGCCTGACAGCGACCCGCACAAGGTGCGCGGCATGTACATCATGGGTGAGAACCCTGCGATGAGCGACCCCGACCTGAACCATGCGCGCCACGCGCTGGCCAGCCTGCAGCACCTGGTGGTGCAGGACATTTTTTTGACCGAAACCGCCTGGCTGGCCGACGTGGTGCTGCCCGCGAGCGCCTGGCCCGAAAAGACCGGCACGGCCAGCAACACCGACCGCATGGTGCAGATGGGCCGCCGCGCGTTGAACCCGCCCGGTGATGCTCAGCCTGATCTGTGGATCATCCAGCAACTTGCTCGACGGATGGGCTTGGACTGGAACTACGAAGGCGAGGAATCTGGCGTAGCCGCCGTGTACGACGAAATGCGCCAGGCCATGCACGCGAGCATCGAGGGCATCACCTGGAACCGGCTGGAGCGCGATTCGAGCGTGACTTACCCCTGCCTCACCGAAGACGACCCGGGCCAGCCCATCGTCTTTACCGAGAAATTTCCTACGCCCACGGGCCGCCTCACGCTGGTGCCTGCCAGTGGGACGCCGGCGGCAGAGAAGCCCGATGCCGAGTTTCCGCTGGTGCTCATCACCGGCCGCCAGCTGGAGCACTGGCACACCGGCAGCATGACGCGGCGCAGCACGGTGCTGGACGCGATCGAGCCCATGGCCACGGCCTCCGTGCACGGCGACGAGCTTGCACGGCTGGGCGTGGCGCCGGGCGCGTTGGTGGGCATCCGATCGCGGCGCGGCATGGTGAAGGTGCGGCTGCGGCGCGACGACGGCACGCCGCGCGGCACGGTCTTCATGCCCTTCGCGTATGTGGAGGCTGCGGCCAATCTGCTGACCAACGCGGCGCTCGATCCGTTTGGCAAGATCCCCGAGTTCAAATATTGCGCCGTGGCCATCACCGTGCTGCCACCATCAGCGCAATGACGCAGACGAGGGCTTTGCCCGCGGGTGGCCCATGGGGCATTGCGCCGGGGTAAAGTCAGGCCATGTCCACCCCCCGTCCTACTTCTGAAGTCGCCGTTCTGATGCGCCGCGAACGCATTGACAACCGCTGGCAGCCCTGGCGCTGGTCACTGGCCGATGTGGTGCCCCATGAGCCTGCATTTGGCACCGAGCCCCGGCGGCTGCGGCAGGATGAGCGTGAAGAGCTGTGGCTGTTCCCCGGTTTTGCCGTAGAGTTGTTTCGCGACGATGCCGAGGGCTATCACCTGAACCTGGCGTCGCCCGCGCCCTGCTGGTTTGTGATGTGGCGCATGGATGAGGACACCGGCACCAACACACCGCTGGCGCGCCCCGTGGCGGTGAGCCTGAGCTACCACGACGCCGGCCGCTGGCTCGATGCGCAGGAGTCCGTGGAACAGGTGCCCGCCGCCCCCGAAGTGCTGGAAGGCCTGCGCGCCTTTGTAGACGCCCATTACCAGCCCGAGCCCAAACGCCGCAAGCGGCCCGACAGTTTTAGGTCGCTGCAGGACCGTTTTGGCAACCCCGCGTCGGTGTCTACCGAAAAAATGCGGGGTGGCGGCGGCGGTGGTGGTAGCGCAGGAGGAAGCCATGGCTGACGGGTTCCTGGGCCGCTGGTCGCAGCGCAAGCGGGACGTGCGCGAGGGCAAACCGCTGCAGGAACCCGCGCCCGCTCCTGTGCCGCTGGAACCGGCTGCGGCACCGGGCAGCCGCCCGCAGGCAGTGAACGCGCAGGCTGCACCGGTGCCCGCAACCTCTGCAGCGGCAGCGGCCGAGCCGCCGCCCCCCACGCTGGCCGACGCCCAGGCGCTCACCTCCGATTCCGATTTCAAGCCCTTCGTGGCCCGTGGTGTGGCCCCCGAAGTGCGCAACGCGGCCATGAAGAAGTTGTTTGCCGACCCGCATTACAACGTGATGGATGGGCTCGACATCTATATCGGGGACTATTCCATTCCCGACCCCTTGCCCGCATCCATGCTGCGCCAGATGGCCAGCGCCCAGTTTCTGGGCTTTTTTGACGACGAGAAAAAAACGCAAGAGTCCGCGCCCGTGGCCCAGGTGCCGGCAATGGCCCCTGGAGACGGTCAGACTGGGGATGATGCTGACGCCAGCGTCAGCGAAGGCGTGGCACAGTCGGGGGACTGCACTGAATTACCCAGCACGCCGGTGACGGCCATGCGTTCGCACCCCGGCGAACCGGCCCTGCCTGCCAGCCAAGAACCACATGACCACGCTGATCTGCGACTGCAACCAGACGATGCCCCTCAACGCGAAAGCGCTGGGCGAGGCACTTCATGAGAACCTGACCCTCCATTCCACCCTGTGCCGGCGTGATGCCGGCGCATTCCAGCGTGCGATCCAGAGCGGTGAACCCGTTGTGGTGGCCTGCACGCAGGAACAACGGCTGTTTGCCGACCTGGGGCAGCAGACCGAAGGCGCGCTCTCGCCCATCCGTTTCGTGAACATCCGCGAAACGGGTGGCTGGAGCCGCGACGCCGGCAAGGCCAGCCCCAAGATAGCGGCGTTGCTGGCCGCCGCCCATCTGCCTGAACCCGCCCCGGTGCCTACCGTCACGTTCAAGAGCGCTGGGCGGCTGCTCATCATCGGCGCGCTGGACGCAGCGGAGCAGGCGGCCGCTCTGGTGTCCGATGTGCTGGATGTCACGCTGTTCACCCAGGGCCCCGGCAACGCGGGCGGGGCGCAGGCACGGCGTTTTCCGGTGCTGGGCGGGCGCATCACGGGCCTCACGGGCTGGCTGGGGGCCTTTGAGCTGCAGTGGGCGGCCGACAACCCGATTGACCTGGACCTGTGCACACGCTGCAACGCCTGCGTGGCCGCCTGCCCCGAAAACGCCATCGGGCTCGACTACCAGGTCGACCTGTCCGCCTGCCAGTCGCACCGCGCCTGCGTCAAGGTGTGCCAGGTGGCGGGTGCCATCGATTTCACCCGCGAGGCCGCGGCGCACCAGGAGCGCTTCGATCTGGTGCTCGATCTGCGCCCGGCAGACGCCACCCCCACCTTTTTGCAGCACGCGCTGCCCCAAGGCTATTTCCGCTGGGACGGGCGTGAAATGGGCACGCTGCTGCGCCTGCGCGAGCTGGTGGGCGAGTTCGAAAAGCCCAAGTTCTTTGCCTACAAGCAAAAGCTCTGTGCGCACAGCCGCAACGAAACCGTGGGTTGCAATGCCTGCGTGGACATCTGCTCGGCCGAAGCCATCACCAGCGACAAGAGCCGTCAACAGATCAAGGTGAACCCCAACCTGTGCGTGGGTTGCGGCGCCTGCACCACCGTGTGCCCCACGGGCGCGCTGACCTATGCCTACCCCGGTGCCACCGATCAGGGCCTGAAGCTCAAGACCCTGTTGTCCACTTACACGGCGGCCGGTGGCAAGGATGCCGTGTTGCTGCTGCACAGCCAGGAGTGTGGCCAGGCTTTGGTGGAAGAGCTGGGCCGGGCGGCGCAGCTCAAGATTGCCCACGGGGTTCCGGCGCATGTGCTGCCGGTGGCGTTGTGGCACACGGCCAGCACGGGGGTCGACCTGTGGCTCAGTGCCGTGGCCTTTGGCGCCTCGCAGATCGTGGTGCTGGTCACCAGCGAAGAGGCACCCCAATACCTGGACGGCCTGGAGGCGCAGATGGCAGTGGCCCAGGCCATCCTCAATGGTCTGGGCTATGCAGGCACGCACCTGAAACTTCTGCGCGCGCGCAATCCCACCGATCTGGATGCGGGTCTGCAGGCCCTGTCGCACACCCGCCAGACGGTGCCGTCGGCGGCTGCGCGATTTGCCGTGGCGCAAGAAAAGCGCAGCACGCTGGAGCTGGCACTCGACCACCTGATTGCCCAAGCCCCAATGCCCGCGGACCAGCGGCCCGAAGCCATTGCGCTGCCTGCGGCGGGTGCACCGCTGGGCACCATCACGGTCAACAAAGACCGCTGCACGCTGTGCCTGAGCTGCGTGAGCGCTTGCCCGGCCAGTGCATTGCAAGATAACCCGCAGTTGCCCCAGTTGCGTTTCATCGAGCAAAACTGCGTGCAGTGCGGCCTGTGCGCCACCACCTGTCCCGAAGACGCCATTGCGCTGCAGCCGCGGCTGCTGCTCACGCCCGAGCGCAGCCAGTTGCGCGTGCTCAACGAAGCCAAGCCCTGGGCCTGTGTGCGTTGCAGCAAACCCTTCGGCACCGTGAAGGCCATTGAGGCCATGTTGGGCAAGCTGTCGGGCCACGCCATGTTCCAGGGCGAGGCACTGGAACGGCTCAAGATGTGCAGCGATTGCCGCGTCATCGACCTGTATTCCTCCCAAAGCGAAACGAAAGTGACCGACCTGTGAGCGATTCCCTCTCCCTGAATCTGGCCGGCAGTTCGGCGCTGGACGAAGAAACCGCGCGCGCCGAGCTGTATGGGCTGCTGGCGCAGCTGTACTACGCCAAGCCTACCCCTGACACCCTGGCGGCACTGCGAGTGGCGGTCACCGAAGCCCCCGCGGCAGGCGGTTTTTTGCAGGAACCCTGGCAGCAACTGGTGGGGGCTGCGCGGGCCCAGGACGACGAGGCCATTGCCGCAGAATTTGACCGCCTGTTCGGTGGCGTGGGCAAGCCAGAAGTGTTTCTGTATGGCTCGCATTACCTGAGCGGATTTTTGAACGAAAAGCCGCTGGTGCGATTGCGCAGCGACCTTGCGGCGCTGGGCCTGGCGCGTGGCGAAGCGATGCCGGAAACCGAAGACCATGTGGCCTATCTGTGCGAAGTGATGCGTTACCTGATTGCGGGTGACGACGTGGCTGTCTGCAACCTGACGGCGCAACGCAACTTTTTTGCGACACATCTGCAGCCATGGATTTTGCAGTTGTGCGATGCCCTGCAGGGGCAGCCCGCAGCCCACTTTTATGCCGCGCTGGCCCAATTCACGCGGGCTTTCGTGGCGGTGGAAGCGCAGGGCTTCGACATGCTCGACTGATGGTGGGTATCCCTCCAGGTGTTGTTTGCCTCGCGGCTCCATCGGTCGCAGGCGTTTCACCCAATTGCAGGGATTTACACACTGACATAGACTGTATGCAAATACGTTCATAACTGCCAGCCACTGGAGACATGCATGCCGGATCGCCAGCCTTCTTCTTCCCGTCGTAAGTTCTTTGCCGGCGCCGCCACGGTGGGCGCCGCTGCAGCAGCTGTGGCCACGTTGCCCCGCATGGCCCCGGCCGATGCCGTAGTGGCCGAGGTCGCTCGTGTGGCCCCTGAAAAAGGCGGTGGCTACTACGTGTCGGACCACGTCAAGCAGTACTACAAAACCACCCAACTCTGACAGCGGGGCACGCCATGTTGCTAACCAAGAAGTCTTCGCACGCCCACCAGGGCACCTCCGCACCCGTTTCGCCGTTTGTGCACAGCCTGCGCCGGGGCCTTTCGCAGGCGCTGCCCACGATGGACCGCCGTTCTTTCCTGCGCCGCTCCGGCCTGGGGGTCGGGGTAGGGATTGCGGCGTCGCAGCTCGCACTGGTCAAGAAATCCAACGCCGCCGAAGGTGCCAAGGTGGGCCTGGGCGACAGCAAGATCGAAGTGCGCCGCACCGTGTGCACCCATTGCTCGGTGGGCTGTGCTGTGGATGCCGTGGTCGAGAACGGCATCTGGGTGCGCCAGGAACCGGTGTTTGACTCGCCCATCAACCTGGGCGCCCACTGCGCCAAGGGGGCGTCAGTGCGCGAGCACGGCCACGGCGAGTACCGCCTGCGGTACCCGATGAAGCTGGTCAACGGCAAGTACGAGCGCATCAGCTGGGATACGGCCCTGACCGAAATCTCCGCCAAGATGCTGGAACTGCGCAAGGCCAGTGGCCCTGACAGCGTGTACTTCATCGGCTCTTCCAAGCACAGCAATGAACAGGCCTACCTGCTGCGCAAGTTCGTGAGCTTCTGGGGTACCAACAACTGCGATCACCAGGCGCGCATTTGCCACTCGACCACCGTGGCCGGCGTTGCCAACACCTGGGGCTACGGTGCCATGACCAATTCGTACAACGACATGCAAAACAGCAAGGTCGCTCTGTACATCGGCTCCAACGCCGCCGAGGCCCACCCGGTGAGCATGCTGCACATGCTGCATGCCAAGGAAACCGGCTGCAAGATGATCGTGGTGGACCCACGTTTCACCCGCACCGCTGCCAAGGCCGACGAGTACGTGCGCATCCGCTCGGGCACCGACATTCCATTCCTCTTTGGTCTGCTGTACCACATCTTCAAGAACGGCTGGGAAGACAAGAAGTACATCCACGACCGCGTCTATGGCATGGACAAGGTGCGTGAGGATGTGCTTGCCAAGTGGTCGCCCGACAAGGTGGAAGAGGCTTGCGGCGTCAAGGAAGACCAGATGTTCAAGGTCGCCAAGATGCTGCACGACAACAACCCCGGCACGATCGTCTGGTGTATGGGGCAGACGCAGCACTCCATTGGCAATGCCATGGTGCGCGCCTCCTGCATCCTCCAACTCGCTCTGGGCAATGTGGGCAAGAGCGGGGGTGGCACCAACATCTTCCGTGGCCACGACAACGTGCAGGGCGCGACCGACGTTGGCCCCAACCCTGACTCGCTGCCCGGCTACTACGGCCTGGCCGAAGGTGCGTGGAAGCACTTCGCCAACGTGTGGGGTGTGGACTTTGAGTGGATCAAAAAGCAGTACGCCACGCCCGCGATGATGACCAAGAACGGCATCACCGTGTCGCGCTGGATTGACGGCGTGCTGGAGAAGAACGAGCTGATCGACCAGGACAGCAACCTGCGCGGCGTGTTCTATTGGGGCCATGCCCCCAACTCGCAGACCCGTGGCCTCGAAATGAAGCGCGCCATGGACAAGCTGGACTTGCTGGTGGTGGTGGACCCTTACCCATCCGCCACTGCCGCCATGGCTGCCATGCCGGGCAAGGCCGAAGACCTGAACCCCAACCGCGCGGTGTACCTGCTGCCTGCAGCCACGCAGTTTGAAACCAGCGGTTCGTGCACGGCATCCAACCGCTCGCTGCAGTGGCGCGAAAAGGTGATCGAGCCGTTGTGGGAGAGCCGCAGCGATCACATGATCATGCACCAGTTCGCAGAGAAACTCGGCTTTGCCAACGAGTTGTCCAAGAACTACAAGATGCAGAAGGTCAAGGGCATGGACGAGCCTGTGCCAGAGGACATCCTGCGTGAAATCAACCGCAGTGTCTGGACCATCGGTTACACCGGCCAGAGCCCCGAGCGCCTGAAGGCCCACATGAAGAACATGCACTTGTTCGACGTGAAAACCCTCAAGGCCAAGGGCGGCAAGGACAAGGAAACCGGGTACGACTTCACCGGAGATTATTTCGGACTGCCCTGGCCTTGCTATGGCACGCCCGACCTCAAGCACCCGGGCTCTGCCAATCTGTACGATACCTCGCGCCACGTCATGGACGGTGGTGGTAATTTCCGCGCCAACTTTGGCGTGGAAAAGGATGGCATGAATCTGCTGGCCGAAGATGGATCGCACTCACTGGGCGCAGACATCACCACCGGCTACCCCGAGTTTGACCATGTGCTGGTCAAGAAGCTGGGTTGGTGGGACGAGCTGACCGACGCCGAGAAGACGGCGGCCGAAGGCAAGAACTGGAAGACCGATTCCTCGGGCGGCATCATCCGCGTGGTCATGAAGAACCATGGTTGCCATCCCTTTGGCAACGCCAAGGCGCGGGCCGTGGTGTGGAACTTCCCCGATGCGATTCCCCAGCACCGCGAGCCCATCTATGGCACGCGTCCCGATCTGGTGGCCAAGTACCCCACGCACGACGACAAGAAGGCTTTCTGGCGCCTGCCCACGCTCTACAAGAGCCTGCAGGACAAGAATGTGGCCGACAAGGTCTACGAAAAATTCCCGCTCATCCTCAGCTCCGGCCGTCTGGTCGAATACGAAGGTGGCGGCGAAGAAACCCGCTCCAACCCCTGGCTGGCCGAGTTGCAGCAAGAGGCGTTTGTGGAAATCAACCCCAAGACGGCTGCCGACCGGGGCATTCGCAACGGCGAGCGCGTGTGGCTGAGCTCTCCCACGGGCGCCCGCCTGAATGTGCAGGCGCTGGTCACCGAACGGGTCGCACCGGACACGGTCTGGATGCCTTTCCACTTCTCTGGCCGCTGGCAGGGTGCCGACATGCTGGCGCACTACCCGAAGGGGGCCGCCCCCATCGTGCGGGGCGAGGCTGTGAACACCGCCACTACCTATGGATACGACAGCGTGACCATGATGCAGGAAACCAAGACCACGATCTGCAACGTGGAACGGGCTTGAGCGCACCGCGCTGACCAGGAGACAGAACAATGGCACGAATGAAATTCATCTGCGATGCAGAGCGCTGCATCGAATGCAACGGCTGCGTTACCGCCTGCAAGAACGAGCACGAGGTGCCATGGGGCGTGAACCGCCGCCGCGTGGTCACGCTCAACGACGGTGTGCCGGGCGAGAAGTCCATCTCGGTGGCCTGCATGCACTGCAGCGATGCACCCTGCATGGCGGTCTGCCCCGTCAACTGCTTTTATCGCACCGAAGAGGGTGTGGTGTTGCATGACAAGGACGTGTGCATTGGCTGCGGCTATTGCAGCTACGCTTGCCCGTTTGGCGCACCCCAGTTCCCGTCGCAAGGCACGTTCGGCGTGCGCGGCAAGATGGACAAGTGCACCTTCTGCGCCGGTGGCCCCGAGGCCAATGGCAGCCAGGCAGAGTTTGAAAAGTACGGGCGCAACCGGTTGGCTGAAGGCAAGTTGCCTGCCTGCGCCGAGATGTGCTCGACCAAGGCCCTGCTGGCGGGTGATGGTGATGTGGTTGCCGACATTTTTCGCAACCGTGTCGTTCAGCGCGGCAAAGGGGCCGAAGTGTGGGGCTGGGGCACCGCCTATGGCACACAACAGGGTGCCCAGCCACCTGCAGGAGCCAAGCCATGAAACGTATTTCCATCACCCTGACGGCGGTATTGGCCCTTGCCGGCCTGAGCGCCTGCACCGAAAAACCGCAGACCGGTGGTGGCGTCAAGCAAGACGCTGCACCCTTCGCGGGCACGGGTAGCAATTTCACCCAGCCGGGCTGGAAAGCAGGCGACAAGGCGGGCTGGGAGCAGCATCTGAAGGCGCGCCAGCAATACGGCCAGAACGAATACACCCGCACCCAATAAAGCGAGGCCCGTTATGAAACACATCGTGTGTGCCTTGTTGTTGGGAATGGCATCGGCGTTGGGCACCGTGAACGCTCAGACGCCTGCGGCCCCTGACGTGGCTCCCGCACCTTCCGCTGCGCCTGCAGTGGCAGGGATTCAGAGCCAGAACATCTTTCAGGTGAAGCCCGACGCCAGCGCCGACCCCCAATATGCTGAGCAGACCAACGGCGAGCGCGGTAAGGTGCAGCCGGGCAACAACGCGCCGATGTGGCGCCAGGTGGGGCAGGGCGTTACCGGCTACAGCAGCCTGCCCTTGAGCCAGGCGCCCGAGGCCGGCAACCTGATTCAGCCGATGGTGCAGTACCCAGGCGCGCGTTTCACCAACGCTGGCGAGGGTTGGCGCCAGGTGCGCAATCAGTGGATCATTCCTTATGGCGCGGCCTTGCTGGGCATTGTGCTGCTTGCCTTGGCGATTTTCTATTTCACCAAGGGTTCCCTGGGGCATGAGCACCCTGAATCGGGCCGCAAGATCGAGCGTTTCACACCGTTTGAGCGCGCCGCGCACTGGGCGAACGCCGGTGCATTCATTGCCCTGGCTATTTCGGGCATCGTGATGGCGTTTGGCAAGTTCTTTTTGCTGCCTGTCATGGGCAGCACGCTGTTTGGCTGGCTGGCCTACGCGCTCAAGAACGTGCACAACTTCATGGGCCCCTTGTTTGCCGTCTCGCTGCTGGTCATCATTGTCACTTTTGTGAAGGACAACATTGCCAACCGCGCCGATTTTGTCTGGCTGAGCAAAGGCGGCGGCCTGCTCGGCAGTGGCGATCATCAGGTGCCGTCGCACCGTTTCAACGCGGGCGAAAAGGGATTGTTCTGGTGGGGCATCACCATTCCCGGCATCGTCGTGGTGGCCACGGGCCTGGTGCTGGACAAGCTGATTCCCGGCTTTGGCGATGTGCGTGGCGACATGCAGGTTGCCCACATGATCCATGCCGTGCTGGCGATCTGGATGATGGCCTTGATCTGCGGTCACATCTACATGGGAACCGTCGGCATGCGTGGTGCCTACAAGGCCATGAAAACCGGCTACGTCAGCGAAGGCTGGGCCCGTGAGCACCATGAACTTTGGTATGACGATGTCCAGGCGGGCAAGATTCCACGGCAACGCAGCGCCAGCCACCCGGCGGCCGATGCTGCCGCAACACCATCTGCGGGTCGTCCCGCGCAGGTATGAGGTTTCGCACCATGACGCATTTTTCCCGTTCCTCGTTGCTGGCGCTGTGCGCAGCCAGTGTTTGCACGTTGGCATCTGCCAAGCTGCCTGCACCTTCGCCAGAGGCAGCTGCCAAGGCTGCCGAAGCAGCCGCCAAGGCCGCCTGGGCTGGCAAGGTGGGCAACTACAAGCTGTGTCTGTCGCAAGATCGCGTGGC
Source organism: Acidovorax sp. 35-64-16 (assembly GCF_002281195.1). NCBI lineage: Bacteria > Pseudomonadati > Pseudomonadota > Betaproteobacteria > Burkholderiales > Comamonadaceae > Acidovorax > Acidovorax sp. 35-64-16. The sequence continues at coordinate 121,810 of NZ_NCFM01000002.1, read as the reverse complement.
CGCCCACTACCGCAACACGGCACCATCGGCCAAGCCAGCCGCTGCGGTGGGTTCGGGTTGCACCGATCCCGGCCCCTTTGCCTACACGCCCCCAGCAGCCAAGCCCGCTGAGGCAGCGGGCGCGCATTCGCCGCCAGGCACCGCCAGCAGCCCGCCCAGCACGCTGGTGCCTGCTGCGGCAGCCGCGTCTGCGCCCAAGTCCTGAAGGCAGCCATTGCCTGGATGAAAGCCGTGTCCACTTTGTGGGCGCGGCTTTTTTGTAGCAGGACCGGGCCGACGCCCTGCGGACAGTGCGCAGATCGTCGCAGCACCAGTGCAGCCCGTCATCGACAGTCCCCGCGCCATGCCGCATGAGCGGTTGCCGCGTATATTGGCACCATGAAACGTTCCTCGCACCCTGCTTCTGTTGTGCCAACGCTGCCGCGTCTTACGCAAGCCCAGGCGCCTCTCACCCAGAGTGTGGAGGTTGTCAATGAACGGGGCGAGCGGGAGCAGGTGCAGATTCCCGCAGAGCGGCCGCTCACCATCTACGTGGACAAACGCGAGCTTGTCACCCTGATGACCCTGGGTGCGCAGCCCGAATTGCTGGTGCTGGGCTATCTGCGCAACCAGCGGCTGGTGCAATCGGTACAGGACATCGAATCCATCACCGTCGATTGGGAAGTCCATGCGGCAGCGGTCAAGACGCGCCACGGCATCGCGCGCATCGAAGAACGCACTGCCAGCAAGGTGGTGACCACGGGCTGCGGCCAGGGCAGCGTTTTTGGCGGACTGATGGACGAGGTGGATCGCATCGAGCTGCCCGCGGCACAGCTCACCCAGGCGCAGCTTTATGACATCGTCAATGGCATCCGCATCAAGGAAAGCACTTACAAGTCTGCCGGCTCAGTGCATGGCTGTGCGCTGTTTTGCGGTGAAGAGTTGCTCATCTTTGTAGAAGACGTGGGCCGACACAACGCCATCGACACCATTGCCGGCTGGATGTGGATGCAGGCCGGTGAAATGGCCGGAAGCGACAAAGTCTTCTACACCACGGGGCGGTTGACCAGCGAGATGGTCATCAAATCGGCCCAGATGGGCGTTCCCATCGTGGTGTCGCGCAGCGGCATGACGCAGATGGGGCATGCAGTTGCGCAGCAACTTGGCCTGTGTGCCATTGGCCGTGCAACCAACCGGCGCTTTGTCTGTTACAGCGGTGCCGACCGATTGCTGCTGCAGCCCGAACTGGCGGTGGTTCCGCCTGTCGCACCTGTCGCTGTAGGCTAACGGGCGTCTCGCATTACAACCATGCTGCATGGACCTGGCGGCGCGGCGCGGCCCACCTACGATGGCTTGGGCAAGCCCCTAAACCCGCTTCGGGGGCGCAATTGCGCTAAGGTTCGCACCCATGAATCTGTCCTTTTTTCGCCTGGGGCTGCGCACCCTGGTCCGTGACCTGCGTGCGGGTGAGTTGCGCCTGCTCATGGTGGCTGTCACCCTTGCGGTGGCAGCGCTGACGTCGGTGGGTTTTTTTGCGGACCGGCTGCAGGGTGGGCTTCAACGCGACGCCCTGCAGTTGCTGGGCGGCGACGCCGTGGTGGCCAGCGACAACCCCACGCCCCCCGCCTTTGCCGAGCGTGCGCGGGCGCTCGGCCTGCAGACCGTGACGACCATGGGCTTTCCCACCATGGGCCGGGCCAGCGATGTGCAAGGCGGTGCCACCAAGCTCGTGGCCCTCAAGAGCGTGGAGCCGGGCTACCCCTTACGCGGCAGCCTGCAGGTGGCCGATTCGCCCGATGCCGTGGCGCAGGTCACGCGCGATATTCCTGCGCCGGGCGAGGTGTGGGTGGACGCCCCCTTGCTGGAAGCGCTGGGGCTGTCGATGGGCGACATGTTGCTGCTGGGCGATGCCCAGTTGCGCATTGCACGCATCATCGTGGTGGAGCCCGACCGGGGCGCCGGTTTCATGAGCTTTGCGCCGCGCGCCATGCTCAACCAGGCCGATGTGCCCGCCACCGGCCTGGTGCAACCCGCCAGCCGCCTGACCTACCGCTTTGCCGTGGCCGGTTCGCCTGCAGCCGTCAAGGCTTTCAGCGAATGGGCTGCCATCGAGGCGACAAAGCCCGAAGTGCACGGCGTGCGGGTCGAGTCGCTTGAAAGCGGCCGCCCCGAGATGCGCCAGACGCTGGACCGCGCCCAGAAATTCCTCAATCTGGTGGCCCTGCTGGCGGCATTGCTGTCGGCCGTGGCCGTGGCGCTGGCAGCGCGCGGCTTTGCGGCCGACCACCTGGATGCCTCGGCCATGCTGCGTGTGCTGGGCCAGAGCCAGCGCGCCATCGCGGGCGCCTACACCACCGAGTTCGCGCTGATCGGTTTGTTTGCCAGTGCGATGGGTGTGGCGCTTGGCTACCTGGTGCACAACGTGTTTGTGCTGCTGCTGGCGGGGCTGGTGGAGTCGGCACTGCCCGCGCCCAGCCTGTGGCCCGTGGCATTTGGCCTGGGCATGGGCCTTACGCTGCTGCTGGCCTTTGGGCTGCCGCCGGTGCTGCAACTGGCCCAGGTGCCGCCGCTGCGCGTGATCCGTCGCGACATGGGTGGGCTCAGGCCCGCTTCGCTGGCCGTGCTGGGCGTAGGTGTGGCCGGTTTTGCCGCACTGCTGCTGGCCGTGAGCAGCGACCTGGTGCTGGGCCTGATTGCCGTGGGTGGCTTTGCCGGTGCCGTGGCGCTGTTTGCGCTGCTGAGCTGGGCGGCGGTGAAGCTGCTGCGTAAGAGCGTCAACGAATCCACTGCACCGCGCTGGCTGGTGCTGGCCACGCGGCAGATATCGGCCCGCCCGGCCTATGCCGTGGTGCAGGTCAGCAGCCTGGCCGTGGGGCTGCTGGCGCTGGTGCTGCTGGTGCTGCTGCGCACCGACCTGATTTCCAGCTGGCGCCAGGCCACCCCGCCGGATGCGCCCAACCGCTTTGTCATCAACGTCATGCCCGACCAGGCCGAGGCCTTTCAGCAGGTGCTTCAAGACGCTGGCGTGGCCCGCTACGACTGGTACCCGATGATTCGCGGCCGCCTGCTGGCCGTGAACGGCCAACCCGTGGGGCCGGACAGCTATGCAGAAGACCGCGCCAAGCGCCTGGTGGATCGCGAGTTCAATCTCTCCAACGCGGTCGAAGCGCCCGGCCACAACCAGGTGGTTGCTGGCCAATGGACGCCGGGCGAAGAAGGGGCCATCAGCGTGGAAGAAGGCATTGCGCAAACCCTGGGCCTGCAGCTGGGCGACCGCCTGCAGTTCGACATGGGCGGTGTGCAGAACGAGGCCCGCATCACCAGCCTGCGCAAGGTGGACTGGGGTTCCATGCGCGCCAATTTCTTCGTGATGTATCCCGTGGCCAGCCTCAAGGATGTGCCCGTGACCTACCTGGCCGCTTATCGGGCGCCCGACAAGGCGGGGTTTGACAACGCGCTGGTGCGCCAGTTTCCCAACATCACCAACGTGGACATGGGCGCCACCATTGCCCAGGTGCAGCGCGTGCTGGAGCAGGTGATCCAGGCGGTCGAATTTTTGTTTGCCTTCACGCTGGCCGCCGGGCTGGTGGTGTTGTTCGCGGCCGTCACGGCCACGCGCGAAGAGCGCGCGCGCGAGTTCGCCATCATGCGTGCCATGGGGGCCCGTGCCAGCCTGTTGCGCCAGGTGCAGCGCGCCGAACTGGTAGGCGTGGGGTTGCTCGCGGGCTTTCTGGCCAGCTGCGTGGCCGTGGCTGTGGGCTGGGCCTTGGCGCGCTATGTGTTCGATTTCGCCTGGACCGCCGCACTTTGGGTGCCGCTGGCGGGGGCCCTGGCGGGCGCCGTGCTGGCGCTGGCGGCGGGCTGGTGGGGGCTGCGCGATGTGCTGAACCGCCCCGTGGTGGAAACGCTGCGCCGTGCCGCAGAGTAGGTGATGGCGTGCGACCGTTGCCTTGACAATTTATGATATTGATTTGATAGCTGCTAGCGCTTGATACCATTGGACTAGAGCCTGTTTTTATATGAATTCTTCCGTCCCTGATGCGCACGCAGACCGCTCCGACCCCGCAGCCGCCGAGACGCCCTTTGCGTGGATCGGCGGTGAAAGCCGGGTGCATGCGCTCACCGAGCGCTTTTACGACCTGATGGACCTGGAGCCCGGCTACGCCGAGCTGCGTGCCGCCCACGGCAATGAGCTGGCCGATGCCCGGCAAAAGCTCTTCATGTTTCTGTGCGGCTGGCTGGGCGGGCCGTCGTACTACACCGACCAGTTTGGTCACCCTCGCCTGCGCGCGCGCCACATGCCTTTTGCCATCGGCATCAAAGAGCGCGACCAGTGGGTCGCCTGCATGGACCAGGCCATGGGAGAGACGGGCGTTCCCGACGCGCTGCGCGCGCGCCTGCGCGAAAGCTTCATGGGCACCGCCGACTGGATGCGCAACAAAGGCGTTTGAGGTTGCCAAACCAACACTATTAATTTAATAGCTATTGGCGCTTATCCATAAAGGGTTTTAGCCGTATTTCATGCAAATTTTGCAAAGATGGTGCTGTGGCGCTTGTGCACAGTGAACGTCGGCGCTCAGACCCCGGTCGGACAAGCCATCTTCGGCCGTTAAGATGCTCTCATTCAATCAAATGGGAGGTGGGATATGTCGGCAACTGCATGGATGGTTCTGGCGTTGGTCGCCGTGGTGGTGATTTGGGCCATCGCCGTTTACAACCGTTTGGTGCAACTGCGCAACCGCATTGCCAACGCCTTTGGCCAGATTGATGTGCAGCTCAAGCGCCGCTACGACCTGGTGCCCAACCTGGTGGAAGTGGCGCGCGGCTACCTGGCCCACGAAGCGGCCACGCTGGAGGCGGTGATCAAGGCACGCGGCCAGGCGCAAGGTGCGGCGGCCGCAGCGCGGGCGGCGCCCACCAGTGCCGGCGCCATGGGGGCGCTGGCGGTGGCCGAGCAGGCCCTGGGTGGCAGCCTGGGGCGCCTGATGATGGTGGCCGAAAGCTACCCCGAGCTCAAGGCAGACGCGACCATGCAGTCGCTCAGCGAGGAGCTCACCAGCACCGAAAACCGCCTGGGTTTTGCCCGCCAGGCCTACAACGACCAGGTGCTCGACTTCAACGACCAGGCCGCGCAGTTTCCGGCCATCGTGGTGGGCCGATTGCTGGGGTTTCCCACCGCGCCCATGCTCGAAGCCACACGCAGCGATGAAGAGCGCGTCGCCCCGCGGGTGCAGTTCTGACGGACTGCCGGCGTAAATTTTCCCCATGAAGTTTTGGGACCATCAGCACAGCGCCCGCAGCGAAACGCGCCGGTTGCTGTTTGCCTTCGCGCTGGCCGTGGCTGTGCTAGTGGCGGCCGTGCATGGGGCACTGGTGGTGGCATGGTTGCTGATGGTGGCGGTGCTGCCGGTGCATTTGCCGTTTCCGGCCGGTTTTCTGGCGGTGAACGTGGGGGTGTCGCTGATGCTGGTGCTGGGCGGCTGGTGGGTCGAAACCTCCAACCTGCGTGCGGGTGGCGTCAAGCTGGCCCAGCGCATTGGCGCGCGCGAGGCCCGGCCCTCCGTGTCGCATGCCGAGCAGCGCCTGTGCAACATCGTTCAAGAGCTGAGCATCGCCGCCCACATGCCGCAGCCGCAGGTCATGGTGGTGCCGCGCACCGATGCCATCAACGCCTTCGCCGCCGGGTGGGACGCGAGCGACGCCGTGGTGGCGGTCACCCAGGGCGCGCTCGACCACCTCAAGCGCGAAGAGTTGCAGGGCATGGTGGCCCACGAACTGAGCCATCTGCACGAGGGCGACACGCGCCTGAAGATGCGGCTGGCGGGCATGGTGTTTGGGCTGGAGCTGGTCTACAACTTTGGCGACGAAGTGCGCGAACGCCGTGGCCTGGCATGGCTGTTTGGCTCGGCCATCATGCTGGCGGGTTTTGCCGGCTGGCTGGCGGGCCGCATGCTCAAGGCCGCTGTGTCGCGGCAGCGCGAATACCTGGCCGATGCCCGCGCCGTGCAATGGACGCGCAGCCGCGACGGCCTGGGCGGTGTGCTGCGCAAGGTGATGGCGCAGCGCCGTGACACCCCCGCAGGCTACGAACGCGCCACCCACCAGGGCCTGGCACACCCCGCCGTGCAGCACATGCTGCTGGTGGACCTGCCGGGCGCGGGCGCCATGGAGCGCTGGCTCGACTCGCACCCCACGCTGGTAGACCGTGTGCAGCGCATCTATGGCCGCAGCATGCAGCCGCTTGCGCTCACATCGGTCAACGAGCCGCCCGAGGCCGCCCGCCGCGCGGGCACCGTGGCGCCGGGCGCCGTGACGCTGGCGTCACTGGTCGATCCCTTCGCCCGCCTGTAAATCTCGCTTGCCAGGGCGCCCCACCGGAGCGCCTTGCGCCGGATGACTATCGCGGCGCCGGGCCCGCAGCGGGCGTAGATTTTTGCAGCATGCCCCGGGTCTCGATGAACTTCACCACTTCGGCCACGCCCGCCTGCGTTTTGAGGTTGGTCATCACAAAGGGCTTGAGGCCCTGCGCGTTGGTGCGCATGCGCACGGTGTCGGCGCGCATCACCTCCAGGTTGGCGCCTACGTGCGGGGCCAGGTCGGTCTTGTTGATGATGAACAGGTCGCTCTTGGTGATGCCGGGGCCGCCCTTGCGGGGGATTTTTTCGCCAGCGGCCACGTCGATGACGTAGATGGTGAGGTCGCTCAGTTCGGGGCTGAAGGTGGCGGCCAGGTTGTCGCCGCCGCTTTCCACAAACACGATGTCGGCGTTGGGGAACTCGCCCAGCATGCGGTCGATGGCCTCCAGGTTGATGGAGCAGTCTTCGCGGATGGCGGTGTGCGGGCAGCCGCCGGTTTCCACGCCCAGGATGCGTTCGGCGGGCAGGGCGCCGCTCACGGTGAGCAGGCGCTGGTCTTCCTTGGTGTAGATGTCGTTGGTGATGGCGATGAGGTCGTAGTCATTGCGCATAGTCTTGCACAGCATCTCCAGCAGGGTGGTTTTGCCGGAGCCCACAGGGCCGCCGATGCCGACGCGCAGTGGGGGCAGGTTCTTGGTGCGGTTGGGGATGTGGTGCAGTGTGGACATGGTTCTACTATTAAAAATATAGCTGCTTGCGCAGTATCTATAAGGGCTACGACCGAAAAAGCCTTGAATATTGGACTTCGTGCTGGGCCGAAAGGATGGCCAGCATGGGCGAGAAAGCCTGGCGCTCACTGTCCATCAGGCCGATGGCGTGGTCTGCGGCAGGGGGAATAGCGTCGGCCAAGCGCGCCAGGATGCGCTGGCCTGCGCTTTGGCCCAGCTGCATGGATTTGAGGGCGGCCTGCACCATGTTCTCGGCCCAGCCGAAAGCGTAGGCCAGCAGCACCTCGCGTACGCTGGCCTGCGTGGCGGATGCGGCCAGCGCGAAGGCGACGGGGTAGGTGGGTGGCAGCGCGGCCAGGTGGCGCACGGCGGGCATCAGGGCCTCGTCGCCCTGGTACTGGTTGCGCAGCCAGTCGGCCATGGACCGGCCCATCTGCTCCGTCTGCAGGCGCAGTTCGCTGGTTTCGCGGGTGTGCAGCACCCAGTCGTTGAGTTGGCGCACATGCACCCAGTCGGCACGGCGCCAAGCGCCTGTGGCCTTGGCGATGAGGGCCATGTCGCCGCGTGCCTGGGTGATGTGGAGCTGGTCCAGCAGCCAGTCGGCCACGGCGGATTCACTGGACATGCCCGCGTTTTCAATGGCGCTCTCCAGCCCCTCGGAATACGAAAAACCGCCCACAGGCAAAGCCGGGGAGGCCAGCCACATCAGCTGCAAAAAGCTGGCGGCGGGCAGGGAGGCGGTGCGGTCCAGGCGCATGAAATCGCTGCGACGTCTCAGTGGTCGTGGTTGCAGTGGGGGCCATGCACATGGCCCTGGGCCACGACCGGGATGGACACGAGGCGGGCAGGGGCCGGAGCGTGGGCGTGGTCATGCGCGTGGTCATGCGCATGGTCGTGACCGGCATCGTGGGAATGCCCATGGTCATGCCCACCGCCATGCCCTGTCGCATAGGCGCCGCCTTCGGGTTCAAAGGGAAGGTCTTGTGCTTTCACGATGAGGTGCATGGCGCGCAGCATGTCGGCCAGCACATGGTCGGGCTCGATCTTGAGGTGGTCGGGCTGCAGTTCGATGGGCACATGGCGGTTGCCCAGGTGGTAGGCGGCGCGTGTCAGGTCAAACGGTGTGCCATGGTTGGCGCAGTGGGTGATGACCAGCACGGGCTGCGGCGCCGCAATCACGCGCACCAGCGAGCCGTCTTCGGCTACCAGCACATCGCCGCCGCGCACCAGGGTGCCGCGCGGCAAAAAAATGCCCAGTTCGCGCCCGGCCGAATCGGTGGCCGCAAAACGGCTTTTCTGGCGAACGTCCCAGTCGAGTTCGACCGTGGTGGCGCGCTTGAGAAAAACGGGTGCAAGGCCTTGGCCATGGGGGATGAGTTTGGAGACCTGGATCATTGATGGAGCGTCAGAAAAGGAAGTAGCGCTGCGCCATGGGCAACACCGTGGCGGGTTCGCAGGTGAGCAATTGTCCATCGGCGCGCACGGTGTAGGTCTGCGCGTCCACTTCCATTGTGGGCGTGTAGCTGTTGTGCACCATGTCGCGTTTGCGGATGCCACGGATGTTGTGCACGGCACTCAAGGTTTTGCGCAAACCAAAGCGCTCGCCAATGCCCGCAGTCAAACCCGCTTGCGAGACGAAGGTGAGCGAGGTCTTGGCAATGGCGCCACCAAACGCGCCGAACATGGGGCGGTAGTGCACAGGCTGCGGTGTGGGGATCGATGCATTCGGGTCGCCCATGGCGGCCATGGCGATCAGCCCGCCCTTGAGGATGAGCGCGGGCTTCACGCCAAAGAACGCGGGTTTCCAGATCACGATGTCGGCCCATTTGCCGACTTCGAGCGAACCCACTTCGTGGCTGATGCCGTGTGCAATGGCGGGGTTGATGGTGTACTTGGCCACGTAGCGCCTGATGCGCTGGTTGTCATTGCGGGCCGTGTCACCAGCCAGCCAGCCGCGCTGTACCTTCATCTTGTGCGCGGTTTGCCAGGTGCGCAGGATGACCTCGCCCACGCGGCCCATGGCCTGGCTGTCGCTACTCATCATGCTGATGGCACCCAGGTCGTGCAGGATGTCTTCGGCGGCGATGGTCTCCTTGCGGATGCGGCTTTCGGCAAAGGCCAGGTCTTCGGCAATGCTCGCGTCCAGGTGGTGGCACACCATGAGCATGTCCACATGCTCGTCCAGCGTGTTGTGCGTGTAGGGCATGGTGGGGTTGGTGGACGAGGGCAAGAAGTTGTCCTCGCCCACCACCCGCAGGATGTCGGGCGCGTGCCCGCCGCCCGCGCCTTCTGTGTGAAATGCGCAAATGCCGCGCCCGGCCACGGCGGCAATGGTGTTCTCCACGAAGCCCGATTCATTGAGCGTGTCAGAGTGGATAGCGACCTGCGTGTCCGTCTCGTCCGCCACATCCAGGCAGTTGCTGATGGCCGATGGCGTGGTGCCCCAGTCCTCGTGCAGCTTGAGGCCAATGGCGCCCGCGCTGATCTGCTCGTGCAGCGCATCGGGCAGGCTGGCGTTGCCCTTGCCGAGGAAGCCCAGGTTCATGGGGAAGGCGTCGGCCGACTGCAGCATGCGCTCCATGTTGAAGGGGCCGGACGTGCAGGTGGTGGCCAGCGTGCCGGTGGCGGGGCCGGTGCCACCGCCCAGCATTGTGGTGATGCCGCTGGCCAGGGCCTCTTCGATCTGCTGCGGGCAGATGAAGTGGATGTGGCTGTCGATGCCGCCCGCAGTGACGATGTTGCCCTCGCAGCTGATGACCTCGGTACCGGGGCCGATGATGATGTCCACGCCGGGCTGCACGTCGGGGTTGCCCGCTTTGCCGATGGACGCGATGCGCCCGGCCCGCAGGCCAATGTCGGCCTTGAAGATGCCGGTGTGGTCGATGACCAGGGCATTGGTCAGCACGGTGTCCACCGCGCCGCTACCGCAGGGGCCTGTTCCAGTCCCGGCGTTGGTGCGCTGGCTTTGCGCCATGCCGTCGCGGATGGTCTTGCCGCCGCCAAACTTCACCTCTTCGCCATAGCTGCCTGCGCGCAGCGTGTGGTCGGCTTCCACTTCAAGGATGAGTTCGGTGTCGGCCAGGCGCACGCGGTCGCCCACGGTGGGGCCGAACATTTCGGCGTAGGCGCGTCGTCCAATGGTTGCCATGGGGTGTGCTCCGCGAGAACTGATTACTATGTTTTTGATAGCTGCTGGCGCTTATCCATCAAGCGCTAGAGGCTGTTTTGGCTTGAAATTTCTACAGCGCGCCGTGCGTCAGCCTCTGAAAGCCGAACACGCGGCGCTCGCCCGCGTAGTCCACCAGCTCCACGGTGCGCTCCTGGCCCGGCTCAAAGCGCACGGCGGTGCCCGATGCGATGTTGAGCCGCATGCCGCGTGCGGCGGCGCGGTCAAAGCCCAGGGCGTTGTTGGTCTCGGCAAAGTGGTAGTGCGAGCCCACCTGGATGGGGCGATCACCAGTGTTGCGCACGACCACCGTGAGCGTGCGGCGGCCGGTGTTGAGCAGGTGTTCGCCCGCGTCGGTAAAGAGTTCGCCGGGGATCATTGGGGGGCTCCTGGGTGACGTTACTTGCGGCCTTGCCAGATAGCCAGGGCCAGCACCAGACCCAGGGCGACAAAGCCCCACAGATCGGTGGCGTGCCAGTGGCTGCCCTGCAGTCTGTGGCCGTCATGGGCAAATGTGGTGGCGGCGCACAGCCAAAGGGCACAGGCCGTGATGAATCGGATCGGTTTTCGGGTAATGCGCAGCATGAAGGCGAGTCCTGTGGGGTTGGGTCAAAGAATGGGCTGATGGACGGTGACGAGCTTGGTGCCATCGGGAAAGGTGGCCTCCACCTGGATGTCCGGAATCATCTCGGCGATGCCGTCCATCACATCGGCGCGGGTCAGCACGGCGCGGCCTTCGCTCATGAGTTGGGCCACAGTCTTGCCGTCGCGTGCGCCTTCCATCACCGCCGCGCTGATCAGCGCCACGGCCTCGGGGTAGTTGAGCTTGAGGCCCCGGGCCTTGCGGCGCTCGGCCAGCAGGGCGGCGGTGAAGATCAACAGCTTGTCTTTTTCGCGAGGAGTCAGTTCCATATCGTTTCACTCAATGCTTGTGTCATTGGCTCGCGCAGCCGCAAGGGCGGCCGAACGCGAGGAGTCAGTTCCATGGTGTGCAGGGGAAAAAATGAAATGGGTGCAGTTCGACATTGCAAAGCAAGCCTCGTGCCGACCCTGCGCCTTGGGGCTACATCGACCAGATGCGTGGCGGCTCGGCACACAGCTGCCACAGCGCTGCGCGCCATGCGGCCCGAACCTGCTGGAGCAGTTGCATGGCGGGCTCCACCTGCGGGGCCAGCGCACGCACCACCAGCACCTGGCCGTTGGGGCTGGTGGCGCCTGCGGAGGCCTTGAGCGCGTGGGCGTCCATCACGGCGCGGGCGGCGTCCAGGGCGGTGTCGCGCCGGGCGCGTTCCAGCGGGGTGCCCACCACAAAGAACAGGCTGGCCATGCAGCGCTGTCCGGCCAGACCCAGCGGGCTCTCCAGCAGGCGGTGATCGGCCGCGTCGATCACGCCGCGCTCCAGCCACCGGCCGGGCGCTTCGATGTGCTGCACAAAGCGCCCGGTATCAAAGGGCTGCCCGGCATGCGGCAGGCCCAGTGCGGTCACATCCCAGCCCATGCACTCGGCGCCAGGGGCGAGGTTCAGCGTGAGGTGGTTCTCGGCATTGCAGGCGTTGTAGCAAAGCGCCTCCAGTGGCAACCACTCCAGCCGCGCACCCTCGGCCAGGGTGAGGTGCGTGCGTTGCAGGGCCCGTTCGCCGGTAGACCGGTAAAAGCGGGTGGCCCCCGGTGTGGTGACGAGGCCATGCGCGCCAGGGCCCACCGTGGCCGTGATGTCCAGCGTGTCGCCGCCCACCAGTCCGCCGGGTGGGTGCACCAGCACGTTGTGGCACACCGCATCGCCCTCGGGGTACAGGCTTTGCAGAATGCGCAGCGGGCCGTTGTGCGCATGGCGGGCGACCGTGCGGGTGCCTTCCAGGGTGTAGTCCAGTTGCAAGCGTGCGTGCCAGGGCATAAGAGTTGTTTGCTATTGAAAAAAATAGCTGATCAGGGTTGGCAGACAGGCTGCAGGGGCTCGTTTTGATCACAGTGCATGCACCCAAAGCGGCGTGCCCAAACCATCTGGCGACGGCAATGCCTACAGCCAGGGCTGGAGCCAGCCCAGCCCGTCCGATGTGGCGTGGGGCGCAGCGCCGCGTGCCGGGCGGTATTCGCAGCCAATCCAGCCACCATAGCCCAGGCTGTCCAGCAGCGTGAACAAATAAGGGTAGTGCACCTCGCCCACATCGGGCTCGTGGCGCTCGGGCACGCCCGCAATCTGAAAGTGGCCCACCTGGCCCGTGGGGATGTACTGGCGGATTTTCATGGCCAGGTCGCCCTCGGTGATTTGCGCGTGGTACAGGTCCATCTGCACCTTGACGTTGGCCGCGCCGATCTCGGCGATCAGCGCATGGGCCTGGTCCTGGCGGTTCAGGAAGTAGCCGGGCATGTCGCGGTGGTTGATGGGTTCGAGCAGGATGTGGATGCCGTGCGGGGCAGCCTGCTCTGCCGCGTGGCGCACGTTGGCGATGTAGCTGGCGCGCACGGTGGATGTGTCAGCGCCCTGCGGCACCACGCCAGCCATGACGTGGATGCGGGGGCATTGCAGCGCGCAAGCGTATGCAAGGGCCTGGGCAATGCTGTCGCGAAACTCCGCCTCGCGCCCGGGCAGGCAGGCCAGGCCGCGCTCGCCCGCATCCCAGTTGCCCGGCGGGGCGTTGAACAGCACCTGCTGCAAGCCATTGGCCTGTAGACGCGTGGCCAGGTCGTGCGCCGGGTAGGCGTAGGGAAAGAGAAACTCCACGCCCTTGAAGCCATCACGGGCGGCAGCGGCAAAGCGGTCGATAAAGTCCACATCGTTGTAGAGCATGGACAGGTTGGCGGCAAAACGGGGCATGCAAATGTCTTTCAGGCTGCGGTGGTGCAGGGCCGGCCTGGAGGGCGTCGGGTGGATGACAAAAGGCGCCAGTGGCGCCCCGGGTGCATTGTCGCCGCCTGTGTCACTCGCCCTGCGAGCCCCGGTGTGCCCAGCCGGTGGTGTGCTTTTCAATCACGCTGAACAGCTCGTACATGGCCATGGCCATGGCGCCCACCACCATCAGGCCCGCAAATGCCAGGCCCATCTGCATGGACGAGCCCGCGCTGATGAGCAGGTAGCCAATGCCCTCGTTGGCCGCTGTCATCTCGGACACCGTGGTGCCCACAAACGCCAGCGTGATCGCTACCTTGAGCGAGCCAAAAAAGTAGGGCATGGAGCGCGGCAGCCCCACCTTGGTCAGCACATCCCAGCGCTTGGCCCCCAGCACGCGCAGCACGTCTTCGAGCTCGGGCTCCAGTGTGGCAAGGCCGGTGGCGATGTTCACCATGATCGGAAAGAAGCTGATGAGGAAGGCGGTAAGGATGGCTGGCCCCACGCCAATGCCGAACCACACCACGAGGATGGGCACGAAGGCGGCCTTGGGCAATGCGTTGAAGGCCGTCATCAGCGGGTACACGGCCGCATAGGCCAGGCGCGAGCTGCCAATCACAAAACCCAGCAACACGCCCACGACGATGGCAATGCCAAAGCCCGCCATCGTGACCCAGTAGGTGCGCCAGGCGTGGGCGGCAATCACACCGCCAAACTCGACCAGCTGCGTGCCGATGGCCCAGGGGCTGGGGAAGATGAACTCCGAGACATTGAAGGCCGAGCAGATGATCTGCCACAGCACGACGATGGCGCCCAGCAGGATCCAGGGGGACCAGCGTTCTGCGGTTTTTTTGTGCATGGTGCTTGTGTGTCGATGGGTGGTTACTGCGGGATGGGGGCGCCAGCTTTGCCTGCACCCTGGCGCAGGGCGCCGATGTGGCCGCGCAGCTCATGCACGATGTCGGTGAACTCTTTGGTGTAGGTGATCTCCAGCTCGCGCGGGCGCGGCAGCTCGATCTCTTTCTTCACCACAAAGCGGCCGGGGCTCTTGCTCATCACATACACGGTGTCGGCCAGAAAGACCGACTCGCGCAGGTCGTGCGTGACCAGAATCACGTTGAATTGCTGCTCGGTCCAGAGGTCGCGCAGGATGCACCACAGCTCCTCGCGCGTGAAGGCATCCAGCGCGCCAAAGGGCTCGTCGAGCAGCAGCATCTTGGGCTCGTGGATGAGCGCGCGGCAGATGCTGGCGCGCTGCTGCATGCCGCCCGACAGCTGCCACGGAAACTTGTCTTCATAGCCCGCCAGCCCTACTTTTTGCAGCAGCTTGCGGGCGCGCTCTTCGTATTCCTTGCGCTTTTGCTTGAAATTGCTGCGGTAGGGCTCGACGATCTCCAGCGGCAGCAGCACGTTGTCTACCGTGGTGCGCCAGGGCAGCAGCGAAGGTGCCTGAAACGCCATGCCCGAGACCTTGAGCGGCCCCGTCACGGGCTGGCCGTCGATGAGGATCTTGCCCATCGACGGCATCTTCAGTCCGGTGGCCAGCTTCATGAAGGTGGATTTGCCACAGCCCGAGGGACCGACGATAGCGATGAATTCGCCTTGCCGGACCTGCAGGTGGATGGCCTCGACGGCGAACTGGTTTTTCGCGCGCAGCTCGTCGTTGTAGGCGAGCCAGACGTCGCGGAAGTCCACAAAATAGGAATCGGCAGCCTGCATCAGGGGTCCGTATAAAGAGGTTGCGCACAGGACCGCGTGTGCGGCCCGTGCATTTCAGTTATCCACAGCGCTGCGCGCCACCCAACACCGCACGAAACTGGCGCGGCCCAAGCCAGCGCCCCCGCGCAAGGGCCGCCATGCCGCGTAGGCGGCGCTTCGCTTGCGTGCACTGGGGGCGTCCCCCTCCCGACTCGCGTAGCGAGTTGAGAGAGGGGGAAGGCGCAAAGCGACTCAGGGGGGGGTTCATTTCTTCGGCAGGATGTTCAGCTCTGCCGCGCTGGGCAGAAAACTCGCGTTCCACACATGGTCGGCATTCACGCGCGTCTTGGTGTTGAACGCATCCGACACCTGCGACGCCATCAGCGCCAGGCGGCCGGGTTGGGCCTGGCCAAAGCCTTCGGCGCGGGCATCGGGGCTGTTGATGACGGTGTCGATGGCCAGTTGCAGGCGGCGGGTTTCGAGTGGCACGTTCACGATGCCATCGCGCGCCTTGACGTGTTCGATGGCGGCAGCCGGGTTGGCAATCACTTCCTTGGCGCCCTTGGTGAAGGCCGAGAGGAAGGCCTTGATGGCAGCCGGGTTCTCCTTGATGAGCTTTGGCGACGCGATGACCACGTTGCCATACAGCTTCACGCCGAAGTCGGCATAGGGCAGCACCAACACATCGGAGGCTTTGGCGCCACGGGCTTCCAGGTTCAGCAGGGAGGTGAAGGTGAAGCCGGTGATGGCGTCCACGTCGCCGCGCACCAGCATGGTTTCGCGCAGCGGTGGGTCCATGGCGGTCCACTGCACGGCGCCGATGCCGTTGGCCTTCTGGAAGATGGGAAACGCGCGGCGGCCTGCGTCGAACACGGGTGCGCCCAGCTTCTTGCCGGTCAGGTCGGCGGGCTTGGTGATGCCGCTCTTCTTGAGCGCCATCACCGAAGCGGGCGTGTTGTTGTAGACCATCATTACCGCCACGGGCTTGTTCTGCGCGTCGGGGTTGTTGGCGTGGAACTCCATCACGGCGGCCAGGTCGGCAAAACCCATGTCGTAGCTGCCCGAGGCCACGCGCTGCACGGCGCCGCCCGAGCCGTTGCCGGCGTCCACCGTCACGTCCAGGCCGGCGGCCTTGAAGTGGCCCTTGGCCACGGGCTGCAGGAACAGGGCGGCGGGGCCTTCAAAACGCCAGTCGAGCTGGAACTTGATGGGGGTGGGCGTTTGCGCTTGTGCCAGCGAGAACGTGCTGACAGCGGCCAGCAGCGCGGCGGACTGCAGGAAAGATCGCTTCTTCATGGGGAGGGCTCCTGTCGGGGAAAGGCGTTGAAAGGTGCCGTCTTCACGGCCGTGTGGCCATGTACTCAGCAAAATCAATGCCCGCTTTCGCCGCAGCAGAGCCAGGCACGAAGCCAGTGTTCCCCGAAGTGGTGCATGGGGGCATGCTGGGTTTCCCGACTGGGGGCGAAACCCTGCGTGCCTGCACCGCCCTGGACTGCAGGGCGCCCGTGGCTCTTGCCGACGCCCTTGTCGGCGTCCTTACCGACGCCCTTGGCTCTTGCCCTTACCTGGGGCGCGCTGCCGCGCTGGCCACGGCCAGTGCCGTCATATTGAGCACCCGGCGCACCGTGGCGGCCGGGGTCAGGATGTAGGCCGTGGCGGCTGCGCCCATGAGGATGGGGCCCACCGTGACGCCGCCACTGGTGGTGGTTTTGAGCACGTTGTAGAGGATGTTGGCGGCATCCAGGTTGGGGCAGATCAGCAGGTTGGCCGAGTCCGTCAGGGTGGAGTCCGCCATGTAGGCGTTGCGGATGTTGGGCTCCAGCGCCGCGTCACCATGCAGCTCGCCGTCGCATTCGATCTCGGGGTGGGCGGCCACAAACAGGTCGCGTGCCAGGCGCATCTTTTTGGCCGATGCGCGCTTGGACGAACCGTAGCTCGAATGCGACAGGAACGCCACCTTGGGGGGAATGCCAAAGCGTTGCACCTCTTGCACCGACATCCAGGCGATGTCGGCCAGCTGCTGGGCCGTGGGGTCTTCATTCACATAGGTGTCGGCAATGAAGAGCGTGCCCCGGTTGGTCATCAGCGCATTGAGCGTGGCGTAGTCGCGCGCGTCCGCCTGGCGGCCGATGATGCTGTGGATGCGCTCCAGGTGCGTCTCGTAGGTGCCCACCAGGCCGCAGATCATGGCGTCGGCGTCGCCCAGCGTCACCATCAGCGAGGCGATGATGGTGTTGGACCGGCGCACGGCGGCCTTGGCCACTTCGATGGACGCGCCATTGCGCTTCATGAGTTGGTGGTAGTGCTCCCAATACTGGCGAAAACGCGGGTCGCCCTCGGGGTTGCACACCTCCACATCCCCGCCCAGCTGCATGCGCAGGCCGGCCTTGGCGATGCGGGCCGCAATCACGGCGGGGCGGCCAATGAGGATGGGCACGGCGATCTTGTCGTCAATGGCCATCTGTGCGGCACGCAGCGCGCGCTCGTCTTCGCCATCGGCATAGGCCACGCGCTTTTGCGCGTCGGGCAGGGCCTTGGCCGCCATGATCACGGGGCGCATCAGCATGCCGGTCTGGTACACGAAGCGCGACAGGGTCTCCTTGTAGGCCTCCATGTCGGTGATGGGGCGCGTGGCCACGCCGGAATCTGCCGCAGCCTGGGCCACGGCGGGCGCGATCTTGAGGATCAGGCGCGAGTCAAAAGGCGTGGGGATGAGGTAGTCGGGGCCAAAGGTCAGCTCTTTGCCCGCGTAGGCGCTGGCCACTTCTTCGCTGATGTCGGCCTTGGCCAGGTCGGCGATCTGGCGCACGCAGGCCAGCTTCATGGCTTCGGTGATCTTGGTGGCGCCGCAGTCGAGTGCGCCCCGGAAGATGTAGGGGAAACAGAGGACGTTGTTGACCTGGTTCGGGTAGTCCGAGCGGCCCGTGGCGATGATGCAGTCCGGCCGCACTGCCTTGGCCAGCTCGGGGCGGATTTCGGGCTCGGGGTTGGCCAGCGCCAGGATGATGGGCTTGGCGGCCATCGTCTTGACCATCTCGGCCGTGAGCACGCCAGGGGCCGAGCAGCCCAGGAACACGTCGGCGCCATTGACGGCATCGGCCAGCGTGCGCGCATCGGTCTGCCGGGCGTAGCGGGCCTTGGACTCGTCATAGCCGCCGGGGCGGCCTTCGTAGATCACGCCCTTGGAGTCGCACATGAAGATGTTCTCCACCTTCACGCCCAGGCCCACCATCACGCCCACGCAGGCAATCGCGGCGGCGCCAGCGCCCGATACCGCGATCTTGACGGCGCCGATGTCCTTGCCCACCAGCTCCAGGCCGTTGAGCAGCGCGGCGCTGGAGATGATGGCCGTGCCATGCTGGTCGTCATGGAACACGGGAATGTTCATGCGCTTGGACAGCTCACGCTCGATGTAGAAGCACTCGGGCGCCTTGATGTCTTCGAGGTTGATACCGCCCAGCGTGGGCTCCAGCGCCGCGATGATGTCGATGAGCTTATCGGGGTCGCGCTCGGCCAGTTCGATGTCGAACACATCGACGCCGGCAAATTTTTTGAACAGGCAGCCCTTGCCTTCCATCACTGGCTTGGCGGCCAGCGGGCCGATGTCGCCCAGGCCCAGCACGGCGGTGCCGTTGGTGATCACGGCCACCAGGTTGCCGCGCGAGGTGTAGTCGAACGCCTTGGACGGATCGGCCTGGATGTCCAGGCAGGGGTAAGCCACGCCGGGCGAATACGCCAGCGACAGATCGCGCTGGTTGGACAGCGGCTTGGTCGGGTTCACCGATATCTTGCCCCGGCTGGGGTTGCGGTGGTATTCGCGCGCGGCATCGCGCAGCGCGGCTTCGGCGGCGGACAGTTCTTGGGTCATTCGGTAATCCTCAACGGTAGGCAAATTGAGCTTACTCCACTGCGGCGAACCCCTTTGTTGCAGGAGGCCCGGGCGGCCTGCAAAAAGCGCTGCCCCGCCAGGCCAGGGGCTGGGGCGGGGCGGTCACCACCGTGGAGGCGTGGCCGTGAATCGGGCTCTTGGGGCAGCGCGGGTGCGACGCGAGTGGGCGTCGGCCTGGCGTGCGGCAGGGACAGCGGCGGAGGTGTCGCGGCTGGCGCCATTGAAGAAAACGTTCAGGACCACGGCTGTGATCGAGGCACGCAGGATACCGGATTTGTCGACCGGTACGGCGACTCAGGCGAGCAGATCGCTCAGGGTGCGCGCGATCACCTTGGTGGCACGGCGCAGGTCTTCGAGATCGAGACGTTCGTCAGCGCGCTTGGCATGCGATTCCAGCACGGTGCGCGGGCCCGCGCCGTAGATCACGCCGGGAATGCCGCGCTCCCCATACAGGCGCACGTCGGTGTATAGCGGCGTTCCAACGGCAGGCACGGGTTCGCCGATTACGGCCTGGGCGTGCTTCTGGATCGCAGCGACCAGCGGCGCATTGCCTGCCAGCGGCGTCATGGCGTTGGCCAGCAGCAGGCGCTTGATGTCCACGCTGATGCCGGCGCGCTCGCCAGCTGCCTGCTCGATCACGCGGCGGATGGTGGCTTCCACCTCCACCGGGTTCTCCTCGGGGATCATGCGGCGGTCGAGTTTGAAGCTGACCTTGCCCGGCACCACGTTGGTGTTGGTGCCGCCCTCGATGCGGCCCACGTTGAGGTAGGGGTGCTGAATGCCTTCGATCTTGGACGTGACCTTCTTGTACCCGTCGTTCTGCGCATACAGCGCGTTCAGGATGTGCACCGCGCCTTGCAGTGCATCCACACCCGTGTGGGGCACGGCGGCATGGGCCATCTTGCCGTGTACGGTTACTTCCATCTGCAGGCAGCCGTTGTGGGCGGTGACCACTTCGTACGAGAAGCCTGCCGCGATCATCAGGTCGGGCTTGGTAAGCCCCTTTTGCAGCAGCCAGCCGGGGCCCAGTTCGCCGCCAAACTCTTCGTCGTAGGTGAAGTGCAGCTCCACCGCACCGCGTTTGGGCTGGGCCACGGCTTCGAGCGCGCGCACGGCAAAGGTGAAGCTCGCAAAGTCGCTCTTGCTCACGGCGGTGGCGCGGCCGTACATCTTGCCGTCCACAATTTCGGCGCCATAGGGGTCGTGCGTCCAGCCTTCGCCGGGCGGCACCACGTCGCCGTGCGCGTTCAGGGCGATGGTTTTGCCGCCCTGGCCGTAGGGGCGGCGCACGATCAGGTTGGTGATGGATTCCATGCCATAGGCCTGAACATCGGCGGCGGGAACGGCGTGTTTTTCAGCTGTGTAGCCAAAGTCCTGCAGCAGCTCGGCAGTGCGCTCTGCATGCGGCGCGTTGTTGCCGGGGGGCGTGTCGGTGGACACGCGCACCAGGGCCTGCAAAAAGCGCACTTCCTCGTCAAAGTGCTGGTCGATCCAGGCGTCCAGGGCGGTGTAAGAGGCCTGCGTGGGGGTGGTCATGGCTGGGTTTCCTCGGCAAGCTGGTGCAGCACCTGGGTGAAGGCGTCCACGGCCAGTTGCATGTCGTTGTTGGTGGTGGATTCGAGCGGGTTGTGGCTGATGCCGGAGTTTTCTCCGCGCACAAACAGCATGGCCTGCGGCAGGATGGCGTGGAGCTTCATGGCGTCGTGGCCCGCGCCGCTGGGCATGCGAAACACAGGCACGCCCAAGGCGTTTACCGCGCGCTCCCAATGGTGTTGCCAGGCGGGTGCGCTGGGGGCTGCTGCGGCGCGCATGGATTCTTCCAGCGTGTAGCGCAGGCCGCGCCGCTGGGCGATACGCGCCAGCTCATCGAGCACGTCGCTCACCAGCGCATCACGCTGCGTGTCGGTGGGCGCGCGCAGGTCCAGGCTGAATTGGCAGCGGCCGGGCACCACGTTGATGGAGCCGCCCGGCACCAACAGCTGCCCGATGGTGCCGACCGAGTCGCCGTCCTGCGCCGCGCGCTGCTCCACGTACAGCGCCAGTTCTGCCACGGCCACGGCAGCATCGCGGCGCCGGTCCATGGGGGTGGTGCCCGCGTGGCTGGCGGTGCCGATCATTTCGGCAATAAAACGCACCCCGCCGTTGATGGAGGTGACCACGCCCAGGGGCAGGTCCAGCTCATTGAGCACCGGCCCCTGCTCGATGTGGACCTCGATAAAGCCCAGGTAGTGCGCTGGGTCGCGCTGCAGCGTGGCAATGTCGTCAATGCACAGGCCTGCGTTGTGCATGGCCGCGCGCATGGTGATGCCGTCGGCGTCCTTCTGGTCCAGCCAGGTGGGGTTGAAGTGCCCGATGAGCGCGCCCGAGCCGAGGAAGGTGGCCTTGTAGCGCTGGCCTTCTTCTTCCGCAAACGCCACCACTTCAATGCCGAACGGCAGGCGGCGGCCGGCGCGGTGCAGTTCGCGCACACAGGCCATGGGCACGAAGATGCCCAGTCGGCCGTCGTACTTGCCGCCGTTGCGCACGGTGTCGTAGTGCGAACCTGTCATGAGGTAGCGCGCGCCTTCTGTGGCCGGGTGGTAGCGCCCCACCACATTGCCCACGGCATCGGTCTCCACACTGTCAAAGCCGCAGTCGCGCATCCAGTGGCTGATGCGCTGTGCACAGGCACGGTGTGCGTCGGTGAGGTAGGTGACGGTGAGCTGGCCCTTTTCGGCAAAGCCGGGGTCGGAGTGCTCGGCGAGCTGTTCGTGCCAGTCCCACACGTCGTTGCCCAGCAAGGGCTCGGCATCCAACTTGTCGTTCAGGCGGATTTCGGCGATGCGGTGGATGTTGCGCAGGGCCTCGGCGCGCTCGAAGTCTGCGTGGTTGTCCAGGCGCCGCGCAAAAGTGTCGATGATCTGCTGTTTGCTCAGCCCCGTGCCCCGTGGCCCGCGCACCGCCAGGATGAACGGGAAGCCGAAGCGCGCGTTGTACTCGGCGTTGAGCTGCTGAATGCGCGCAAATTCCTCGGGCGTGCACTGCGTGAGGCCCGCCTTCGATTGCTCGTGCGTCGATTCGGCCGTGAGGCTTTGCGCCACCATGGCCTTGCCTGCCAGCTCGGGGTGGTCACGGATCAGGCCGAGTTGCGCGTCGGTGCTGGCCGTGCGCACGGCATGGGCCATGGCGTGCTTCAGGTGCGCCAGCGAGCGAAAGGGCCGCTGCGCCAGGGCTTGCTCGGCAATCCAGGGCGAATGTTCATACACACCGTCCAGCAGTTGCAACGCCTCGGCGGCGCTGGCGGTGTTCAGTTGTTCCAGGGTGAGGGGCATGGTGCGTGCTTCAATAAAGTGAGCTGCTTGCGCTTATGGGATAAGCGCCAGAGGCTGATTTGACTCAAAATTTTGGTGCGGGAAACCGCTGCGCCCAGTGGCGTGCGATGTCGATGCGGCGGGCCACCCACACCTTGCCGCGCTGTGCGATGTGGTCCAGAAAACGCTGCAGCGCCGTGATGCGCCCCGGGCGGCCCAGCAGGCGGCAGTGCATGCCAATGCTCATCATCTTGGGGGCGTTGTCGCCGGCGGGGTCGCCTTCTGCGTACAGCGCGTCGAAGGTGTCTTTCAGGTACTGGAAGAACGGGTCAGCGTGCGAATAGCCCTGGGGCAGCGCAAAGCGCATGTCGTTGCAGTCGAGTGTGTAGGGCACGATGAGCTGGGGCACGGCGCTGCCGTCGGTCTTTTGCACCTTCATCCAGAAGGGCAGGTCGTCGCCGTAGTAGTCGCTGTCGTAGGCAAAGCCGCCAAAGTCGGCCACGAGGCGGCGGGTGTTGGGGCTGTCGCGGCCGGTGTACCAGCCCAGGGGTCTTTCGCCGGTCATGCGCTCGATGATGGCCATGGCCTCCGCCATGTGGGCACGCTCCACCGCTTCGGGGATGTGCTGGTAGTGGATCCATTTGAGGCCGTGGCAGGCAATCTCGTGGCCCAGCTCCACAAACGCCGCCGTCAGCTCGGGGTGGCGCTGCAGCGCCGTCGATACCCCAAATACCGTCAGCGCCAACCCGCGCTTTTCAAACTCGCGCAGGATGCGCCACACGCCCGCACGCGCGCCGTATTCGTAGATGCCCTCCATGCTCATGTGCCGCTCGGGGTAGCTGGCGGGGTTGAACATTTCCGACAAAAACTGCTCGCTACCGGCATCGCCATGCAGCACGGCGTTTTCGCCGCCTTCTTCGTAGTTCAGCACAAATTGCACGGCAATGCGGGCGCCGCCCGGCCATTGCGCGTGGGGCGGGTTCTGACCATAGCCAATCAGGTCACGCGGGTAGGGCAGGGTGGTGTCGTAGATCATGGAGTGCAGCAAGAGTCACGGGTGCAGGGTCTGTCAGCGGACAGCGCAGCCGCCAGATGGCAGCGGGGCGTTGGCGGGCAAAGCCTTGGCAAGCAAATGACAGGCCAGCCCGGCATTGGGGCGCCGGCGCTGGAGGGCGCCGGCACGCGCCAAGGCCTCGGCGAGGGCGCTGGCAGGCGACGAAAACATGGACCGGATGATAGGTTGAACGGTGCACAGTGCATACACTTTGGGCACCACACGGCCCGTTTGCGGCCATCCACCTTCAGGAGATTTCACCATGGGCTTGAGCACCCACGTTCTGGACACCATGCACGGCTGCCCCGCGGCCGGCATGGCGGTGTCGCTGTTTTCCACCCAGGGTGACGAGGCCACGCTGCTCCAGCGCCTGGTGCTCAACCACGATGGCCGCACCGATGCGCCGCTGTTTGACAACGCCAGCCTGCGCAAGGGCACCTACCGCCTCACGTTCGATGTGGCGGCTTATTTCAAGGCCCGGGGCGTGGTGTTGCCAGAACCCAACTTTCTCGACCGTGTGAGCCTGGATTTTGGTATTGCGAATGCCGACCAGCACTACCACGTGCCGTTGCTGGTGAGCCCGTGGAGCTATTCCACGTACAGAGGATCGTGAGGAGTGCTCCTGAAAAAGGAGCTTATCGCGCTTTATCGGCGGTGATTTGTGCCAAGAAAGTGCTTGAAACCTATAAAAAGCAGGCGTCAGCAGCTCTGTTTTTGTGAGCGCGGCGTGCCAGGGCGCCAAGACGTTCTCAGAGCTGGCCTTCGGTCAGGGTGTCCAGCTGAAAATGCCCACTTTTGTCCCACAGCCAGGTATCGGTGTAGACGACCCGGCCCATGCGCGCAGGCACCGGAAACGGGGCCGCGGCGCGCACGGTGCGCTCGATCTCGGCAACCACTTCCGGCGCATGGCGCGGTGCGCGCATCCAGTGCAGCTTGGTGACGTGGCCGCTGCGGTCAATGGCTACTTCCAGCACGCCAATGGCGTACAGCATGGGCGGCAGCTTGCCCTTGAAAACCCGCTGGGGGTTCAGGTTGTACACGTGGGTTGCCGCGTCGCGGCGATAGGCGCGCGCGCTGATGGCCGCCGAGGGGCTGGGCAACGCCGATCTGCCCGGTGCCTGCCCTGCGTTGGTGCTGGGCATGCGGCTGTCGGGAGGTGGCGGCGGGGCTTCCGGGGCAGATTTGCAGGCCGCAACGATGGCACCCACGGCCGCCATAAGTCCGGCCAGCAGCCAGTGGCGGCCGGTTCGGGAAGAACGTTGGGGCAAAGTGGGTGGCATGGTGCGGTCGCTATGCTGGTGGGCACGGTCCATGCGAGCTGTGCATGGTGTGCCGTGAACATACTGAAAGTTGGTTGTGACTGATCTGTTGTTGCTGCTGGAGGGCCTGAAGGCCGCCCCGGCCTGTCTGGTGACCGTCGAGTCTACACAAGGCTCTGCTCCGCGGGAAGTGGGGGCCTGGATGGCTGTTTTTGCCAACAGTCTGGTGGGCACTATCGGCGGCGGGCATATCGAACACCAGGCCATTGCCCAGGCGCGACGTCGGCTGAGCGGGCTTGCCGGTGCGCCGCGGCAGCGCTACGCGCTTGGCCCGGCCCTGGGGCAGTGCTGCGGGGGCGTGATGCACCTGGGGTTTGAGTTGGTCGGGGCGCAGCATGCGCAAAGCCTTCAGCAGCGCCTGGCGCCAGCGCTCTACCCTGTGGCCTTGTTTGGTGGTGGGCATGTAGGCCATGCATTGGCGCGCGTGCTGGCGCCGCTGCCGTTTGCCCTGACCTGGATCGACAGCCGCGACGGGGTTTTTCCAGATCCTGCACCCGAGGGCGTGCGGTGTGAACACTCTGAACCAGTGCAGCTGGCCGTGCCCCGGCTGGCCCCTGGCAGCCGCGTGCTCATCATGAGCTTCAGCCACGCCGAAGACCTGGACGTGGTGGCTGCCTGCCTGCGCCGCCAGCGCGAGCAGGGCGATCTGCCGTTTATCGGTCTTATCGGCAGCAAGACCAAGTGGGCCACGTTTGCGAACCGGCTGCAGGGGCGGGGTTTCATGCCGCACGATCTGGCGCAGGTGACCTGCCCGATCGGTGTGCCGGGCATACACGGCAAAGCGCCCGAGGTGATTGCGGTGGCAGTGGCTGCACAGCTGCTGCAAACCCTGTACGCAGCGCCAGCCCTGGAAAAAGTGCGAGCGTCGGTAACAGCCATGCACCCGCATCCTGGGTAATGCCTGCCGCAGCTGGGCCACCGGGCTTCGGTGGTGTGTGCGCTGACCAGGAACAGTTCCTGCATACACTTTGTGCCGAAACGTGAGAATGGTGGGTCGCAGCGGTGCCCCGGCAGTGTGTTGCCATGGTGCGCGGCCCTTTTGTCTGCTCAGAGCGCCCGCAGTGGTGAGCAGGTTGCACATGTGGCGCGCGCTTTGGCGTGCCGCGAAGGTTGAGAACCGTAAACATGGAAAGCTATCTTCTCGACTGGGCCAACCTGCTGCTGCGCTGGGTCCACGTCATCACAGCGATTGCCTGGATTGGCTCGTCGTTCTACTTCGTCTTTCTGGACAGCAGCCTCACGCCGCCCGAGGATGAAGACCTGAAGCAACAGGGCGTGAGCGGTGAGCTATGGGCCGTGCACGGCGGCGGGTTCTACCACCCGGTCAAGTTTGCGGTGTCGCCGCCCCGGCTGCCCAAACACCTGCATTGGTTTTTCTGGGAGAGCTACAGCACCTGGCTCAGCGGGTTTGCGCTGTTCACGGTGTCGTACCTCTACAGCGCCAGCACTTACCTCATCGACAAGTCGCGCATGGACTGGGCGCCCGCCACCGCCATCGTGGTGGCGCTGGCGTTCTTCGTGGTGTTCTGGCTGCTGTACGACGCCATCTGCCGCATCTTCGGCCAGCGCAAGAACGGCGACGCCGTTGTGGGCGCACTCGTCTTTGTGCTGGTGTGCGTGGCCTCGTGGCTGGCCTGCCATTGGTTTGCAGGCCGCGCGGCGTTTTTGCTGGTGGGCGCCATGATGGCCACGGCCATGAGTGCCAACGTGTTCTTCTGGATCATCCCCGGCCAGCGCACGGTGGTGGCGCAGATCAAGGCAGGCCTGCCGGTGGACCCGATTCACGGCAAACGTGGCAAGCAGCGCAGCGTGCACAACACCTATTTCACGCTGCCGGTGCTGTTTGCCATGCTCAGCGGCCACTACAGCTTTACCTGGAGCCATCCGCAAAACTGGCTGGTGCTGATCATGATGATGTTCGCGGGAGCGGCCATTCGCCAGTTCTTTGTGATGCGCCATGGCTACAAGCTGGGCAAGAGCGGTAATCCGCTGCCGTATGCGCTGGTGGGGGTGGCCGTGATGGTGGCCATGGTGGCCTGGCTGCGGCCTGCGCCGCCGACGGTGCAGATGGTGCAGATGGGTGCTACTGATTTAGTAGCTAAGGGCGCTTATCCCATAAGCGTTACAGGTCAAATTGACTATAAATCAGTGCAAAAAGTGCTGGAGCAGCGTTGCTACATGTGCCATGGCGAGCAGGTACAGATGAAGAACCTGCGGCTGGATTCGACCGCCCTGGTCAAGCAGCACGCCCAGGCCATTTACCAGCAGGCCGTGGTGCAAAAGCTCATGCCCATGAACAACGCCACACAGATGACCGACGAAGAACGCGCACTGATCGGGCGCTGGTACCAGGCGGGTGCCGCCACCCAGTGACCGGGTGGCGGGGTTGGATGGGCCGGATGCAATGATCCGGCGCGCATATCAGCCGGGTACCGTGTCGTGCAGGCCAAGGCCCCTCAGGTACACATCCAGCGCCGCACGGCCGTTGGCCTGCAGGTCAAATGCTTCGGTATTGAGCAGCCATTGGTGCACCAGCCCTTCCACCAGCACCTGCAAGCCCCGGGCGGCAAAGTCCAGCGCCATGGGTGGGGGCTGGCCGCGGGCGGCAAAGGCGCGTTGCAGCGCAGCATGGTTGCGCGCCACGCAGCCGCCGTGCACGCTCAGGTGGCGCTCCAGCACGGCGCCCATGTCGGTGGTGTATTCGACCTGGTGGGTGGCGATCTTGAGGACGCGGCAGGTTTGCTCGTCGGTGGCAATCAGGCGCAGCGCCTCCAGCATGGCACTGCGGATCTCGGCCACGGGGTGGGCTGACTGCTCCACATACGCCACCACCAGGGTTTGCTCCAGCGGCAGGGTCACGCGCTCCATCATGGCGTTGAACAGATCGGCCTTGTCCTTGAAATGCCAATAAATCGCCCCCCGCGTGGTGCCTGCGGCCGTGGCAATGTCATTCAGGGAAGTGTGTGAAACGCCACGCGATTGAAACAATTGTTCCGCAGCATCCAGAAGGTTGTTGCGCGTGGTCTGTGCGTCCGCCTTGGTGCGTCGGGCCATGAAATACCTCACTTGATGGGGTGTATTCGTCACTATACATACATTCTTGAATGTATGTATGCTTTAATGCAAGCCTTCGTTGCCGTGCCGTGGGCCATGTTGCAGGCCTGTGCGCAGATCGGCGCGCCACACTAAACTGGTTCACTCTGCGGATTTGCCGCACCTTTTTCTCCAAGGAACACCATGTCTGCCTTGCCCAATGTCAAGACTGCCCCCGTTGTTGCCTCTGCCTTGTCCCCTGCGCGTGTGCGCCTGGGCGTTGCGGCGGGTGGCCTGTCCGTTGTATTGCTGTTGGCGGCCTGTGGCAAGTCCGAGGCGCCACCGGCGGCGGCCGGTGGCGGCATGCCGCCACCCGAAGTGGGCGTGGTGGTGGCCACACCGGGTGATGTGGGTTTGGTGACCGAGCTGCCCGGGCGCCTGGAAGCCTCGCGCGTGGCGCAGGTGCGGGCCCGTGCTGCCGGTATCTTGCAAAAGCGGCTGTTTCGCGAAGGCAGCGACGTCAAGGCAGGGCAGGCCCTGTTTACGATTGACGCCGCTCCCTATGCGGCGGCGCTGCAAAGTGCCCAGGCCACGCTGGCCCGCGCCCAGGCCAACCTGACGCAGGCGGCCGCGCTGGCCGAGCGCTACAAGCCACTGCTGGCCGCCAACGCGGTCAGCCAGCAGGAATACGCCAACGCCGTGGCGGCGCAAAAGCAGGCCGAGGCCGACGTGGCCGCAGGCCGTGCCGCCGTGCAGACCGGCCGCATCAATCTGAATTACGCCAGCGTCACGGCGCCCATTTCGGGCCGCATCGGCCGCGCCCTGGTCACCGAAGGCGCTCTGGTGGGGCAGGGCGAAGCCACGCAACTGGCCGTGATCCAGCAGGTTGATCCGGTGTATGTCAACTTCACCCAGTCGGCTGGCGAGGTAATGAAACTGCGCCGTGCCCTGGCCGATGGCCAGCTCCAGCGCGCCGGGGGCAGCGAAGCCGCCATCGTGCGCGTGGTGCTGGAGGACGGCAGCGAATATGCGCTCCCCGGCAAACTGCTGTTTTCCGACCTGACAGTGGACCCGAGCACCGGCCAGATCACGCTGCGCGCCGAGGTGCCCAACCCCAAGGGTGACTTGCTGCCCGGCCTGTATGTGCGCGTGCGTCTGGAGCAGGCCCAGGTGGCCAATGCCATCACGCTGCCCCAGCAGGCAGTGACGCGCACCCAGCAAGGCGACAAGATCACGGTGGTAGGCGCCGATGGCAAGCTCAGCCCGCGCATGGTGAAGGTGGGTGCCGCGCGCAACAACCAGTGGATCGTGCTGGAAGGCCTCAAGGCCGGTGAGCAGGTCATGGTCGATGGCTTTCAGAAGCTCCAGATGATGCCGCCCGGCACGCCCGTGAAGGCGGTGCCCTGGCAAGCCCCCGGCAGCGCCGCTGCTGCACCCGCTGCCGCTACACCGGCCGCTGCACCTGCGGCCAGCGCCCCCGCTGCTCCCGCCAGTGCCGAGCAGAAATAAGGAGCCAGCCCCATGGCCAAGTTCTTTATTGACCGCCCCATCTTTGCGTGGGTGATTGCCTTGTTCGTCATGGTGCTGGGCGCCGTGTCGATCACCAAGCTGCCCGTGTCGCAATACCCCTCGGTGGCACCGCCGAGCATCGTGGTGAGTGCCGCCTATCCAGGTGCTTCGGCACAAACCCTCGAAGACAGCGTGCTGGCCGTGATCGAGCGTGAGATGAACGGCGCGCCCGGCCTTGCCTACATGGAGGCCGTGAGCCAGGCCAACGGCACCGGCACCCTCACACTCAGCTTCGAGCCGGGCACGAATCCCGACCTGGCGCAGGTCGAGGTGCAAAACCGACTCTCGCGCGCTTCGCCGCGGCTGCCAGCGGTGGTGAACCAGCAGGGCGTGCGCGTGGACAAGTCGCGCAGCAACTTCTTGCTGTTCACCATGCTGTCGTCGTCCGACCCCAAGTTCGACGTGAATTCGCTGAGCGACTACGCCGCGCGCAACGTGGTGCCCGAGCTGCAGCGCCTGCCCGGCATCGGCCAGGTGCAGTTGTTTGGCGCCGAGCGTGCCATGCGCGTGTGGGTGGACCCGGCCAAGCTGCAGGGCTTCAACCTGTCGGCGGCCGACGTCGCCAGCGCCATCCAGGCGCAGAACGCGCAGGTGTCTGCCGGTAGCCTGGGCGAGTTGCCCAACATGAGCGGCCAGAGCATCTCGGCCACCGTGGTGGTGCCCGGGCAGATCAGCTCGACCAAGGAGTTTGGTGAGATCGTGCTGCGCGCCAATGCCGACGGCTCCACGGTGCGCCTCAAGGATGTGGCGCGCATCGAGCTGGGCGCCCAGTCGTATGCCACCACCGCCCGCCTGAACGGCAAGCCCGCCACCGGCATGGGGGTGCAGTTGTCGCCCTCGGGCAATGCGCTGGCCGCTGCCACAGCCGTCAAGACCCGCATGGCCGAGCTGGAAAAATACTTTCCGCCTGGCGTGAGCTGGACCATTCCCTACGACAGCTCCAACTTCGTCAAGATTTCCATCAAGCAGGTGGCCGTGACCCTGCTCGAAGCCATCGTGCTGGTGTTTCTGGTGATGTATCTGTTCTTGCAGAACTTCCGCTACACCATCATCCCGACCATCGTGGTGCCGGTGGCGCTGCTGGGCACCTTTGGTGCGCTGCTGGCCATGGGCTTTTCGATCAACGTGCTGACCATGTTCGGCATGGTGCTGGTGATCGGTATCGTGGTGGACGACGCCATCGTGGTGGTGGAAAACGTCGAGCGCATCATGAACGAGGAAGGCCTGCCCCCGCTGGAGGCCACGCGCAAGGCCATGGGCCAGATCTCGGGCGCCATCATCGGTATCACCGTGGTGCTGATCTCGGTGTTCTTGCCGCTGGCGTTCTTTGCCGGCTCGGTGGGCAACATCTACCGCCAGTTCTCGGCGGTGATGGGTGTGTCGATTGCTTTTTCGGCCTTCATGGCGCTGTCGCTCACGCCCGCGCTGTGCGCGACCTTGCTCAAGCCGGTCGAGGCCGGGCATGGCCATTCCAAGAAGGGCTTTTTTGGCGGTTTCAACCGCGGCTTTGCCCGCACCGCCAAGGGCTATGAAGGCTGGGTGGCCAAACTGCTGCGCCGGGGCGGCCGCATGATGGTCGTCTATGTGGCGCTGATCGCTGCCGTGGGGGTGCTCTACATGCGCCTGCCCACCTCGTTCTTGCCCAACGAAGACCAGGGCAATCTCCTCGTCAACATCCAGTTGCCGCCGGGCGCCACGCTGGAGCGCACGCAGGCCGTGGTCGAGAAGGTCGAGGACTTCATGCTCAAGCAGCCCGAAGTCAAGAACATGGTTGCCGTGTTGGGCTTCAGCTTCTCGGGCCAGGGGCAAAACGCCGGCCTGTCTTTTGTGACCCTGAAGGACTGGTCCGAGCGCGCGGGCGCCGAGCACACGGCAGAGGCCATTGCCGGCCGTGCCATGGGCGCGCTGTCGGGTGTGCGTGACGCCTTCATCTTCGCGCTGAGCCCGCCCGCCATTCCTGAGCTGGGGGTCAGCTCGGGCTTCACCTTCCGCCTGCAAGACCGTGGTGGCAACGGCCACGATGCTCTGGTGGCGGCACGCAACCAGATGCTGGGCATGGCCTCCAAGAGCAAGGTGCTCGCGGGCGTGCGTCCAGACGGTCTGGAAGACGCCCCGCAACTGCAGGTCGACATCGACCGCGACAAGGCCAGCGCGCAAGGCGTGAGTTTTTCCGCCATCAACAACGCCATCTCCACGGCGCTGGGCTCGGCCTATATCAATGACTTCCCGAACGCCGGGCGTCTGCAGCGCGTGGTGGTGCAGGCCGAGGCCCAGGCCCGCATGCAGCCCGAGGACATCCTCAGGCTCACGGCGCTGAACAGCCAGGGCAAGGCCGTGCCGCTGTCGTCGTTTGCCACCACGCGCTGGATCAGCGGTGCCATGCAGACCGTGCGCTACAACGGATACCCCGCCATGCGCATTGCCGGTGGCGCGGCGCCCGGCTTCAGCACGGGCGACGCCATGGCCGAGATGGAGCGCATGGCCTCGCAGCTGCCCGCGGGCTTTGGCTTTGAATGGACGGGTCAGTCGCGCGAAGAAAAGCTGGCCGGCTCGCAGGCCATGGTGCTGTATGGTTTTGCCATCCTGGCAGTGTTTTTGTGTTTGGCAGCGCTGTATGAAAGCTGGTCGATTCCGCTGTCGGTCATTCTGGTGGTGCCTCTGGGGGTGCTGGGCGTGCTGCTGGGCATCACCCTGCGCGGCATGACGAATGACGTGTATTTCCAGGTGGGGCTGATCACCATCATCGGCCTGTCGGCCAAAAACGCCATCCTGATCATCGAGTTCGCCAAAGACCTGCAGGCGCAGGGCAAGGGCGTTATTGAGTCGGCACTGGCTGCGGCCCACCTGCGTTTCCGTCCGATCATCATGACCTCGCTGGCGTTCATTCTGGGTGTGGTGCCACTGGCCATTGCCTCGGGTGCCAGTTCGGCCAGCCAGCGTGCCATTGGCACCGGCGTGATCTCGGGCATGGTGGTGGGCACCTTCCTGGCCGTGTTTTTCGTGCCGATCTTCTTCGTGGTGGTGCGCAGCCTGTTCAAGGGCAGCGCACGCCAGCGGCAATTTGATGCCCAGCACTCGCACCAGACGGACACAGGAAACACCCATGCTTGATATTTTTACGCCCCGCCGGGCTGCCGGCATTCGCACGGCCCGCCTGCCCGCTGCCACGGCACTTGCCGCCGTGGCGCTGCTGGCCGGTTGTTCCATGATTCCCACCTATGAGCGCCCGCAGGCCCCTGTGGCGGCGCAGTGGCCCGCTGTGGGCGCTGCCCCAGGCACCACCGCCACCACGGCTGCGGCTGATCTGCCCTGGCAGGACTTTGTGGGCGATGCGCGCCTGCGCGAGCTGGTGGAGATGGCGCTGCAAAACAACCGCGACCTGCGCTTGGCGGTGCTATCCATCGAGCAGGCCCGCGCGCAGTACCAGATTCGCCGTGCCGACCAGGTGCCCACCATCAACGCCGCCGCCACGGGCAACCGCCAGCCGGCGGCTGACGGCAGCGGCGGGATCAGCAGCGCCTACACCGCTGGTCTGGCCATGGCGTCCTGGGAGATCGACTTTTTTGGCCGTGTGGCCAGCCTGAAGGAAGCGGCCCTGGCGCAATTTCTGGCCACGCAGGAGGCGCGCAGCGCGGTGCAGACCAGTCTGATTGCATCGGTGGTCAGCACCTGGCTGAGCCTGCAGACCAACGAAGAACTGCTGAGCCTGACGCAGCGCACCATGGTCACCCGGGACGACTCGCTGCGGCTCAATCGTTTGCGCTTTGACCAGGGCGTGACCTCTGCCCTGGACCTGCGCCAGGCCGAATCCCTGACGGCGGCTGCGCGGTCCACCCTGGCCCAGCAGCAACGCCTGCGCGCGCTCGATGTGAACGCGCTCACGCTGCTGGTGGGGCAACCCGTGCCCGAGCGGTTGCTGCCCAATGTGCAGGCCGATGGCGGCGCAGTGGCGCTGCGTGATGTGTCCGAAGGCATGCCATCCGACCTGCTGGAGCGCCGCCCGGACATCCGCCAGGCCGAGCAGCAGCTGATTGCGGCCAACGCCAACATCGGTGCGGCGCGGGCAGCGTTTTTTCCGCGCATTGCCCTGACGGCCAGCGCTGGCACCGCCAGCAATGCGTTGTCGGGCCTGTTCAAGAGCGGTTCGTGGGGCTGGACGCTGGCGCCCCAGGCCGTGCTGCCCATTTTTGATGCCGGGCGCAACCAGGCCGGGCTCGACTCGGCCCGTGCCGGGCGCGAGATTGCGGTGGCCCAGTACGACAAGGCCATTCAAAGCGCGTTCCGCGAAGTGGCCGATGCCCTGGCCGGCCGCGCCACGCTGGGCGAGCAGGTGCTGGCCCAGCAGGCACAAGCCACCGCCGAGGCCGACCGCTTCCGCCTGGCCGACCTGCGTTACCGCAACGGCGTGGCCAGCTACCTGGATGTGCTCGATGCCCAGCGCGCCCTGTTTGCCACGCAGCAGGCGTTGGCCCAGTCGCAGCTGGCGCAGCGGCAAAACCAGGTGGCGCTGTACAAGGCGCTGGGAGGCGGCTGGCGCGATACAGCGGCCACCATCGCACCCGCTGCCCCGCAAAACTGACGGCGGCTTGCCGGGGGGCGTGACCCCGGCTGCTGACCGTTAGCCAGCGGCGTTTTTGCCCCGGTTGGGTTAAAGAGGGGCCTGCGCCGTGCCGGCAGCGCCCGCTTTTTAAAGCGCGGGGCCGCGGCGACAATGGTTGCCATGCAAGCACCTTCTGACGTTTCGGGCGAGGCCCTGCCGGATTACCGCACCCAGCCGCGCGCATTTTTGCAAGCGCTTTTCCATACCGCCGTGCGCAGCGCCCAGCCGCTGCAAGGCATGCGGGCCTGGCTGCCCGAGCCGCCGCGTGGGCGCACGCTGGTGCTGGGCGCCGGCAAGGCGGGCGGCTCCATGGCGCAGGCGCTGGAGGCCCTGTGGCCTCCCGAAGCGCCGCTGTCGGGCCTGGTGGTCACGCGCTATGGCCATGTGCCGCCCCGGCCAGACGGACTGGTGCAGCGCATTGAAGTGGTCGAGGCCGCGCACCCCGTGCCCGACGCGGCGGGCATGGCGGCGGCTGAGCGCATGCTGGCACTCACGGCGGGGCTGACGGCCGACGACCTGGTGCTGTGCCTGGTGTCGGGCGGCGGCTCGTCGTTGCTCACCTTGCCCGCAGACGGCCTGGCGCTGGCAGACAAGCAGCGCATCAACCGCGCCCTGCTCGAAAGCGGGGCCAGCATTGGCGAGATGAATTGCGTGCGCAAGCACCTCTCGCGCATCAAGGGCGGGCGCCTGGCCGCGGCCTGCGCGCCTGCGCGTGTGGTCACGCTTGCCATCAGTGATGTGCCGGGCGATGACCCGTCGGTCATCGCCAGCGGCCCCACGGTGCCCGATGCCACCACCTGCGCCGATGCGCTGGAAATTCTGGCGCGCTACCGCATCGACGTGCCGCCGCCCGTGCGCCAGGCCCTGCAAAGCGGTGCGCTGGAGACGCCCAAGCCGGCAGATGGCGCCTTTGCCGGGCATTCAGTGCACCTGGTGGCCACACCCTGGCAGGCACTGGAGGCGGCAGCGGCCATGGCGCGCGGGGCGGGGCTGGCGGCCTACATCCTGTCCGACGAGATGGAAGGCGAATCCCGCGAGGTGGGGCGTGTGCACGCGGCACTGGCGCGCGGCGTGGCGTTGCGCGGCCAGCCGTTTGAGCGACCCTGCGTGATTTTGAGCGGCGGCGAAACCACCGTGACGGTGCGCCCGCGCCGTGAGGGCGCGGCCCCTGGCCGGGGCGGGCGCGCCGGCGAGTTCTGCCTGGGGCTGGCGCAGGCGCTGCAGGGCATGGACTGCGTGTGGGCGCTGGCGGCCGACACCGATGGCATTGATGGCATCGAAGACAACGCGGGTGCGCTGGTCACGCCCGACACGCTGGCCCGTGCCGCAGCGGCGCAGCGGGCAGTGGCCGATCACCTGGACCGCCACGACGCCTATGGCTACTTCGAGGCGCTCGGTGATCTGGTCATCACCGGGCCCACGCATACCAACGTGAATGACTTCAGGGTGCTCCTTGTTTTATAGCTTCTAGCGCTTGCTGAATAAGCGCTTGAGGCACTTTTGACTCAAATTTGATGGGGTGGTGGCCGCCAGCGCCGTGGCATGAAAAAAGGCACGGCAGATCGCTCTGCCGTGCCTTGCAAGCGCCCGAGGGCGCGGCGATCAGAAGCGGTGGCGGATGCCCACGCCGAAGCTGTTGCCG
The DNA here is from genome assembly GCF_002281195.1 of Acidovorax sp. 35-64-16. Lineage (NCBI taxonomy): Bacteria > Pseudomonadati > Pseudomonadota > Betaproteobacteria > Burkholderiales > Comamonadaceae > Acidovorax > Acidovorax sp. 35-64-16. The sequence continues at coordinate 86,660 of NZ_NCFM01000002.1, read as the reverse complement.
TTGGTCTGGCTGGTGATTTTGTCGTTCATGTACATGGCGTACACGTCGGTGCGCTTGGACAGGTTGTAGTCGTAGCCCAGCGTGAAGGTCTTGCGGCTCACGTCGGGGGTGGACCACTCGGTTTTCACCCACTCGGCGAGCAGCTTGCCATTGCCCAGGGGGGCGGAGGCGCCCACCTGGTAGGTCTTGCCCTTGGTGGAGGCGGTGTCGTCGATCTTCTTTTCGCCATAGCTCAGGTAGGGCTTGACCATGCCGAAGTCGTAGGCGCCCAGCAGCATCCAGTATTTCTGGTTGTTGGCCAGCAGCGTGTTCACCGGGTTGTTGATGTCGGCGTTTTCATAGAAGCCGGTCAGGGTTAGCGGGCCACCAAAATAGAAGAAGTTGACGCCCACGTTGTTCTTGCCGCTCTTGCCCGCCTGTTCGCCAAACTGGTATTGCAGGTTGGCCTTGAAGCCGCCGATGTCTGGCGTGGAGTACACGATCTGGTTGCTCCAGCCCGTGTCGGCGGGGGTCATGGAGCGCCAGCCGGTGCCGTTGAACAGCGGCACATCCTTGTGCAGGATCAGCGGGGAGAACGTGAACGAGTCACCCAGCGGGTTGCCCACCACCGAAGGCAGGAAGTTGGGCGCCATCCAGCGGCCCAGCAGCACCGAACCAAAACCGCCCGACAGGCTGACGTTGGCATCGCGCGAGAAGAACGTGTCGCCGGTAAAGCGCCCTTGCCTGCCGGTGTCCACCTTGATGAACGAGGTCAGGTTGAAGTGGGCCTTCAGGCCGCCGCCCAGGTCTTCGGTGCCCTTCATGCCAAACCACGAGGTGGTCAGGCCACCGCTATCGACCACCGACTTGCTGGAGGCGTCGCCAGCCATCTTCATGGAGCCGGCAAACACGTCCACCAGACCGGTGAGCTGGACGGAGCTTTGGGCGTGGGCCCCGGCGGCACACAGCAGTGCGGCGCCCAAGGCAATCAGGTTTTTTTTCATAGAAACTCCTGCAGGGGGTTGTAAGTGCCGGTTATCCCGGCCAGAAAGGGCATGACACCGTCATGACAGTGCGTTGCGCCCTGCATGATCGTGTCACCAACAATCTGTTGCAAGTTCTATGCCGCATGAGTGCTTCAACTGTTGTTTTTCGTGTTCTCCGTGTTTTTGATCCGGCGCATACGGCAGGTGTGCGCCCTGGCAGGGTCAAACTCACATTTGATCTTCCTCAAAACGCGCAGCACTATCGCGCGGCAAAGTGGGCTACATGTTGCCATCCACATTCTTCTCCCTTCCTGCCCAGATCGAAGTGCTCGCCGCCGGCGAAGTGCTTCGCAGGCGCAACCAGACGCTGACTTCGGTGCTGCACCTTGAAAGCGGGCGGGTACTGCGCGGCGTGTATGAGGACGGGCGCATGCGCCACCAGCTGGGCGTGGTGGAAGGGCCTTTCTGGCTGGATGCGGCTTCCGCGATGCTGGAAAAGCCTTTTCCCGTGGACATGGTGGCAGAGACGCGCATTCAGGTGCGCCGCCTTCCGATCGAAGAGTTCCGGCGCGGGTGTGCGTCGCTGCCGCCCGTGGCACAGGGGCTGCTGCGGGACATGGCCACCGGGTACCGCCAGCAGTCCGAGCTGGCCGTGAGCCGGCTGGCGCAGGATGCAGAGGCGCGCTGCGCCCAGTGGCTGCTCAACCATGCACTTCCTGATCACAGCGGCGCCATGAGCGTGACGCTGCACCAGCGCAAGCGCCTCATTGCCGCGCAGCTGGGTATCGCCCCCGAGACCTTTTCGCGTGTTTTGCGCCACCTGCGCGAGCATGGGCTGATTGCAGGCACCGGCAACGTGCTCAATCTTCCGCAGCCGCACGCGCTGCAGTCCGTGGCGGGTTGCTGACCCCATTGCCCAGTCTGTTGGCTCAGGGTTTTTCCTTGGGCTGAAACGAGGGTTCCACCCATGCGCCCAGGGCGGGGCGCTGCGTATATTTGCCGGAGACTTCTCTGGCAAAGCCTGTACCCATGTCGCACCTTCTCCCTCCTTTTGCCCTGGGCCTGCGGCGCGCGGGATGCGCATGACGCCTTGGGCGCGCACGCCGGCTCCCACCGATTCGCCAGGCTGGCGGTGGCCCGGTTCGCTGGTGTTGCGCCTCATGCTGGTGGCCCTGTTGGCTGTGGCCGTGTCGGGGGCGCTGTCGGCGTGGCTGGCTTCGCTCGCCTCGGAGCGCGAGTCCATCCGCCGCCTGGTGGGCCAGCAGACCGAAGAGGTCGAGGTGATGGCGCGGCTGCTGGCCAGCAAGATCGAGCAAAGCCAGAAAGTGCTGCGCACCGTGGCCGAGGGCATCACACCGGACATGCTCAATTCGCCGTCGTCCCTGGAGTGGCTGTTGCAGCAGGGTCTGCCCGCTGTGCAGTTTTTCGATTCCATGCAGGTGGCCCGCCACGACGGGGCGTTGCGTGTCAATCTGCACTCTGGCCGCCTGGAAGACGCAGCCAACCTCGACCCTTCAGAGCGCGATGCCCTGCGGCGCACGCTGACGGGGGGCAAACCCCTGGTGTCCGAGCTGGTGGCGGGCCGTACCGCCGAGGCGCGGGTCATGTTCACCATGCCGCTGCGCCGCGAGGATGGTTCGGTCATGGGGGTGGTGGCCGGGGCGCTCAAGCTGCAGTCGCAAGGGCTGCTGCCGCCGTCCATGACGCTCCCGGCGCGCGACGACTCGCGGCTGATTGTTTTTACCCGCGATGGCACCATCCTCTCGCACCCGGATCCGGTGCGCATTCTGGGAAACGTGCGCGATGAAACGGGGCTGGGCCCGGTGTACACCGGGTGGCTGCAGCAGGCGCAGCCGGTGGCCGGGCGCGGCACCACCGAGGTGCTGCCGGCGCACATCGTGAGCATGGCCGGAATGCCGCTGCCGCAGTGGTTCGTGGCCCGTGTGAGCGATGCCCGCGCCATGCTGGCGCCCCTGGAAGGTGCGCAGCGCAAGGCGTGGTGGCTTGCCGCCGCGCTGATCGGTGCCAGCATGGCCCTGCTGGCGGGGCTCATGGTGTGGATGGCGCAGCCACTGGCCCAGCTGTGCCACAGCGCGTTGCAGCTGGCGCGCGGGCCGCGCGGCGACGGCATCGTGTGGCCCCGCGCCTCGGGTGAGGTGGGAGCCCTGGTGCAGGTGTTTGAAGGCCAGGTGCAGCACAGCGCGCAGCAGCGCCAGCAGCGGGACCATCTGGAGGGGCAGTTTCAGGCCATCCTGGAGAACGCCTCCGTGGGTATCGTGATCACCCGGCTGGGCATTTTGGAGGTGGTAGGGCGGCAGGCCTGCCAGATGCTCGGCTACAGCGCCGAGGAGTTGCAGGGCCGCCCAGCGCGCACCCTCTATGCGTCGGATGAGGACTATGTGCGGCTGGGCGAACGCGTGCAGGCCCAGTTTGTGGCCCACGGTGCGTTTGACGGGGACGTGTGTTTCATGCGCAAGGACGGCAGCCCCGTCTGGGCGCGGGTGCAGGGCCGGGGCGTGCGGGCGCACGACACGGCGGGTGGCACCGTCTGGATTCTGGAAGACCTGACGGCCGCGCGCGAGGCGCAGCAGCAGCAGGACTGGGCCGCCATTCATGACCCCTTGACCCAGCTGTGCAACCGGGACGCGTTTGTCCAGCGCATGGGGGTGCTGCTGGCTGAGCGGTCGGCGCGGGCGCGCACACCCGGCGTTGAAGCCGCGGATGCCGCCGAGGGCGAGGGCGATGGTGTGATGCTGTTCCTTGACCTGGACTATTTCACCGTGGTCAACGATGTGGCCGGCCACGATGCGGGGGACGACGTGCTGCGCCATGTGGCGCGACTGCTGGAGTCGCAGGTGCGCCAGATCGGCTGGGCAGCGCGCCTGGGCGGCGACGAGTTTGCCGTGGTGCTGCCCGGCTGTTCGCTTGCCCGCGGGCAGGCGCTGGCCGAGCAACTGCGCGCCGCAGTGCAAGCGTGGGAGCCTTCGTACCAGGGGCGCAGCTTCACGCTGGGGGTGAGCATTGGCTTGGTCGTGCTGGATGCCAGCTTGCAGGATGTGCCTTCGGTGCTGTATGCGGCCGATATGGCGTGCTACGACGCCAAGCGGGCGGGGCGCAACCGGGTGGAAACGCGCCATGCCGACCAGGCTGCGGCCTCGGGGCGTATGGCGTTGGGGCCGGTGTAGGGGGTGGTTTTTCAGCCTTCTTGCTGGGGTGTGTTTTTTTGGTGTTTTTGGGCTCTGGCGCTTGTGGGGTAAGCGCTGGTAGCTATGGTTTTTGTATTTTATGGTGTACTTTTTTTGAGGCCGGAGGCCGGGTCTCGCCCCGGCGGGCGAGGTACTTGTTCTTTGCTTCGAGGCAAAAGAAAGTGAGTCGCCCGCCGGGGCGAAATCCCGGCCTCCGCCCCGAACTCAGGCATGCACTCAGGCATGAAACCCAATCAGCACCCAAGCTTCGACAGGCTTCCCCGAACGGGTGACGAGACTGTTTGCTATCAAAAAATAGCTGCTACCGCTTTATCCAAAAGCGCCAGAGCCGGAAATCAATCAATCAATCAATCAATCAATCAATCCACTAGCCGGCCAAGTGCCCGCAACACATTCTCCGCCGTCGCCGGCGCCGTCAACACCACCTGCGCCGCAGCATCCACCCCCCCGCGCCCCGCCGCCACCGCATTGCGCAACGCCTCATACACACTGATCGCCAGCATGAACGGCGGCTCGCCCACGGCCTTGCTGCCGCCCACGTTGTCCTCGCGGTTGGCCTCGGGCCACAAGTCCACCTTGAAATGCGCCGGAATGTCGCCCGTGGCCGGAATCTTGTAGGTGCTGGGCGCGTGGGTGGCTAGGTAGCCTTTGTCGTTCCACACCAGCTGCTCGGTGGTGAGCCAGCCCATGCCCTGCACAAAGCCGCCTTCGATCTGGCCGATGTCGATGGCGGGGTTGATGCTGTGGCCCACGTCGTGCAGGATGTCCACGGCCAGCACGCGGTTCTCGCCCGTGAGGGTGTCAATCACCACTTCGGTGCACGCTGCGCCGTAGCTGAAGTAGTAGAACGGCCGCCCGGTGAGCGTGGCCTTGTCGTAATGGATCTTGGGCGTGCGATAAAACCCGTCGCTCCACAGCTGGATGCGGTTGGCATAGGCATCTTTCACTACGGCATCGAAGTTGCGCACCGTCTTGGGCGAGATGACCTGCCCGTCCGCAAAGCGGATGGCGCCTGCGCCGCAGCCATCGAGCCCGCAGACGAATGCGGCCAGGTTGTCGCGCACATGGCGTGCCGCGTATTGGGCGGCGCGGCCGTTGAGGTCGGTGCCGCTGCTGGCCGCCGTGGCGCTGGCATTGGGCACCTTGCCGGTGTCGCTGGCGGTGACCAGCACGCGGGCGAGCGGCACGCCTAGCTCGTCGGCCACGATCTGCGCCACCTTGGTGTGCAGGCCTTGCCCCATTTCGGTGCCGCCGTGGTTTACCTGCACGCTGCCATCGGTGTAAACATGCACCAGCGCACCCGCCTGGTTGAACAGCGTGGCCGTGAAGCTGATGCCGAACTTGACCGGTGTGATGGCCAGGCCACGCTTGAGCACCGGGCTTTGCGCGTTCCAGGCGGCGATGTCGGCCTGCCGCTGGCGGTAGCGCGATGTTTGCTCCAGTTGCGGCAGCAGCGCGTGCAGGATGTTGTCCTCCACCGTCATCTGGTAATGGGTGACGTTGCGGCCCTCGCTGGCGTCCTTGCCATACAGGTTGGCCAGGCGCACGTCCTGCGCATCCAGCCCCAGCGTGCGGGCAATGTCGCCCAAAATGGCCTCGATCACGATCACGCCCTGCGGGCCGCCAAAGCCGCGAAACGCCGTGTGGCTTTGCGTGTTCGTCTTGCAGCGGTACGAGGCGATTTCTACGTCGCTCAGGTAATAGGCGTTGTCGGCGTGGAACACGGCGCGGTCGGCCACGGGGCCTGACAGGTCGGCGCTGAAGCCGCAGTTGGCGGCCATCTGCAGTTTGAGGCCCGTGATGCGGCCCGTGTCGTCAAAGCCCACGTCGTACTCGTAGGCAAACGGGTGGCGCTTGCCGGTGACCATGAAGTCTTCGTCCCGGTCCAGCCGCAGCTTGACCGGGCGGCCGAATTTGTGGGCCGCCACGGCCGCCCACACGGCCAGGTGCCCGGCCTGCGTTTCTTTGCCGCCAAAGCCGCCACCCATGCGACGGCACTCCACGCGCACGGCGTGGTTGTCGATGCCCAGAGCGTGCGCCACCCAGTGCTGCACTTCGCCGGGGTGCTGCGTGCTCGAATGGATCGACCACTGCTTTTGCTCTTGCGGGATGGCATAGGCAATCTGGCCTTCAAGGTAGAAATGCTCCTGCCCGCCCACTTCGAAGGCGCCTTGCAGACGGTGCGGCGCTTGCGCAAGGCCCGTGGCCGCGTCGCCCCGGCGCACGAACACCGGCGGCAGCACATAGCTTTCGGCCTGCAGCGCCGCCTGCACCGAAAGTACAGCGGGCAGGGGCGTGATGTCGAGCTGCACGGCGCGCGCCGCACGGCGGGCCTGCATGACCGAATCGGCCACCACCAGGCCGATCACCTGGCCCATGTGCTGCACGGTGTCCACTGCAAACACTGGTTCGTCGTGCGCAAAGGCGGCCAGCAGCTTGTCGCCCGGCACGTCGGCCGCCAGCACCACGCCGCGCACGCCGCTCAATGCCAGCGCGGCACGCGCATCCACGCCGTTCAGGCGGCCATGGGCCACCGTCGAGAGGATGGGCGCTGCATACAGCGTGCCCTTCACCTCGGGCAGGTCGTCGATGTAATGGGCGGCGCCCGCCACCTGGGCGCGTGCGCTTTCGTGGATGTGTGACTGGCCCATGGCGGGGCCGGTGGAGGATGGCGGCACCTGGGGAAACAGCGTGTGGGGGGTGTTCATGCCACGGACTCCAGGTCAAGATCTTCAAGGCTTGCGGCCTGCTGGCCCTGGCTCTCCAGCCAGTAGCGCTGCAGCAGGTTGCCCAGCACCGCGCTGCGGTAGGCGCCGCTGGCGCGCATGTCCGAGATGGGGCTGAGCTCGGCCTGCAGTGCCAGCGCGGCGCGCTGCACGGTGACCTCGGTCCAGGGCTGGCCCTGCAGGGCGGCCTCGGCCTGCCGCGCGCGCGCCGGGGTGGCGGCCACGCCGCCCGCGCCAATGCGGGCGCGCTGCACCACGCCGCCTGCGATGTCCAGGTTCAGCGCCAGGCACACGGCCGAGATGTCGTCGTCAAAGCGTTTGGATACCTTGTAGACGGCCAGCCTTTCGGTGTCCGCAGGGCGCGGCACGAGGATGTGCACCAGCAGCTCGTCGGGGGCCATCGCGTTCTGGCGGTAGCCGGTGTAGAGGTCTTCCAGCGCGAGTGTGCGCTCACCGCGCGTGCTGGCCAGCACTACCTGGGCGCGCAGGGCGATCAGCAGCGGCATCGAGTCGCCAATCGGCGAGCCGTTGGCCACGTTGCCGCCCAGCGTGCCCGCGTTGCGCACAGGCAGGCCGGCAAAGCGGGTGGCAAAGCGGTGCAGCTGCGGCCACTGCGCGGTGAGTGCGGCAAAGGCATCGGTCAGCGTGACCGCCGCGCCGATGTGGATGTGCTGCGGCGTGGTGTCTACCGTGCGCAGCGCGGCCACGCGCGTCACATCCAGAATCTGTGCATATTGCTTGTGCAGCTTGGTGATCCACAGCCCCACATCGGTGCAGCCAGCCACCACCTGGGCGTGCGGGTGCGCGGCCCGGGCGGCCAGCAGGGCGGGCAGTGTGGTCGGTGAAATATATGAAAAATTGGCCTCTAGCCCTTTGCTGGTAAGCGCAAGTAGCTCTAATTTTTGTAGCAACTGGGGTTCGTTCACCGCTACGGCGGGCAGTGTGGCCATGTGCTGCGCGGCGTCCAGAATGGGGCGGTAGCCGGTGCAGCGGCACAGGTTGCCCGAGAGTTCTTCCTGCGCCAGTGCGCGGGTGACGGGCTGGCCCTGGCAAACGTGGTTTTGATACATCCCAAAGAGACTCATCACAAAGCCGGGAGTGCAAAAGCCGCACTGGGAGCCGTGGCACTGCACCATGGCTTCCTGCGCAGGATGCAAACCTACTGCGCGAACGGGGGGCGTCGTTGCGCCGGAAAGGGTAGCGGGCCCCTTTGCTTCCCGCTCGTCGTAATCCTCATGGACCTGCATGCCCATTCCGGTTCCTGCGCTCCGTACGCCTAGCCCGCCGTCCGCTCGCGTCGGTTTGTGGGGCAAGGCAACCGGCTGGATCAGCGGGTCTTCCGTCAGGTCCTCCACCGTCCACAGTGCCATGCCATCGATCGAATGCGCCAGCCGGATGCAGCTGTTCACCGCGCTGTAGTGCACCTTGCCATCGCGCGCCTCGCCCAGCACCACGGTGCAGGCGCCGCAGTCGCCCTCGCCGCAGCCCTCCTTGGTGCCGGTGCAGCCCAGGTCCTCGCGCAGCACCTGCAGCAGCGTGCGGTCGGGTGGTACATTGCCCAGCGCCACCGGCTGGCCACGGCGCAAAAATTGCAAGGGTCTGGTTGTCATATGAAAAATGCCACTTTGATGCGTGGAGATCGTAAACACGTTGTGGGAAAGCGGAGCACCAGAGCGCACCCGGCACTGGCGCAAGCTTATGCCGCCCCGGCCAGTGTCGCAATTTCCACGCCAGATGCGGGGGTCGCCGTGGCATGGGCAAACGCCCTGTGCCGTGGTGGCTTTGCTGCTAAAAGGATAGCTGCTTACGCTTATGGAACAAGCGCAGGAACCTGTTTTGAATCCAATCGACATTCGTGAAAACTGAGAGACAATCGCCCGCATGAGTTCCACCCCTAACTTCCGCCAGCCAGGCCCGTCGGGCATGTCCGGCGCCATGCCGCCCCGGCTGCAGCTGGTGGGCATTACCAAGCGCTACCCGGCGGTGGTGGCCAACAGCGATGTGGCGCTGACGGTGCAGCCCGGCGAGATCCATGCCGTGCTGGGCGAAAACGGCGCGGGCAAATCCACGCTGATGAAAATCATCTACGGCTCGGTCAAGCCCGACGAAGGCGGCGTGCACTTCAACGGCCAGGCGGTGCAGGTGCGCAACCCGCAAGAGGCGCGCGCGTTGGGTATTGCCATGGTGTTCCAGCATTTCAGCCTGTTCGACACCCTCACGGTGGCCGAAAACGTGTGGCTGGGCCTGGACAAGCGCATCACACTGTCCGAGGTCACGCAGCGCATTACGGCCAAGGCGTCTGAATACGGGCTGGACATCGACCCCCTGCGTCCGGTGCACACACTGAGTGTGGGTGAGATGCAGCGCGTCGAAATCATCCGCGCACTGCTCACCAACCCCAAGCTGCTCATCCTGGACGAGCCCACCTCGGTGCTCACGCCCCAGGCGGTCGAAAAACTGTTTGTGGTGCTGCGCAAGCTGGCGTCCGAGGGCTGCAGCATCCTCTATATCAGCCACAAGCTGCACGAGATCCGGGCGCTGTGCACGGCCTGCACGGTGTTGCGTGGTGGCAAGGTCACCGGCGTGTGCAACCCGGCTGAAGAATCCAATGCGTCCCTGTCGCGGCTGATGATCGGCGCCGAGCCGCCCGCGCTGGAGCACCGCTCCGTGCAAACCGGCGCCACCGTGCTGAGCGTTCAGGGCCTGTCGCTGCCGCGCGCCGACCAGTTCGGGGTGGATTTGATCGACCTTCAGTTCGAGGTGAAGGCGGGTGAGGTAGTGGGCATTGCCGGGGTCTCGGGCAACGGGCAAAAAGAGCTGCTCTACGCACTGTCGGGCGAAGACCAGCGGGCCGGGCCGGCCAGCATCCAGGTGGCGGGCCAGAACGCGGGGCGCATGGGCCCGGGCCAGCGCCGTGCGCTGGGCCTGCACTTTGTGCCGGAAGAGCGGCTGGGGCGCGGCGCCGTGCCCACCATGGGCCTGGCGCACAACCTGCTGCTCACGCGCACCAATGCCGTCAATGGCAGTGGCTGGATCCAGGTGGGGGCACTGCAAAAGCATGCCCAGTCCATCATCGAGCGCTTTCACGTGAAGGCGGGTGGCCCCAATTCGGCGGCCAAGTCGCTGTCGGGTGGCAACCTGCAAAAGTTCATCGTGGGACGCGAGATCGATGCCAACCCCACGTTGCTCATCGTCTCGCAGCCCACCTGGGGCGTGGACGTGGGTGCGGCCGCGCAGATTCGCGGCGAGATATTGGCCTTGCGCGACGCTGGCTGCGCCGTGCTGGTCGTGAGCGAGGAGCTGGACGAATTGTTTGAAATCTGTGACCGCCTGCATGTGGTGGCCAAGGGGCATCTGTCGCCTTCGGTGCCCCGTGCCGAAGCCACGGTGGAGCGCATTGGCGAGTGGATGAGTGGCCTGTGGCATGCCGACGTGCAGGCGCACCTGGCCCGCAACCGCGAGCAGCTTGCCGCGCTGACCCAGGGGGTGCCGCATGTTCCGACTTGAACCCCGACCGCAGGTTTCGCGCTGGTGGAGCTATGGCTCTCCGCTGCTGGCCCTGGCCGTCACGGTGCTGATTGGTGTGGCCTTGTTTGCCGCGCTGGGCAAAGACCCGGTGCGCGGGCTGCAGGTGTTCTTCTGGGAGCCGGTGCGCTCGGCCTACGCTGTGGGTGAGCTCATGGTCAAGGCCACGCCGCTGCTGCTGATTGCGCTGGGGCTGGCGGTGTGCTTTCGCTCCAACGTCTGGAACATCGGCGCGGAGGGGCAGTTTGTCATTGGTGCCGTGGTGGCCGGTGGTGTGGCGCTGCTGGCCGACAAGACCACGGGCCCTTGGATCGTTCCCGCCATCTTGCTGGCCGGTGTGCTGGGCGGCATGGCCTGGGCGGGGCTGACGGCGCTGCTGCGCGACAAGTTCAACGCCAACGAAATCCTGGTCAGCCTGATGCTGGTTTATGTGGCCACGCTGGTGCTGGGTTACCTGGTCTATGGGCCCTGGAAAGACCCCATGGGCTACAACTTTCCGCAAACCAAGACTTTTGAGAAGGTCACGCAGATTCCGCGCCTCATGCAGGGCTCGCGGGTGAGCATTGGCCTGCTGCTGGCGCTGGCGGCCGCTGGTGCGCTGTGGGTGTTCTTGTTTCGCACGCGTGCCGGCTTTGCCCAGCAGGTGGGCGGGCTGGCGCCCGCAGCAGCGCGTTACGCAGGCTTTTCGTCGCGTCGGGCGCTGTGGACGGCGCTGCTGGTCTCGGGCGGTGCGGCAGGCCTGGCGGGCGCGCTGGAGGTGGCTGGCCCCCTGGGCCAGCTCACGCCCTATGTGCCGGCGGGCTACGGCTTCGCGGCCATCATCGTGGCCTTTGTGGGGCGCCTGCACCCGGTGGGCATGGTGTTTTCGGCCATTCTCATGAGCATGTTCTATATCGGCGGAGAGCTGGCGCAGTCGCGCATGGGCTTGCCCAAGTCGCTGACCGGCGTGTTCCAGGGCCTGCTGCTGTTCACGCTGCTGGCCTGCGACACGCTGATCGCCTACCGCGTGCGATGGGTGGGTGCCCGCAAGGAGGTGCGTTGATGGAATCGTATGCATTGCTGATCGGCGCCACGCTGAGCGCGGGCACCGTGCTGGCACTGGCGGCGCTGGGACTGCTCATCAACGAGAAGGCCGGCATCGTCAACCTGGGGGCCGAGGGCATGATGCTGTGCGCCGCCATCGCTGGCTTTGCCACCGTGGTGCACACCGGCAACACCTGGCTGGGCTTTGCCGCGGGCATGGCAGCGGGGGCGTTGCTGGCGGCCATCTTTGGCGTGCTGGTGATTTGGCTCAACACCAACCAATACGCCACTGGGCTGGCGCTCAGCCTGTTTGGTGTGGGTTTTTCGGCGTTTGCGGGCATCAGCTATGTGCAGGCCAAGCTGCCCGAGTTGCCCAAGTACGCGGTTCCCGTGCTGGGCGATGTGCCGCTGCTCGGGCCCGCGCTGTTCCAACAGCACCCCTTGGTCTACCTCACCATGCTGCTGGTGGCGGGGCTGATCTGGTTCCTGTACCGTTCGCGTGCGGGCCTGGTGCTGCGTTCGGTGGGTGAGTCGCCCGAGTCGGCCCATGCGCTGGGCTACCCCGTGCGCCGCATCCGGCTGGCGGCCGTGATGGCGGGTGGCGCCCTGTGCGGCCTGGCGGGCGCCTACATCTCCACCGTGTATACGCCGCTGTGGGTGGAGGGCATGGTGGCCGGGCGCGGCTGGATCGCGCTGGCGCTGACCACCTTTGCCACCTGGCGCCCGGCACGCGTATTGCTAGGTGCTTACCTGTTTGGTGGCGTGACCATGCTCCAGTTCCATTTGCAGGCCACCGGCGTGCAGGTGGCCAGCCAGTTGCTGAGCATGCTGCCTTACGTGGCCACCATCGTGGTGCTGGCGCTGATTTCACGCAATCCGGCGTGGATTCGGGTGAACATGCCGGCATCGCTGGGTAAACCGTTCTATCCTGGCTCCTGAAATTTTGCTTACATTGTTCCAACCCCTTTCTCATTCATAAGGAACCTACATGACTGATCTCCAGAAACGCTCCCTGCTCAAGGTCGCCGCGCTGTCTGCCGTGGCTGCTGCCGCGCTCGTGGGCTGTGGCAAGAAGGAAGAGCCGGCACCGGCCCCAGCGCCCGCGCCTGCCCCCGTCACCGAAGCACCCGCACCCAAGCCCGAGCCTCTGAAGATTGCATTTGCCTACGTGGGCCCCGTGGGCGACGGTGGCTGGTCTTATGCGCACGACAACGGTCGCAAGGCCCTCGAAAAGGAATTCGGCGACAAGATCGAGACGAGCTTTGTCGAAAGCGTGCCCGAATCGGCCGATGCCGAGCGCGTGCTGCGCGACATGGCGGGCCAGGGCAACAAGCTGATTTTTGGCACCACCTTCGGCTACATGGAATCCATGCTCAAGGTGGCGGCCGACAACCCCGGCATCAAGTTTGAGCACGCCACCGGCTACAAGACGGCCGAGAACATGCGCACCTACGACAGTCGCACCTACGAAGGCGCCTACATGGCTGGCGTGATCGCAGGCGCCATGACCAAGACCAACACCTTGGGCGTGGTGGGCTCGGTGCCGATTCCTGAAGTGATCCGCAACATCAACAGCTTCACGTTGGGTGCGCAGTCGGTCAATCCCAAGATCAAGACCAAGGTGGTGTGGGTGAACGAATGGTTCAGCCCACCCAAGGAAACCGAAGCCGCCACCAGCCTGATCAACGGCGGCGCTGACGTGCTGTTCCAGAACACCGACTCGCCTGCCGTGCTCAAGACCGCTCAAGAGAAGGGCAAGCGTGCCTTCGGCTGGGACAGCGACATGACCGCCTACGGCCCCAAGGCCCACCTGGCATCGGCCGTGATCAACTGGGGCCCTTACTACGTGAAGGCGACCAAGGATGCACTGGAAGGCACCTGGGCCACGGGCCAGAACTGGTGGGGCGTGAAGGAAGGCGCCATCGACATCGTCTCCATGGCTGACGACGTGCCAGCGGAAACCAAGGCCAAGGTCGAGTCCATCAAGGCAGGCCTGAAAGACGGCAGCTTCGCCATCTGGAAGGGCCCCATCGTGGGCCAGGACGGCAAACCCGTGCTGGAAAAAGACGTGGTGGCCGACGACAAGTTCCTGGGGGGCATCAACTTCTACGTCAAGGGCGTGGAAGGCAAGATCCCCGGTGGCGACAAAAAGTAAGCGCTGCGCTGGCTGACCGTCTCACCCTGGCCGCCTTCGGGCGGCCTTTTTTTGGCTGGCAGTGGCTTGCCGGTGCGGGCGCGCCGTTTGCATACTGCGCCGGGCACGGCATCATGTGCCTTGCGCCGCATCCCTTGTCCCGCGGCATCACTTTGGGAGTCTGCTGATGTTTAAAGTGCCCCCTGTTTCCGCACGGCGACTGCAAGAGTTGCTGCGCGCCATGCCCAAGGCCGAACTGCATATCCACATTGAAGGCTCGCTCGAACCCGAGCTGATCTTTGCCCTGGCGCAGCGCAACGATGTTCCGCTGCCCTATGCCAGCGTAGAGGCCCTGCGGCAGGCCTATGCCTTTACCAACCTGCAGAGCTTTCTGGACATCTACTACGCCGGGGCCAGCGTTTTGCTGCATGAGCAGGATTTTTACGATATGGCCCGCGCCTACCTTGCGCGAGCTGCTATGGATAACGTAGCGCATGCAGAGATTTTCTTTGACCCTCAGACCCACACCGCACGCGGCGTGGCGATCGAGACGGTGATCAACGGCCTGCACCGCGCCTGTGAGGACGCGCGCTCCGAGCTGGGCATCAGTTCCACACTGATCCTGTGCTTCTTGCGCCACCTCAGCGAGGCCTCGGCCTTTGAAACGCTGGAGCAGGCGCAGCCCCTCTTGGACAAGATCGTGGGCGTGGGCCTCGATAGCAGTGAGCTGGGGCATCCGCCAGAGAAATTTGCACGCGTCTTTGCCCGCTGCCGTGAGCTGGGCCTGCACCTGGTGGCCCATGCGGGCGAAGAGGGGCCGCCGGCCTATATCTGGAGCGCCCTCGATGTGCTCAAGGTCGAGCGCATCGACCACGGCGTGCAGGCTGTGCACGATGCGGCCCTGATGCAGCGCCTGGCGCAAGACCGCATCCCGCTCACGGTGTGCCCGCTGTCGAACCAGAAGCTGTGCGTGTTTCCCGACCTGAAGAACCACAACCTGCGCCAGTTGCTCGACGCCGGCCTGTGCGCTACCGTCAACTCCGACGATCCGGCCTACTTTGGCGGCTATATCAACGAGAACTTTACCCAGGTGTTTGCCGCAACAGCCATGACGGCCCGGCACGCCTACCAGCTGGCGTTCAACAGTTTCGAGGCCAGCTTTGCGAGCAATGCCGACAAGCGTGTGTGGGAGCACCGCCTGAAGGAAACCTTCGAGCGCTTCGTCGAGCACGACTGACCACGCGACGGACCAGGCGCCCCGCCGTCGCCGCGAATCCCCGGCGCGGGTGCGGTGCGGGTGCGGCCTCAGCCAGCGGCAAGGGCCGCGCGCAGCCTGGCCGCATGGTCGTGCAGCACCTCGGCCGATGGGTCTTTGCGCGGCCACGACAGCGCAATGCCATCCTGCGCATGGCGCGGCACCACATGCATGTGAAAGTGAAACACGGTCTGGTCGCCCTCGCGGCCATTGGCCTGCAGCAGCGTCAGCCCCGGCGGGTTGAACACCGCCATCACCGCACGGGCGACATGCTGGGCCGTCTGCATGACGGCGGCTGCCTCTTCGGGGGTGATGTCCAGCAAAGTGGCCGCGTGGCGTTTGGTGGCCACCAGCACATGGCCTGGGTTGACCTGGCCCAGGTCCATGAAGGCGATGGTCAGTGCATCCTCATACACCCGGGCGGACGGAATTTCGCCCGCCACCAGGCGGCAAAAGATGCACTGGCCAGGAGGGGATGTGTCGACAAACATGGGCATCGCGGGGCTCCTCTAGGTGATGGTGCAAGGGGTTGCTGTGTGGTCATTGCCATGTGCGGCAGGCGGCCTCGCTGAAACGGCGCCGGCGCGCACAGGCCAGTCCGCATTTTGCCGCCCCGGGCCGCAGCCTGGAGCACCGCCGCAGTGGACGGAATCCCGGTGCACCAGGTGGGCGGCGGACGTGGGCGTGACATTGCCACCGCCGAGGGCGCTGTCACGGGGGCTGTCGTGGGCTCACGGATGGATGAGCAGGGGGGGGGTGATGCAGGATGTGCAGCGTTGCGCCAACGCACCAGACCAGTCGCAGCCCGATCGCTGCCGCCGACATGTCGCTGGGCTTGACCGCAGGCTGTGCGCGGACTCCCGGCTTGGCGGGCCCGCAGGGTGCCTTCGGCGCCACTGGCGCAACGGACAAAAACGGCAGCACCACGGTGAATGTTCCGGCGCGGTAAGGGCGTTGGGGCTGGCCTGCGGTGATGGGGCCCGCCTGATAAAATGCTTTGCAAAGACCGCTGTCCCGGCGGTCTTTTGCTTTTTCAGTCTCCGGGACCATGTAGAGGAACACCATGTACAAAAACCTCGCTGCCGCGCTCGCGGCCGCCTGTTTTTTCGCCCCCGTTTTTGCCCAGACCCCCGCCACGACCAAGGCGCATGCCGCGCCCGTCAAGGCGGGCTTCGTTTATGTCTCGCCCATCACCGAAGCGGGCTGGACGCGCCAGCACGACGAGGGCCGCAAGGCCGTCGAGGCGGCCCTGGGCAGCCAGGTCCAGACCACCTTCGTCGAGAACGTGCCCGAGGGGGCCGATGCCGAGCGCGTGATTCGCGACCTGGCGGCCACGGGCCACCAGATCATCTTTACGCCCAGCTTTGGCTACATGGAGCCCACGCTCAAGGTGGCGCAGGACTACCCGAACGTCAAGTTTGAGTCCATCACGGGTTACAAGACCGCCCCCAATGTGGCCTCTGCCAATGCGCGTTATTACGAGGGCCGTTACCTCGCGGGCATCGCGGCGGGCCGCATGAGCCAGACCGGCGTGGCGGGCTATGTGGCCGGCTTTCCCATCCCCGAGGTGCTGCAGGGCATCAACGCCTTCGCGCTGGGCATGCGCTCGGTGAATCCGCAGGCCACGGTCAAGGTGGTGTGGCTCAACGTCTGGTTCGATCCGCCCAAAGAGCGCGACGCCGCCATGGCGCTGTTCAACCAGGACGTGGACGTGATCGCGTTCCATACCGGCTCCACCGCAGTGATGGCGGCGGCGCAAGAGCGCGGCAAGCTGGCCGTGGCCTACCACTCGGACATGCGCCGCACCGGGCCCGATGCGCAGATCGTGGCGGTCACCCACCAATGGGGCAGCTACTACACCGAGCGCGTGCGCGCGGTGCAAAACGGCAGCTGGAAAAGCGGCAGTGTGTGGGGCGGCGTGCGCGAGGGCATGATTCGCGTGGGCGACTTTGGCAGCCGTGTACCTTCTGCCGTGCAAAAAGAGGTGCTGGCCGCGCAAAAGGCGGTGGGCGCCGGCAGGCTGCACCCGTTTCGTGCGGGCAAGGCCGCTGTGCGCGACAACGCAGGGCAGGAGGTCATCCCAGCCGGGCAAACCCTTTCGGACCTGCAGATTTTGCAGATGAACTGGCTCGCCGAAGGGGTGCAGGGCAAGCTGCCCCGCTGATACGCATTGGCGGGGCCGGGCGCGGCAGCGCTTGCTACCGCTAAGCTAGCGGCCATGCCTGTATTTCGCTCCGCCCTTTTGCGCTTTGCCGACGACGGCATGGCCCTGTTCGACCCCGATGGCCTGCTGGCCGTGGGCCCCGATGCACAAGGGCGCCAGCGGGTGCTGGCAGCGGGGGCCTGGTCTGACCTGGCCCCCCGCTTTGGCAGCGGACCCGTCGAGCACCTGCCGGGCCGCATCATTGCCCCCGGGTTTGTGGACATGCACATCCACTTTCCGCAGACCGATGTGATTGGCTCGCCAGCCGATGGCCTGCTGCCCTGGCTGGAGAACTACACCTTTCCCCATGAAAAACGCTTTGTAGCGCCCGACTATAGTGCGCAAGTAGCTCAGTTTTTCATAGCAGAGCTGCTGCGCAATGGCGTGACCACGGCACTGGCGTTTGCCACATCGCACCCCGCGTCGGCTGAGGCGCTGTTCGCGGAGGCGCAGCACCACCAGATGCGCCTGATCACCGGCAAGGTGCTACAAGACCGCCACTCGCCTGATGGCGTGCGCGACGACACCGAGCAGAGCCTGATCGACACCGAGGCCCTCATCCAGCGCTGGCACGGCGTGGACCGCCTGGGCTATGCCATCACACCGCGTTTTGCGCCCACCAGCACGCCAGAGCAGCTGCGTGGCGCCGGGGAGCTGGCGGCGCGCTACCCCGGTGTGTGGATCCAGTCGCATGTGGCCGAAAACCTCGATGAAATTCGCTGGGCGCACGAGCTGTTCCCAGCATCGCGCAGCTACCTGTCGGTGTACGACGACTTTGGCCTGCTGCGCGAGCGCGCCGTGTATGCCCATTGCATCCATCTGGACGAACACGACCGCGCTCTGATGCGCGACACCGGGGCGGTGGCGGCTGTCAGCCCCACCAGCAACCTGTTTCTGGGCAGCGGCTTTTTCGACTATGCCGAGGCCGATCGCGTGGGAATGGGCTACGGTCTGGCCAGCGACGTGGGCGGCGGCACCAGCTTCAGCCCGTTTCACACCATGCTGGCAGCGTATTACGTGGGCAGGGAGGGGCAGGCAAAGCGCGGCCTGAGCCTTTCGCCCCAGCACCTGTGGTGGCAACACACCGCGGGTGCGGCCAGGGCGTTGGGGCTGGCGGGCGTGGTGGGCAATCTGCAGCCCGGGTGCGAGGCCGACTTCATCGTCCTCAACCCCCAGGCCACGCCGCTGCTGGCGCGCCGCACGGCCCAGGCGGGCAGCATCGATGAGCTGCTGTTTGCCATGATCGTGCTGGGCGACGACCGGCTGGTAGAAAAAACAGTCATTTCTCAAGCAAAATACGGCTCTTGCGCTTGATGGTCAAGCGCTGATAGCTATCAAAAACGTAGTACTGGCCAGGAGCACTCCACCATGAGTATCAAAAGCGACAAATGGATCCGCCGCATGGCGGCCGAGCACGGCATGATCGAGCCCTTCGAGCCTGGCCAGGTGCGTGAGGTCGAAGGGCGAAAAATCATCAGCTACGGTACCAGCAGTTATGGCTACGACATCCGCTGTGCGCCCGAATTCAAGGTGTTCACCAATATCCACAGCACGGTGGTGGACCCCAAGAACTTCGACGAAAAAAGCTTTGTTGATTTTCACGGCGACAGCTGCATCATTCCGCCCAACAGCTTCGCGCTGGCGCGCACGATGGAATACTTTCGCATCCCGCGCAACGTGCTCACCATCTGCCTGGGAAAGAGCACCTATGCGCGCTGCGGCATCATCGTCAACGTCACGCCGTTTGAGCCCGAGTGGGAGGGTTATGTGACGCTGGAGTTCTCCAACACCACGCCGCTGCCCGCGCGCATCTACGCGGGTGAGGGCTGCGCCCAGGTGCTGTTTTTCGAGAGCGACAAGGACGACGTCTGCGAAGTCTCCTACAAAGACCGGGGCGGCAAATACCAGGGCCAGGTGGGCGTGACGCTGCCCAAGGCCTGAGCGGCGCCCGCACGCGGTGGCTTCAGACGGCGGTGTCGGGAGCCTCCGGCGCATTGGCGTGAGCTGTCAAACCACTGACACAGAAGCTTCATAGATTGGACCCTTTTATCCATCTGGAGGTTCCATGAAGAAATCAGCGATTGCACTGGCGGTTAGCGTAGCCTTGTCCGGGCTTTTGGCAGCGTGTGGCGGTAGCGACGACGGCCCGGCGGAGGTTCCCTCGGTCAGCAATCCAGGCAAGTTCTTCAACCGCACGGCCACGTTTGCGGTGTGCTCGCAGGTGGGCGCCTCGTGCGAAGACAGCACGCCCACGGCGGCAGAAATCGTCGCTGCCAGCGAAGACGGCATGACCCTGGTCTACACCAACAGCCTCAAGGGTGAGGTCGGTTTTGTGGACATCGTCGATCCCGCCGCGCCGAAGGCCCTGGGTCGCCTGGCCATGGGCGGCGAGCCCACCTCGGTCACCGTGCTGGGCGCTCATGCGCTGGTGGCGGTGAATACCTCGCAGAATTTCATCAACGCCTCGGGCAAGCTGGTGGTGGTGGACATCGCCAAGCGCAGTGTGGTTACCGAGATTCAGCTGGGCGGCCAGCCCGATTCGGTGGCGCGCAGCAAGGACGGCAAGTATGTGGCCGTGGTCATCGAGAACGAGCGCGACGAGAGCCTGGGCAATGGCGCACCGCCCCAGGCGCCTTCGGGCTACCTGACCATCGTGGACTCGGTGGGCGCGCCCGCCACCTGGAAAACCCGGGTTGTGGAACTCAAGGGCCTGGCGACGCTGTTCCCCGAAGATGCCGAGCCTGAGTATGTTTCCATCAACGACGACAACGTGGCCGTGGTCACGCTGCAAGAGAACAACCACATTGCGCTGGTCGATCTGCCCACGGGCAAGGTCACCAAGCATTTCAGCGCCGGCGCAGTCACGCTCAGCCAGGTCGATTTGACCGATGCGCCGCGCCCCAACATCGTCAGCCTCACGCAAACCCAGGCCAATCGCCTGCGCGAGCCCGATGGCGTGACCTGGTTCTCCAAGACCCAGTTCGCCACCGCCAACGAAGGCGATCTGAGCGGCGGCAGCCGGGGCTTCACCATTTTCAACAGCGATGGCACGGTGGGCTACGACGCCGGCAACACCCTTGAGCACTTGGTCGCACGCATCGGCCACACCAACGACAAGCGCTCGGACGCCAAGGGCAACGAGCCCGAGAACGTGGCCTTTGGCCGTTTTGATGGCACCGATTACCTGTTTGTCGCATCCGAGCGCTCCAGCGTGCTGGCCGTATACGACATGGGCCAGAAAAACCAGCCCGTGTTCAAGCAAGTGCTGCCCGCAGCGCTGGCGCCCGAAGGCGTGCTGGCCATCCCCTCGCGCAACCTGCTGATCGCGGCCAGCGAGAACGATGACCGCGCCACCAGCTCCACCTTGCGCTCGGCACTCAACATCTACCAGTACCAGAGCGCACCCGCGGCCTACCCGACCATCCAGTCGGTTAACCGTGCCGATGGCACGCCGATTCCCTGGTCGGCGCTGTCGGGTCTGGCCGCTGCGGCCAGCGGCACCGTGGTGTATGGCGTGGATGACAGCTTCTTCCGCGGCAACCGGATTTTCGAGATCGACACCAGCGCCAAGCCCGCCAGCCTCCAGCGCGAGATCCGCATCACCGATCCGAACGGCAAGATTGCCGCTCTGGCCGCCGTGCTGCCCGCCGCCAAGGACGCCAACGCCTTTGATGCCACCGACCTGGCCGCGCTGGTGAACGCCGACGGCAGCGTCAACCTTGACCCTGAAGGCATTTCGCTGGCCTCGGCTGGCGGCTTCTGGATTGCCTCCGAAGGCAACGGCACGGTGGGCGAGGCCGCCCGCCCGGTGCTGTCGGCCAACCTGGTGTTCAAGCTCTCGGCCATCGGCGTGGTCGAAGAAGTCATCCAGCTGCCTGCCGACGTGAACGCCAAGCAGCAGCGCTTTGGCTTTGAGGGCATTGCCGAGTCCAATGGCAAGTTGGTGGTGGCCTTCCAGCGCGCGTGGGCGGGCGAGACCCAGCCGCGCATCGGCGTGTACGACCTGGCCGCCAAGACCTGGCAGTTCATGTTCTATCCGCTGGACGCCGTTACTTCGCCCAACAAGGGCTGGGTGGGGCTGTCGGACATCACGGCGCTGGGCAACAACCGCTTTGTGGTCATCGAGCGTGACAACCAGGGCGGCCCCGATGCCCGCGTCAAGAAGCTTTACCGCATCGACCTGAGCGGCATGGCCAATGGCGCCACGCTGATCAAGACCCTGGTGCGCGACGTGCTGCCCGACCTGCGCAAGACCAATGGTCTGGTGGTCGAGAAGAGCGAGGGCCTGGCAGTGCTGGCCAATGGCGATGCGCTGCTGGTCAACGACAACGACGGCGTGGACGAGAACAACGGCGAAACCTGGCTGCTCAACCTGGGCAAGCTCAATCTGAACTGATGCACGGCAGCGCGCAGGCCGGGCGCCTGCGCGCACTGCGCTGTGCGCCAGCAGGTGGGTGCTTTCCCGCCTTTCACTTTTTTGCCGTTCTCCACGCTTTCCACGTTTTCGCTGTAGCCGCTTTGATTTGTGCCGCCAAGCGTCGAATACTGCTGGGCTGCCGGCAGATCAATCGGTAAAGCCATCGCGCGCCGCACGGTGCACAACGCCGATGGCACGAATGGCACCACCTGCAGGGCAGCGCGTAAACTGCACAGACTTGCGCCCGCACCGCTGGGCGCGCCAGGAGGTGCATCATGAAATGGGAAGGCAACCGCGAATCGGACAACGTGGAAGACCGCCGCAGCGGGGGCGGCGGGATGCCCGTGTTCGGGGGGCGCAGCATTGGCATTGGCACCATCGTCATCGCCTTGCTGGGTGGCTGGGCGCTGGGTATCAACCCGCTGACCATTTTGAGCCTGCTCAGCGGCGGCGGTGCGCCCACGGCGCAGGTGCAGCAGGGCCCTGCCCAGCGCCCGCCCGCCGATGACACCATGGGGCGCTTTGTCGCGACCGTGCTGGCAGACACCGAGGATGTCTGGCAAAGCATCTTTCGCCAAGGCGGCGGCACCTACCAGGAGCCGCGTCTGGTGCTGTTCCGGGGCGCCACGCCCACGGCGTGTGGCACGGGCCAGGCCGCGATGGGCCCTTTTTATTGCCCGGCCGACCAGAAGGTGTACATCGATCTCGGTTTTTACGAAACGCTCAAGAGCCGCCTGGGGGCGCCGGGCGATTTTGCGCAGGCCTATGTCATTGCCCACGAGGTGGGCCACCATGTGCAGAACCAGCTGGGCATCAGCGCCAAGGTGGACCAGATGCGCGGCCGCGTGAGCCAGGCCGAATACAACGCCCTGTCGGTGCGGCTGGAGTTGCAGGCCGACTGTTTTGCCGGTGTGTGGGCGCACCACGCACACAATGCGCGCCAGATTCTGGAGCAGGGCGACGTGGAAGAGGCCATGAACGCCGCCGCCAAGATCGGCGACGATGCCCTGCAGCAGGCGGGCGGGGGCGCCGTGGTGCCCGAAAGCTTTACGCACGGCAGCAGCGCCCAGCGCCAGCGCTGGTTCAACAACGGGCTGCAAAACGGCAATGTCAAGGGATGTGACACGTTTTCCAGCCGCAATCTTTGATTTTGTGGTGCCGTGTGTGGGCACAGCGGGGGTGTCCTGGGAACCTGCGGTGCGAAAGCGAAATACTGAAAATATGGCGCTGACGCTTATTGATAAAGTGCTGGTAGCTATATAAATAATAGCTATTCACGGGGCGCAACGTCGGCGTTGTGCGCCCGTCGTGCAGGGGCAACGCGCAAAATAACGCTTCTTGAGCCACCGGTGCGACAATAGCGGGCTAAATGACAAGTTCTTTTTCCAATCTATCGCTGGCCGAGCCGCTGGCGCGCGCCGTGGCCGAAATGGGCTACGAGTCCATGACGCCCATCCAGGAGCAGGCCATTCCGGTGGTGCTCACAGGGCAAGACGTCATGGGCGCTGCCCAGACCGGCACCGGCAAGACCGCGGCGTTCTCGCTGCCCCTGCTGCAACGCCTGCTCAAGCACGAGAGCAGTTCCACATCTCCCGCCCGTCACCCCGTGCGCGCCCTGGTGCTGCTGCCCACGCGTGAGCTGGCCGACCAGGTGGCCCAGCAGATTGCGCTGTACGCCAAATACACCAAGCTGCGCAGCACCGTGGTTTTTGGCGGCATGGACATGAAGCCGCAGACCATTGAGCTGAAAAAGGGCGTCGAGGTGCTGGTGGCCACGCCGGGCCGTCTGCTGGACCACATCGAGGCCAAGAACGCGGTGCTCAACCAGGTCGAGTATGTAGTGCTCGACGAGGCCGACCGCATGCTGGACATCGGCTTCTTGCCCGATCTGCAGCGCATCCTTTCGTACCTGCCCAAGCAGCGCACCACGCTCTTGTTCAGCGCCACGTTCTCGCCCGAAATCAAGCGCCTGGCTGGCAGCTACCTGCAAAACCCCATCACCATCGAGGTGGCCCGGCCCAACGAAACGGCCTCGACGGTGGAGCAGCGCTTTTACAGCGCCAACGACGACGACAAGCGCCGCGCCATCCACCAGGTGCTGCGTACGCGCGGCATCAAGCAGGCCTTCATCTTTGTGAACAGCAAGCTCGGTTGTGCACGCCTGGCCCGCAGCCTGGAGCGCGAAGGCCTCAAGACCACCGCGTTGCATGGCGACAAGAGCCAGGACGAGCGGCTGAAGGCACTGGATGCCTTCAAGCAGGGTGAGGTTGATTTGCTGGTGTGCACCGACGTGGCCGCCCGTGGCCTCGACATCAAGGATGTGCCGGCCGTGTTCAATTTCGACGTTCCCTTCAACGCCGAAGATTACGTGCACCGCATTGGCCGCACCGGCCGTGCCGGCGCTTCTGGCCTGGCTGTCACCCTGGTGTCGGGAAGTGATGCCCGCCTGGTGGCCGACATCGAGAAGCTGCTCAAGACCAAGCTCGATATCGAAGCACTTGAATACGACGAAGACCGCCCGAACATCCAGCAGCAGGGGCGCATCAACGACGGGCGCCGCGCCTGGCGTGAGGCCGGTGCATCGGCCGAGCCGCGCAATGATGCCGCGCGCCGTGACGCCGCTCCGCGCGAACGCGAGCGCCGCGAACCGCGCGAGCCACGTGAATACCGGGGCTTCCGTCCCGCCGTGGCTTCGCGCGATCCCTTCTTCGAAAAACCCTACGAATCAAGCACCGCTGATGTGGCGCCCGCCTGGGAGGCTGCGGCCAAGTCGCCCGCCCGCAGTGGCGTGTCGGCCAATATCAAGCCCAAGCGCAAGGTGGCAGCCCTGTTCAAGGCGGTACCGCCAGAGACAGCGGTGGCCGCACAGCCACAGCCAGAAACCTCGGCTCAGTAAGCTGCTGACTTTGCATGCGGCGGCGTTTTTTGAAAACGCCCCCGAATGCAAGCTTCGCGCCCATGGTAGCGCTGCTGGGGCCGCGGTGAATTTGCCGTCGCTTTCAATGAAAAAGGCACTCAGCCCTTATGTGGTAAGCGCGAGGTGCTATCAAATTCAATTGGTGGAATGCGCTTCGTGCAGGTGGGGTTCTTGGGTGCGCCCAGGCGCAATCCGCTCCAGCACGGCAGCGTCCACTTGGCGGAAAGAGAGCAGTTTTCCACCCCGCCGCTCCGCGAAACGGCGGGCCGCGTCGGCCGAGGCGAATGCCGGCAGATTGCCCGCACGCATCGGTCCCCGGGCGGACGAGCCGTCCACGTACACCGCTGTCTCGGCTGCGATCCAGGTCTTGGAGTCCGCATCGGTGACATAGCTCGCCACCAGTTCTTGCGCCGTGCGCCCCTGGCTGTATTTCGCCACGTCGGCCAGGTACTGGAACAGGCTCAGCGGGGAGTCAAAGAAATGTGCATCGCCGTTGGCAAAAATGATCTGGGCTGCCCATTCGGCTGATCGTGCAGGGTACATGCCGCACACCGGGCAGCGTGCATCCGTCGGGATGGCCCGGGGGGCTTCCAGGCGCTGGCCTGAAGCGGGATCGAAGGGCGTGGGCGGCGCCACCACACACACATCATCGGGCAGCGCCTGCCCGGCTGCACGAGGGTCCGCCCCCGGTGCATAGAACTTCCAGGCAACCGCGGACGACGCAAGCGCGCCCACACCCGCTAGGCCTGCGAACAGGGCCCGGCGCCTGTTGGGTGGCTGTCGCAGTGCGTGCATGGCTTACATGCGCGTG
Source organism: Acidovorax sp. 35-64-16 (assembly GCF_002281195.1). Taxonomy (NCBI): domain Bacteria; kingdom Pseudomonadati; phylum Pseudomonadota; class Betaproteobacteria; order Burkholderiales; family Comamonadaceae; genus Acidovorax; species Acidovorax sp. 35-64-16. The sequence goes on along the minus strand of NZ_NCFM01000002.1, from coordinate 61,478 downwards.
TCGTGCAGCGCCGCGCCCGACAGGTCGACCATGTCGGCCGTGATCTCGCCAAAGCGCAGCACTTTGCCACCGTATTCGGCGGCAAATTTCACAGCGTCGGCCTCTTGCGCAAAGCTGGCAATGGTCGGCCCCATGGAGCCGTGGCGCTTGCTGCCCAGCACGTAAATGGCGGTCTTGGCGTCGATCCAGTGGCCCACCGGCTGCTCCCACTTGGCCTTGCCCATGTCCTGCACAAACACCGCCTTGGCCGCGCGCACCTGTTCGCCGGCCAGCAACGTGTTGAACAGTTCGACCGTGTCGCAGAAAAAGCTCGGTTGCGCCTGCCCGGCGTAATGCACTTGTGCCTTGGGGCCGGGGTAGTCGGACAGCAACATGCCGTCGAGCTCGCAGCTGGTGGAGCGGTCGATCTCGACCGGGGCGAGTGTCTGGGCGCTGCCGCCTTGCTCACCGCAGCCGGTCAGGCCGCCCAAGGCGCCCAGGGCAGTCACCGCTGCCAGCCCCCCCAGAATGTGGCGACGGCGGCAGGAACAGGTCATGTTTTTCATTTGAATCTCCAGCGGGCCAGCGCGAGCGGCAGCACAATCCAGGCCACCATGACGCCGCCCATGATGGCGGGACTGCCCAGCGAAGACGGAACGATGCTGGCCAGGCCATAGAGCGTGCGCACTTCGTCGAGCGAAAAAACGTTCAGGATACGGAACACATCGGCCGGGTTGAGCAGCAGCAGCCAGGCAAATGCATCGCCGCCAAAGCTGCCGCCGGTGGCTACCAGCACGCCCAGCAGCAGCAGGTCAAACACCAGCACAAAGAAGAACCACATGGCAATGGCCAGGCCCGAGGCGCGGGTGCGGTCGCGGGCGATCACGGACATCAGCACGGCCATGCTCAAAAATGCCAAGCCCAGCAGCACCGAGCTGATCATGAAGCCAATGTAGTGGTACAGCCCGGACCAACTGACGTGTTGATACAGCAGCACCGCGACCAGGCCAAAACCGACCAGCGTGGACAAGGTCAGCGCCGCCGCCAGGCCCAGGTATTTGCCCAGCAGCAGCTCCAGCCGGGTGATGGGCAGCGACAGCAGCAGGTCGAGCGAGCCGCGCTCGCGCTCGCCCACGATGGCATCAAAACCGAGCAGCAGCGCAATCAGGGGGATCAGGTAAATCACCAGGCTGACCAGGCTGGCAATGGTGAACTCGATGGAGCGAAAGCCCACCGCGCCCTGCTGCGCACCGCCAAAGTAGGCAATGACGAGCGAGAACACGGCAAACACCAGCGCCACGGCCAGCACCCAGCGGTTGCGGATACGGTCGCGGAATTCCTTGCCGGCAACGGTGAAGATTTGTGTCAATTCCATGGACAGTCCTTTCAGTCCGAAAACCCGAAGAACACGTCTTCCAGCGAGGGCTCGTGCATTTTGATGTCGAGCACGCGCGCCCCAAAGGGGGCCAGTGCGGCCAGCACGGCCATTTTTTGCTCGCGCGGGCAGGCCAGGCGCAAGCCCTGGGCGGTTGGCTCGGGGGTGGCTGCCGTGGCGTGTTCTAGCGCCTGCGCGATGGCGGGCGTGTCTCCTGCTTGCAGTTGCAGCTCAAACACCAGGGGCATGTGGGTTTGCTCGCGCAGTGCCTGCACGCTGCCCACGGCCTGCACTTTTCCGGCCGATAAAATCGCCAGGCGCCCGACGCGCTCTTGCAGTTCGGCCAGGATGTGGGAGGTGATGATGATGGTCACGCCTTCGGCCTGCAGGCCGCGCAGCGTGGCATAAAAGTCGCGGATGGCTTGCGGGTCGAGGCCACTGGTGGGCTCGTCCAGAAACAGCACCTGGGGCGAGCCCAGTAGCGCCTGCGCAAAGCCCAGGCGCTGGCGCATGCCCTTGGAGTACTCGCGCACCGGACGCTTGCCCGCATGGGCCAAACCCACCCGATCAAGTGCTGGCTGGCACTGCGCCAGGGGGGCGCCCTTGAGCTTGGCAAAAAAACGCAGGGTTTCGAGGCCGCTCAGGTTGTCATAGAGCACCACGTTCTCGGGTAGGTAGCCCAGGTGGCGGCGCGCAGCCCGAAAACCGCGTCCGCGAACTGAAGCACCGCCGACCAGGATCTCGCCGCTGGTGGCCGGGATCAGGCCAAGCATCATTTTGAACAGCGTGCTTTTGCCCGCGCCGTTGTGGCCGATGAGGCCAAAAATTTCGCCGCGCGCGATGTCCAGGTCTACCCCGTCCACCGCATGCAAAGCGCCGTAATGTTTGGTCACGCCGCGCAGCGAAACCGCCATGCTGTTATTGACCGGGGAAATGCTTGCCACGCCACTCACTCCAATTTTGATGGGTCGGAACCATGCGCGGCTTGGGGTCAACGACCGAGGGCACGCGAAGGATCGGAAATTGCTGGCCCACCAGGCGCAATGCCTGCACTGCGGGGCTGGCCAGCAACAATTTCATGCTCGGATAGCGCCAGCTGAGCCGGTCCACCATGTCGTTGGCTTCATAGGGTACGTCGCCCACGCCGTTGCCGTCGCGATCCCACCCCAGGTAGTTGGCCCAGTGGTTGCCGCTCTCGACGCCCCAGCGTTCGTCGCGTGCGCCCACATAGCGCACCTGTTCGCGGTTGCCGATGAAGTCATTGCCCTCGACCACGTTGCGCGTGGACCCGGCGGACAAATGCACGCCCACCACGTTGTCCACCACCAGGTTGTTTTTCAGCTCGGCGTATTCGACGTCGTAGATGAAAAAGCCCCGGTTGTTGCCTGCCACCACATTGTTCTCGACCACCGAGTCCTGCACCGAGCGCAGCATGATGCCGTGGTCGGAGTTGCCCCAGGCCCGGTTGCCACGCACCACCTGGTCGCGCACTTCCATCAGCGCCAGGCCGCCCCGGTTGTAGTAGGTTTCGTTGTTTTCCCAGACGTTGTAGTACGAGGTCATGTAGTGCGTGCCATAGCGGCTGTGATGCAGCTTGTTGCCCCGGAACACGGCGTGGTGCGATACGTCCACATACAGCGCATCGCGTACGAAGCTGACGTTGTTGTGCAGGATCTGCGCACGCTGGGTGTTGTAGAGCTGAATGCCGTTGCCGCGCTTGGCCGAATTGAAATCGCGCTTGCCCGTGATGAGGTTGCCCTCAATGCGCACGTCGTTGACCTTCTCGATCCACAGGCCAAACAGGTTGTAGGTCAGGTCGCAGTTTTGCACTACCGCGCGGTGTGCCCCGGGGTAGAGGTAGATGCCGGCGTTTTGATCCTGGAGGCTGCTACCAGAGTCGCGCACGATCAGGCCCTCTATGACCACGTCGGGAGCCGTCACGCGGATGGTGTCGCCACTCAACCCGCCACTGAGCGTGGGTCGGTTCAGGCCGCGCAGCGTGAGTGGTTTGTCGATCAGCAGGTTGGCACGGTACAGGCCGCGTTCTACCTCGATCACGTCACCGGCCGCGGCGGCGGCAACGGCAGCTTGCAGATCCTGCCCCGGATGGACGATGACCGTGGCAGCGCCTGCGGGCTGTGCAACTATCCAGCCCAGCATGGCAGCGCAGACCAGCCGCAGCATGACACCCTTCATGGCACCAGCCAGCCCATGGATTTGAATGCCAGGAACAACACGGCACCGATCATCAGGTTTTTGAAACCCACGTAGCTCACCATGTCCATGACACCGGCAACACGGTACTGGTCGCGCCACCACAGGCCGTCTTTAACGTAGCGTTTACCAGAGAGGCGAATGAGTACTTCATAGACGCTCCAGCCAAACCACCAGCCAATGATCGCGCCGGACGACAGCGTGCCCATGGCCGTCATCAACCAGGCCACCGTCGCGGCCGCGGCAAGCGAGAGGCCCGCGATTTGCAGCGCACGCTGCGATCGCCAGCCGTCAACGCTCCATGGCCACAGGTGATCGCGCACTTCCAGCCACAGCCATTGCAGGCCGCGCGCGCCGTTTTTATGCGCTGGCAGCGTAGGAGGCGTTGGCATGCGCGGATCGGGGCCTTGGGCCGCTTTGGCGCTGATCTGCTCGGTGAAGCTGGTCGCCGGGTGGATCGGAATGAAGTAGCCGTTGACGCCAATCGGCGTGATCTCCAGGCCGTCTTTTTCGCGGCGCTTGCGTTCCTTGGCCAGGGGCGGGCAGCCCTTGGTGTCGGTGTACAGGATCATGCAGTCCAGGCAATGCAGGCACTCGCGGTGGTCGATGCGGCCGTCTGCGTCAATCGCCTGTGCACCGCAGCCCACGGCGCAGGCCTTGCAGCTGTTGCAGTCCTGCTTGCGCTTGAGGCCGAACCAGCGGAACGTGCTGGGCATGGCCAGCGATGCGCCCAGCGGGCAGATGTATTTGCAGTAGGGCCGCTCGATGAAGATGGACACGCCCAGGATGGCGGCCACGAACAGGCCGTAGGGCCAGGCGCGGTTCATCACGCCGACCAGGAAGGTGGTCTTGAAGGGCTCGACCTCGGACAGTTTTTCCGCCAGGCCCATGGAGAACATGGACACGGCGAGTAAAAAGAAGAAGACGGCGTATTTGATCCATTTCAGGCGGTCATGCCACTTCTGCGGCAGCTGGGTCTGGAAACGCTTCAGACCCACCGCCCGGGCGATCTTGTAGATGGCTTCCTGCAGCGAACCGAACGGGCACATCCAGCCGCAGAACAGGCCGCGGCCAAACAGGAACACCGTGACGATGATGAAGATCCAGAACAGGAAAATAAACGGGTCGGACAGGAACAGCGACCAGGTCCACTGGAACAGCAACGAATGGAACCAGGTCAGTACCTGGGTGATGGAGGGCTGGGCCATATAGCCAAACCCGACCCAGAAGATGCTGATGGCCCAGAACGTGTATTTGAAGGCGTTCACCGGCCACTTGTTCTTGTGCGTGGACAGCCGCGTGAGCTTTTCGCGCAAGGCATAAACCACGGTGACGGCCACCAGCAACAGCGCGAACAGGCTGATGGGCAGGGCCTGAGACTTCCAGATGCGCACCCAGGGGGCGTCGGGCTCCTTGACCACGGGGCGACCGCCCTCCAGGCTGCTGGCGGGAAGCCAGTATTTGGACTCGAACACTGCAAAACTGCGGTGGCCCGTGGCGCGGTCCACCCGGTTGCCCAGGAAGGCCAGCTTCCAGGGGTAGGCGGCAGAGAACGAATGCGAGCGGATGATGAAGATGGCAGATTCGGTATAGCGCGGCGCGCCCGCAGCCTCCAGGCCGTAGAGGTTGTACGAATCAAGGTCGCGGAAGGTGAAGGAGTCCGCTCCCTGCTTGACCTGCACGCGGTCGTAAATGCCACCGCGCACGAAGCCCGAACCCTTGAAGGATTCCTGGCCGCCCGTCTTGATGATGAACAGCGCGTTCTCACCCTCCTTCAGGCGCGAGCGAAGATTCTCAAAACCGCGGTCGCCCAGCAGGCTGCGGGCAATGTCGGGGTGGTTTAGGTCGCCAAACCACATTTCGATGAAAGGCTCGGGGCCGCGCGGCAGACCCACCTGCTCGGGCTTGACGAACAGCCGCTGCACCACGCCCATTTGCTCGAGTTGCGCCCAGTCGTACTTCTGGCCGGTGGTGACGAAGCGCGCGGGCTCGCGCACCGTGGGCGCGATGATGCCGGTCTGGCGTGCCACGGCGGCGCCCGCAGCCATGACCACCTGGTTTTGCGCAACGACAGTGACGGTGGCGCCTGATATGGCGTCCAGTCCAATCACGTTCTCGTCGGGGCGCGAGGGACCGACCTCGATGGTGTCGGTGACCGACTTACCCAGGTACTGGTTGTTGAAATTGATAAGGGCGGATTCGGGAATGCCCAGCAGCAGGATGGGCTCGGAATGCTTGAGCACCTTCACGCCGACGAAATGGCCCTGGGTGTCCATCCCGATGAGCGTGACCACCGGCTTGCCCGAATAAGCGGGCGTGTCGGTGATGTCGGTGGACAGCATCACGTAGCCCAGCAGCTTCTTCTGGGCCGAGTCGTTGTCGTAAGCCTCCACATAGGGCGGCTGGCCCTTGCGGTCGGAAAAATGCGTGGCACCCGGAAAAACCTCGGCACAAGGCAACAGCGAGCACATGGCAGGCGTGGTGGCCAGGTTGTCAGGCAGTTCCGCCTCGTAGGCACTGGCGTGGGCGCGGGGCGCCAGCAGGGCGAGCGCCATGAACAGTGCAAAACAGAAGGCTGCGAACCGTGGACCGAGGGAGGGCATAAATACTATCCAAACAATAGCAGGTACCGCTTGCAGAACCTGCGTTACAGGCCAACTTGACCTAAATCCCCTGGGGCATGCCCCAGGGGATTGCACGTCATCAGGCCTCGACGATCATGCGCGTGCGCATCTCCAGGTGCAACGCATGGCAGAAGGTGGAGCAGTAGGCCCAGAACACACCGGGCTTGTCGGCAATGAAGGTCACCGACTTGGTCTCCAGCGGGTTGATCACGAACTGGATGTTGTACTTGGGCACAGCGAAGCCGTGGGTCAAGTCTTCGATCTTGTCGAGATTGGTAAGGATCAGCGTGACTTCATCGCCCTTCTTCACTGTGAATTCACGCAGGCTGAAGGCAGGCGCCTGGGACGTGAGTTTCACCGTGACCTTCTTGCCATTGCGGAAGACACCGGATTCCTTGGCGTCCTTGACGGCCAAGGGGAACTCGTTCAGGTCATACACCTGCTTGGGCTTGACGATGTCACGCTTGAAGATGATGAAGTCGTGGGGCTCGCCGCGTACCGGGTGGTCGGCCAGCAGCACCATCTTGTCGCCGGAGATGTCGATCAGTTGCTCGTTCTCGGGGTGGAAGGGGCCCACCGGCAGAAAACGGTCCTTGGAGAACTTGCAGCCCACGGCGAGGTACTTGCCGTCGGCGGCGATGGTCTCGGAGTGCGTGGCATTGATGTGGCCGGGCTGGTAGTGCACGTCCAGGCGGTCTACCACGTACTTCGCGTTCTTGTCGCCCGCATGGAACTTGATGGCCGCTTCCACGTTCCACTTGACCACCTGGCTGTCCAGGAAAAGTGTGGTGTAGGCGTTGCCGCGGCCGTCGAAAGCCGTGTGCAGCGGGCCCAGTCCGATTTCCACCTCGGCGACGATGGCGTCGTCGATTTTCTCCATCTTACCGTCGAACCAGTCCAGCACCTTGGTCAACTCGATCACGGTGGCCGTAGGCGACAGTTTGCCGGCGCAGATGAAGTATTTCTGGTCGGGGCTGGCGTTCACGCCGTGGGGGTTCTTGGGAACGCTCACATAGGCGGTAAGGGCCGTCTTGGCGTCCTTGTTGGCCTCGCGGGTGCCGTCCACGACAGGCACCTTGGACGCGCCGTACGTCTTGAACTTGCCGGCCTTCACTGCCTCTTCGATGCGGGCAACGTTGAAGAACAGGCAGGCATCGCGCTCGGCCGACATCATGTCTTCGTAGTGGACGCCGTTTTCGGTGTTGTACTGGTTGGTGGCAGCCAGTTTGCCGTCGAACGAAGTCGCCGTCAGGTCACAGTTGCCGTCGATCAGCACCTGCCAGCGCACTTCCATGGTTTCTGCGTCCACGCAGGTGAACAGCGAGCGGTACTTCTCGGCTGCGTTCACATCCTTGCCATCGTTGGGCAGGGGAATGCCGAATTCGGCGCCGCAGAACACGCGCGTGGTGTAGTTGATGGCCTGATCGACCGGGTCGCGCTTGTCGGGGAAAATGCCGTGAAAGCCCTGCACGTTGGGCAGTTCGGTGATCTTGTCGCAGATGAAGTAATCGAGGCGGATGCGCGCAATACGGCTGTTGATCTTGTCGTTGACCCAAGCGTAGCGGCCATCGTAGTTTCCGTCCTTGTAGGAGCCATGCAGGTGGTGGGTGTCAGCCACGGTGTAGCGCAGGCTACCGTCGGCCTTGGTGCCCATGACGGCCTTGGATTCATTGGTAACGCCCCAGCCCACCAGCGCATCGGGCACGAAGCAGGGGATGCGCAGAAGCTCGCGACCGGAAGGCAGGCCCAGCACGCGCACGTCGCCGTTGTGGCCGCCGCTCCACAGGCCATAGTATGTGTCGAGTTCACCGGGTTTGAGGTGCGTTGCATTCGCTCCACCGGAGTGGGCTGCAGCAGGTGCCGCGACAGGGCCCGATGCTGCTTGTGCTGGCGCATTGGCTGGCTTGTCGTTGCAAGCTGCCACACCGGCAGTCAGGCCTGCCAGTGCCGCGGTATTGATGAAACGGCGACGGCCGATACCGACGGTTTCTGGTTTGACTTCTCTCTTATCGCTCATGGTTCACCTCTTTAGGATTGGCTCAGAAAAAACGGGGGGGCCCGCGCCGGTGGTGGCGCTGCAGTTGCAGCAACAGCGCGGGGAAAGGAACGCAAGCAGGGAAGGGGCGCAACCGCAGGCGTTGCTGGCGGCAGCGAATAAGCGTCGGTGGGAGGCACGCCGCCTACCAGGCACAGGGGGCAGTTCTGTGTATCAGCGTCGGATTCGATAGCGCCCTCGTCGGTGAGGGCGAAGAACTTCAGGGCACCAGAGGTGGTGCAGACGACATCCAGCATCTTGGGCTGGAATATTGGCGTCGCAGTGGCTGCGCCGAGCGACATCAAAAACCACGCCAGCACCCACAAACGGAATCGGGCCATGGGATTGGTTGTGTTCATGGAGGTCGAATATAGGTTCATTCAAAGTGAATCAAATTGATCTAAGTCACATATTGACGGCCGAAAGGAGGGCGCTTGTCAAGCCGGTCGGTCTATAGTGTGGGCGTTGTCCACCATGCATCGCATCCTGCTTGTTCTTATGATGTTCACCGGGTGTGTCGTTCCGGCAGGGTTGAGTTGGGATGGGATGCCTTGCAAAGTGGCTGGACGGTGCGCCCTGGCATTGCCTTGGTGCGCTCAGAGCCTTCCTGGCCTTGCCAGGAGCTTTTTCCGTTCTTCTTTTTATTGACCTTGAGTACAGGAATATCCCCATGAAAAAACTATCTGGTTTGGTTGCACTTGCGGCTCTCTCTTTGGCACTCGGTGCCTGTGGCGACAAGAAGTCGACTGAAGCGGCCGCGCCGTCGGCAGCACCGGCCGCAGCACCCGCACCTGCACCTGTAGCCGCTCCAGCACCAGCCGCCGCTCCTGCTGCGGCACCTGTAGCGGAAAACTCGGTCGGCAAGAGTGTGTATGGAAAAACTTGTGCCCTGTGCCATGGCGCTGGCGTGGCGGGTGCTCCCAAGCCCGGTGACAAGGCCGACTGGGGCCCGCGCATTGCCCAGGGCAAGGACCTGCTGTACAAGCACGCGATTGAGGGTTTCACGGGTGCCAAGGGCATGATGCCGGCGCGTGGCGGTGGTACATCCTTGACCGATGATGAAGTGAAGGCCGCTGTGGACTTCATGGCTGATCAATCCATCTGATCCGGACGCACCATGAAATCCGCTGAATCGACGATGTTCAGCCCGACCAGGCGCCGGGTGGCCATGGCGCTCCCCTTGCTGGGGTGCGTGTCGTGGGCTTCGGCGGCCCCGGTTTCCCGGGCGCCGCAACGTGAATCGCGTGCCTTGATGGGCACGCAGGTCGATATCGTGGTGGATGGTGGTGGCGAGCCTTTGCTGCGCCATGCTGTTGATCACGCCTATGCTGAAATGGCGCGGCTGGAAGCGCTTTTCAGTCGCTACCAGCCTGACAGCGTGGTCAGCCGCATCAGCGCTGCAGCCGGTGTTCAGCCGGTAGCCGTTCCGTCAGAAGTGATGGCGGTGCTCAAAACGTCGCAGCAGTTGTTCCGGCTCAGTGGTGGTGCCTTCGACGTCACCGTGGGTTCCCTCAAGGGGTGGAGCTTCGAGGCCGGCCGAAAGACGGTTCCGCCCGCTGGCGTGTTGGCACGACAACGGCAACTGGTCGATGCCCGTCGCCTGGTGCTGGACGAGCAGGCGGGCACTGCCTATCTCGCCCGGCAGGGCATGGCCCTGGATCTGGGGGGCATTGCCAAACTGCCCATCCTGGAAGCCGGCATGCGGGTGTTGCGCCAGCAGGGCGTAAGCAACGCACTCATCAACGGTGGCGGCGACGTGCTGGTGATGGGGCAGCTGCAGGGGCGTCCATGGCGTGTGGGTCTGCGTGATCCGCGTGCGCCAGAGCGCCTGCTGGGTGCGCTGTCTGTTGAGGGCCAGGCGGTGGTGGCATCGTCGGGTGACTACGAGCGCTATTTCTTCGTGGGTGGCAAGCGCGAGCACCATATTCTGGATCCCCGCACGGGATACCCAACCGTCGGTGTGCATGGCGTCAGTTTGCTGGCCCGTGACGTGGCGCAGGTGAATGGTCTGGGTGCTGCCATGATGGTGCAAGGCCCGCAGGGCGGAAAAGCGCTGGTGGCACGCCAGCCGGGGGTCGAGGCGCTGGTGGTCTCTGGCGACCGCGGCGCTTGGTATTCCCCGGGCATGGCCGCGGCACTGTCACGCGGGACTGCTTGAAAGCGACCGGGCGACTTCTTCAGGTGCCAGGGGCTTGTGCTTGCTCGCACCGCACCTGAAGAAGCTCGCGTTCATCGAGTGAGCTGCCAAAGCGCACCGCGCTCAGACAGCCTCCCCACACACACCCCGTGTCCAGCCCCAGGCAATGCGGGCGGTTCAGCCAGCCCAGCGTGGACCAGTGTCCGAAGGCGATCAAGGTATCGGCCGTGGAACGGCCAGGCACGTCAAACCAGGGCATCAACCCGGGTGGTGCAGCACTGGCGCTCTCGGTGCTATCAAAATCCATGACCCCCTGGGCTGAGCAAAAACGCAGCCGTGTGAGTGCATTCACAATCACGCGCAAGCGGTCCGGGCCCGTCAAGGAAGCGTTCCAATGATCCGGGGTGTTGCCATACATCTGCTGCAGAAATGCCGGCAGATCGGCGCTCTGCAAAACACGGTGCACTTCGTCGGCCAGATCCAGGGTTTCGGCCGCAGTCCAGGCGGGCAGCACGCCCGCGTGCACCATCAGCAAAGGTGTTCCACCGTAAACATGCTGGCGGGCCAGCGGCTGCAGGCGCAGCCATTGCAGCAGCGCGTCGCGGTCAGGGGCCTCCAGAATGCTGGCCAGCGTGTCGCGTCGCGAGGGTTTGCGGGCGCCATGTGCGGCCGCCAGCAGATGCAGGTCGTGGTTGCCCAGCAGGGGGCGCAGGGCATCGCCGTGCGCCATGCATCGGCGCAGCACGGCGGCGGAGTCGGGGCCCCGGTTGACGAGATCGCCCAGAAGGTAGACGGTATCCCTGCTCGCAGAAAAACCGATCAGGTCGAGCAGACGCCCCAATGCGCTGTCGCAACCCTGGATATCGCCAATACAGTAAAGTGCCATGGTGTTCGTTTTACCTTTTGATTCATGGATTTTCTGCTGATCGCGCTGCTGACACTGCTCAACGGCGTGTTTGCCATGTCGGAACTCGCTTTGGCTTCCAGCCGCAAATCCAGGCTCGCTGCCATGGCGGAGGGCGGTGACAAGGGGGCTCAGGCTGCCCTTACCTTACTCGACAATCCCACGCAGTTCCTGTCGTCGGTGCAGGTAGGCATCACATCCATTGGCATGATCAACGGCATCATTGGCGAGGCCGCGTTCAGCAGCCGCCTGGGTGTGTGGTTGCAGACCATGGGGGTGCCGGAAAGCGCGGCCAGCGTGAGCGCCACGGCCATCGTGGTCACGGTCATCACCTTCATCACCATTGTGTTTGGCGAATTGGTGCCCAAGCGCATTGGCCAGCTTTACCCCGAAACCGTTGCGCGGTTTGTGGCGCGCCCCATGACGTGGGTGGCACAAGGCGCCAAGCCCTTTGTGCGCCTGCTGTCGCTGTCCACGCAGGGCGTGCTCAAACTGCTGCGGGTGGACAACGATGCGGGCCGAATGGTGACCGAAGAAGAAATCACCGCAAGCCTTGATGAGGGGCGTGATGCGGGCGTTATCGAGCATCACGAGCACCAGATGGTGCAAAACGTGTTTCGTCTGGACGACAGGCCCCTGACGTCGCTGATGGTGCCGCGCACCGATGTTCAATGGCTCGATGCCAGCCTGACCGTGCTGGAAGGCCTGCGCATGGCGGGCACTGGCGGCGAACAGGGCGCCCATTCGTGGTACCCGGTGTGTCGCGGTTCGCTTGACGAGGTGGTGGGTGTAATCAGCGTGGCGCGCATGCTGGAGTTGGGCCCTGAGGCTCCCGGCACTGTGGAGTCTTATGCGCAGCCTGCAGCTTTTCTGCCCGAAACGCTGAGTGGAATGGAATTGCTGGAGCAGTTCCGTGCACGGTCGGGCCGCATGATATTTGTGGTGGATGAATATGGTGTCGTGCAAGGCATCATGACGCCGCGCGATTTGCTGGAAGCCATTACCGGGGAACTGCAGCCGGGCGCATCGGCTGATGCCTGGGCGACGATGCGCGACGACGGAACCTGGTTATTGGACGGTTTGATGCCCGTGACCGAACTCAAGGCAAGGCTCGATATTCGGGATTTGCCCGAAGAAGACCGTGGGCGCTATAACACGCTGGCGGGCCTTCTGATGGCCGAATCCGGCCATTTGCCTGCAGTAGCCGAGCGTATTGCCTGTGCCGGGTGGATATTTGAAATTCTGGATCTGGATGGAAAGCGAATTGACAAGGTGCTCGCGCAACCCGACTCCCTGGCGCAGGAAGGCTGAATATCCAGCGCGCCGCACAGGATCGGAAAATTTTGTTGAAATTGACTCGTAGTTTGAAGAGTGCCTGCACAAAGCTGACATTATTCTTATAATGCAGACTTCTTCAAAACCACCTTTAACTACACACCATGTCCAGCTACAAAGAACTCCTGAAGCAGCGCGAAGCCCTTGAGCAGAAGATCAATGAAGCCCGGCGCAATGAGCTGTCGGAAGCGGTCTCGCAAGTTCGTGCTTTGGTGACGGAGTTTGGCCTCACCGCGCAGGATGTTTTTCCAGCAGGCAAGGCACGCAGCGCCAGCGCTGGTTCCAAGGTAGCCCCCAAATACCGCAACCCTGCCACCGGACAGACCTGGACCGGCCGTGGCAAGGCCCCCAAGTGGATTCAAAATGAGAACCGTGAGCAGTTCGCCATTTAATCCATTTCTGCATTCGTTCAAAAAGTCCGCCTTGGCGGACTTTTTTATGGCCATTCACTCCGCAAGGGGTGGGTGGCAATTGCCGCGGTGGCGCGCATGGCTGCCCGCCCGCTTTGTCTTGATCGGCCGCAATAACGTGCGATAAAGCATAAATGGATGCGCGTATTACCCGGCCTGTCATTCCCTGGTTCTGAACGAAGACGGCAGAATCTGCTGCGACCTGATTGAAATAGCACAAGCGTTCTATTTGTAACGCTGCACACTTGAGAGCTCACGGTATTGCATGGCAGGCCCGCTGTGGCAGCAATGGGCAATAGCGGGTGCAACGCCCGTGCGGGGCCGACTCCCATCTCGCACGTGAAACAGTATGGCGCCTGTTTCTGTATGGCCCCACGATTGCACCGCCCGGTGAGACTGCCAGAATAGGCCTTGTTGTTCCTTACCGGAGTTCACCATGGCCTCGTCGTCCAAGCCCGCCCGCCACGCTTTTGCCTCCACGCTGAAGAGTTTCAAGACTGCGTCCGGCAAAGCAGGCCAGTTGTATTCTCTGCCCGCGCTGGCCAGGCAGTTTCCACAGGTCAACCGATTGCCCGTGTCGATTCGCATCGTGCTCGAATCGGTGCTGCGCAATTGCGATGGGCGCAAAGTGACTGCCGAGCATGTGCAACAACTCGCCCAATGGGCGCCCCAGGCCGCGCGCAAGGATGAGATCCCGTTTGTCGTTTCGCGCGTGGTGTTGCAGGACTTCACCGGTGTGCCGCTGCTGGCCGACCTGGCCGCCATGCGCAGCGTGGCTGCCAAGCTGGGCAAGAACCCCAAGAAGATCGAGCCTCTGGTGCCCGTGGACTTGGTGGTGGACCACTCCATCATGGTCGATCACTACGGCCAGAAGAATTCGCTCGACCTGAACATGAAGCTCGAATTTCAGCGCAACCGCGAGCGCTACGAGTTCATGAAATGGGGCATGCAGGCCTTTGACACCTTTGGCGTGGTGCCGCCGGGCTTTGGCATCGTGCACCAGGTCAACCTCGAATACCTGGCGCGCGGCGTGCACAAGCGCAAGGAGGGCTACGCGTCGGCGAAGGCCGGCGCACTCCCTGTGTACTACCCCGACACCCTGGTGGGCACCGACAGCCACACCACCATGATCAACGGCATTGGCGTGGTGGGCTGGGGCGTGGGCGGCATCGAGGCCGAAGCCGCCATGCTGGGCCAGCCGGTGTATCTTTTGACCCCCGATGTGGTGGGCATGGAACTCACCGGCCAGCTGCGCGAAGGCGTCACCGCCACTGACCTGGTGCTCACCGTGACCGAAATCCTGCGCCAGCACAAGGTGGTGGGCAAGTTTGTCGAATTTTTTGGCGAGGGCACGCGCACCCTGGCGCTGCCCGATCGCGCCACCATTGGCAACATGGCGCCAGAATATGGTGCCACCATGGGCTTTTTCCCGGTGGACGAGCGAACCATCGAGTACTTCAAGGGCACGGGCCGCACCAAGAGTGAGATCGAAGCATTCGAGGCCTATTTCAGGGCCCAAGGGCTGTTTGGCGTGCCGCTGGCGGGCGAGGTGGATTACTCGCAGGTCGTGAAGCTCGACCTGGGGCAAGTCACCCCCAGCCTGGCTGGCCCCAAGCGCCCGCAAGACCGCATCGAGCTGGGCAAGGTGGCGGGCCAGTTTGCCGACCTGTTCAGCAAGTCCAATGCCGACAACGGCTTCAACCGCCCAGCCGATTTGCTGCACACGCGCTTTCACATCCACCGCCGCGATGAGGTGGTGGTTGGCGCCACGCCAGATGGCAAGCCCACCCCCATGGGGGCGCCGCGCTTTGTGGCCGAGATGGAGTCCAACAAGCCGGCGCTGGCCACTGCGCATGAAGAGGCCAGCGCGGCCACGCTGCCTGCCAAGGGCACCGACCCCACAGTGGGCAATGGCGACGTGCTGATTGCTGCCATCACCAGCTGCACCAACACCAGCAACCCCAGCGTGCTGCTGGCGGCTGGCCTGCTGGCCAAGAAAGCCGTGGAGGCGGGGCTCAGGGTGCAGCCGCACATCAAGACTTCGCTCGCACCCGGCTCGCGCATCGTCACCGAATACCTGCGTGAAACCGGGCTGCTGCCGTATCTGGAAAAGCTGGGTTTTGCACTGGCCGGTTACGGCTGCACCACCTGTATCGGCAATGCGGGCGACCTCACGCCCGAACTCAACGAGGCCATCACCAGCAACGACCTGGTGTGCGCCGCCGTGCTGTCGGGCAACCGCAACTTCGAGGCGCGCATCCACCCCAATCTCAAGGCCAACTTTCTGGCCAGCCCGCCACTGGTGGTGGCCTATGCGATCGCCGGCACGGTGCTCAGGGACCTGATGACCGAGCCCGTGGGCCAGGGCAAGGGGGGCAAAGACATTTACCTGGGCGACATCTGGCCGAGCAGCGACGAGATTCACCGGCTCATGAAGTTCGCCATGAAGGGCAAGGCCTTTCGCGAAAACTACGCCAAGGTCGCCACCGACCCTGGCAAGCTGTGGAAAAAAATCAAGGGGGTGGCCGGCACCACCTACACCTGGCCTGCCAGCACCTACATTGCCGAGCCGCCATTTTTTGCCAATTTCGCTCTCGAAAAAGGAGCTACTAGCGCAGAAGGGGTGGGCGCTACAGGCCAAAATGGTCAGATAACAGTGCAGGGTGCCCGCATCATGGCGCTGTTTGGCGATTCCATCACCACCGACCATATCTCGCCCGCTGGCTCCATCAAGACCAGCTCGCCCGCCGGCCAGTGGCTGGTGCAGCACGGTGTGCAAAAGGCCGACTTCAACAGCTACGGCGCGCGCCGCGGCAACCACGATGTGATGGTGCGCGGCACCTTCGCCAACGTGCGCATCAAGAACCTCATGATTGCACCCACGGCCGATGGCTCGCGCGAGGAAGGCGGCGTCACGGTGTTCCAGAACGAGGGGCCGCTGCGGGGCGAGAAGATGTTCATCTTTGACGCGGCCATGCAATACATGGCACAAGAGACACCCACGGTGGTGTTTGCCGGCGAGGAATACGGCACCGGCTCCAGCCGTGACTGGGCCGCCAAAGGCACGCAGCTGCTGGGCATCAAGGCCGTGGTGGCGCGCAGTTTTGAGCGCATCCACCGCTCCAACCTGGTGGGCATGGGCGTGCTGCCCCTGCAGTTCAAGGGCGGCGATTCGTGGCAATCGCTGGGCCTGACAGGTGCCGAGGTGATTGATGTGCTGCCCGACGCCGCGCTCACCCCGCAAAGCGATGCCACGCTGGTCATTCACCGCGAAGACGGCACGCGCCAGCAAGTGGTGGTCACGCTGCGCATCGACACGCCGATCGAAGTGGACTACTACCGGGCGGGTGGCATCTTGCCGTTCGTGCTGCGCCAGCTGCTGGCGGGCTCCTGACAGGGCCAAACGCCAAAACGACAAAGCGTAAAAACGCCCAAACACCCAAGCGCCCAAACGCGCGCGACCCGGCCGGGCGTCGGCGGCGCGCGGCACAATGGGAGGATGAGAAAACAGTTGTTGATCGCGGGGGGCGGCATTGGCGGTTTGGCAGCCTCCCTGGGTGCATCGCGCGCGGGGTGGGAGGTGCGGCTGTATGAGCGCGCCGCCGCATTCACCGAGGTGGGTGCAGGCGTGCAGTTGGGGCCCAATGTGGTGCGCCGCCTGCAGGCTTGGGGTTTGCAGCGGCCGCTGCAGGATGTGGCGGTATTTCCTGAGCGGCTGCAGGTTCGCAGCGCACTCACGGGCCATGAGCTGGCTGCGCTGCCCCTGGGCGCCACCGCGATAGAGCGCTACGGCGCGGCCTACGCCACCATCCACCGTGCCGACCTGCATGGCCTGCTGCTGGCCGCCGTTGGCAAATACACCGACACGCAATTTCATCTGGACCACGCAATCGACCGCTTCACCGACGCCGAGGGCGTGGTGACGGTGCGCACCAGCCGTGGCAAGGACGTGGAAGGCGATGCCCTGTTGGGGGCTGATGGCCTGTGGAGCCGCATCCGTACACAGCTGCTGGGCGAGCAGCATCCCCGCGTGTCGGGCCACCTGGCTTACCGCGCCCTGGTGCCGCAGCAGGCGCTGCCCAAGGCGTTGCGCACCCGCCACGTCACTGCGTGGCTGGGGCCGCGCCTGCATGTGGTGCAGTACCCCGTGCGCCGGGGCGAGCTGCAGAACCTGGTGGTCATCGTGCAGGGCCCCGCGCCGAACGACCTGGAAAACTGGGACCACGCGGCCAACAGCGCCGACCTGGAAACGGCGCTAAAGGGCACCTGCACAGCGCTGCAGCAGGTGGTGCGCGGTGTGGTCCAGGCAGGCGGTGGCTGGCGCCTGTGGCCGCTGTGCGACCGCCCGCCCGTGCGCGGGCCGAACGAGATGGCCCAGGGCGTGGTGGCCTTGCTGGGCGACGCCGCCCACCCCATGCGCCCGTATCTGGCCCAAGGCGCGGGCATGGCCATTGAAGACGCCGCCGAGCTGCAACGCGCGCTGGCCATGCACGACCTGGATGTGCCGCTGCGCCTGCGCCGCTACGCGCTCAACCGCTGGCAGCGCAACGCGCGCGTGCAGGCCCGCTCCACGCGCAACGGCCGCATCTTTCACGCCACGGGCCCCGTGCGCTGGGCGCGCGACGCTTCGCTGCGCCTGCTGGGCGAGCGGCTGCTGGACGTGCCCTGGCTGTACCGGGGCGATGGCTCCAGCGCCAGCTCTCTCTAGTTGTGGGTGGTTGATTGCTATTAATAATATAGCTTTTGGCGCTTTATTCATAAGCGCTGGCGTGCGTTTTATGCCAAATCTTTGCCCTGCACGCCGGGGTGTTGCAGCAGCGGCGATGCCGGCAGCCAGCGGAACGCGATGGAGCCGAGTGCCAACAGCGCGGCAATGGTGGCCATCACCGCGCGGTAGGGCTCCAGCCCCAGGCCCTGCGCCCAGTCGGCGACCCAGCCGGTGAGCGACTGCACCAGGCCCACGCCCAGAAACATGGCCATGGTGAACACCGACAGCGCGCGCCCGGTCAGGTCGGGCGGGTACGACGAGCGCACGTCCGAATACTGCAGCACCGAATAGCCCGACAGCACCGCAATGCACACCACCAGGGCCAGGTTCAGCGTGGCGTGGTGCACCAGCCCCACGCACAGGTACAGGGCCGCCACCAGCAGCGAAAAGTTGGCCATCCAGGCGCGCCGGCGTGCCGGGCCGGGGTCGATGCGGCCAAAAAAGGCCGGGCTGAACAGTGAAATCAGCGACATGCCCAGGGCCATGTTGCCGCTCTCGACCAGCGTGAACGCATAGCGGTCGATCAGCATCGGGCCAATCCACAGCCCGCGCAGCGCCAGAAACGAGGCGTAGCCCACCATGCCCAGCAGCAAGATGCCCAGCGTGTGCGGCAGCATGAACAGCGCGCCGTAGCGGCGCACGGCGGTGCCCCAGCGCTCGCGTGCAGGTGCCGGGCCGGCCAGGGCGGGCTCGTGCACGCGGCGCCAGATCAAGAGCCACGCCAGCGCCGACAGCACGGCCAGCAGCACAAAGCCGCTGCGCCAACCCCACTGCTGCACCAGCCAGGCCAGCGGCGTGCCGGTGAGCAGCAGGCCCAGCCCGCCCACGCCCATGCCCACGCCCGACAGAAATGCAAAGCGCGAAGCCGGAAAATACCGCGCAATGAACACCGTGCAGGCCAGAAAGGCGGGCGCGCAGCCCACGCCAATGAGCAGCTGCCCCAGCATCAGCCAGCCGTAGTTGGGCGCCCAGGCCGACACGGCCGCGCCGGCAATGGCCAGCGGAAAGGCGCTGAGCAGTGTGCGGCGCAGGCCATACAGGTCCATGCCGATGCCCATGAAAAATTGCGTCACGCCAAACGACAGGCCAAACAGCCCGGCAAACGCCCCCAGCGACGCCGGCGAAAGGCCAAAGTCGCCCTGCAGGCCCGGAGCCATGATGGCGGTGACGGTGCGGTAGGCCTGGCTCAGCGCAAAGGCCGAGAGCAGCGCCAGCAGCATGAACCACAGCGTGGCCTTCGATGGTGGCAGGGGGGCCTCTGGCGTGGCAGGCGGCGCGGGCGGCGGGTGTGTGGGGGCGGTGTCGGGATGGGGCACAGGCGGTGAAGCGGAAATGGTTGCGGGGCGGGGCGTCGTGCGCAGGTAGCAGACTACCAGCCGCCGCGTGCAGGCGCTGTCGCGGTGGTGGCACTCTGCTTTTAATAGCTGCTCGCGCTTTATACACAAGGGCTAGAGGCCGATTTGGCTCAAATTTTACAGATCGGTGCGCAGTTTCCAGATTTCGGGAAACAGCACCACATCCAGCATCTTGCGCAGGTAGCTCACGCCGCCGGTGCCGCCCGTGCCGCGCTTGAAGCCGATGATGCGTTCCACCGTGGTCACATGGCGAAAGCGCCAGAGGCGAAAGGCGTCTTCGAGGTCGGTGAGCTCCTCGCCCAGCTGGTACAGGTCCCAGTGCTGCGCGGGGTCGCGGTACACGGTGAGCCAGGCGCGCTCCACCGCATCGCTTTCGGCGTAGGGCAGCGTCCAGTCGCGGTCGGTGTGGCTGGCGGGCACGGGAAGGCCGCGCCGGGCCAGCAGGCGCAGGGCTTCGTCGTACAACGATGGGGCCTCGAAGGCGGCCTGCACCTGGGCCAGCAGGTCGGGTCGGTGGGCGTGGGGCTGCAGCATGGCGCGGTTTTTGTTGCCCAGGGCGAATTCGATGCTGCGGTACTGGTAGCTCTGAAACCCGCTGGAGCTGCCCAGATAGGGCCGCATGGCGCTGTATTCGGGCGGCGTCATGGTGGCCAGCACGTCCCAGGCGTGCACCAGCTGCTCCATGATCTTTGACACGCGCGCCAGCATCTTGAACGCGGGCTGCAACGCATCGCCTGCGATGTGGCCGATGGCGGCGCGCAGCTCGTGCAGCATGAGCTTCATCCACAGCTCGCTGGTCTGGTGCTGCACGATGAACAGCATCTCGTCGTGCGCGGGCGACAGCGGTTTTTGCGCGCTGAGGATGGCGTCCAGCTGCAGGTAGTCGCCGTAGCTCATGCTCTGGCTGAAGTCGAGCTGGGCGCGCTCGGCATGCACGATGGATTCGGGCGTTGCGCTGGCAGGGTTTTGGGAAAAGGGGCACATGGCGGGGTTCCTTCTCGGTCAGGTCACGGCGTGGCGCTGGTTGAATTCGGGGCGCTGCCATTCGGCGGTGTCCAGCACCTGGCGCAGATGCTCCACGGCATTCCACACGTCTTCAAAGCCGATGTACAGCGGCGTGAAACCAAAGCGCAGGATGTCCTTGTGCGGGCCATTGCCGCCGTCGCCTCGACGGAAGTCGCCAATCACACCGCGTGCGATCAGCGCCTGCACGATGGCGTAGGCGCCGCTGCCCTGTCCGTTCACGCCTGCGCCTTCGTCACGGGTCCAGCACACCTGCGAGCCGCGCCGGGCATGCTCGCGCGGGGTGGCCAGGCCCAGGCCGTGGCCTGCGCAGCGTTCTTCCACCAGCTGGATGAACAGGTCGGTCAGCGCCAGCGACTTGGTGCGCAGCGCCGCCATGCCGCCCAGGGCTTCGGCGGCAGTGAACACATCCAGCCCGCATTGCAGGGCCGACAGGCTGATGATGGGCTGCGTGCCGCACAGATAGCGCGTGATGCCCGGTGCGGGCTGGTAGTCGGGTGTGAATGCAAATGGCGTGGCGTGGCCCCACCAGCCCGACAGTGGCTGCATGAACTTCAAATCCGGCCGGCTGGCATGGCGCGGGTGCACCCACACAAACGCCGGTGCGCCCGGGCCGCCGTTCAAATACTTGTAGCCGCAGCCAATCGAAAAATCAGTGTCCGCGCCGTGCAGATCGACGGGCACCGCACCCGCGCTGTGCGCCAGGTCCCACACGCACAGGATGCCGGCTGCATGGGCGGCGGCGGTGGTGGCGGCCATGTCGTGCATGGCGCCGGTGCGGTAGTTCACATGCGTGAGCATGAGTACGGCCACATCGCTGGTGAGGGCGGTGGCAATGTCCTGGGGCTCCACCAGCACCAACTCCAGCCCGCGCTCCTTGCACAGACCTTCGGCAATGTAGAGGTCAGTGGGGAAGTTGCTGCGCTCGCTCACGATGCGGCGGCGCGCGGGGCTGTCTTCGCGGGCGATGTTCAGCGCCGCGCTCAGTACCTTGTAAAGATTGATGGAGGTGCTGTCGGTGCACACCACCTCATTCGGGCCCGCGCCGATCAAAGGGGCCAGCTGGTTGCCCAGGCGTTGGGGCAGGTCAAACCAGCTGGCGGTGTTCCAGGACTGGATGAGGTCGGCCCCCCATTCGCGCGTGACCACGTCGGCCACGCGGGCGGCGGTGGCCTTGGGAAGCACGCCCAGCGAATTGCCATCGAGGTAGATCACGCCTGCGGGCAGGCTGAAGTGATCGCGCAACGGCGCCAGCGGGTCTTGTGCATCCAGGGTGCGGCAGTCTTGGTGGGTGGTGGTCATGGCAGCCAAGGTTAGTTGCTACTATTGTGATAGCTGTTGGCGCTTATCGCATAAGCGCCAGAGGCCAAAAAGGCTTGAAACCGGTGCATCACAGCGTGCGCAGAACGGCGCGCACGGGCGAGGCATCGGCGGTGGTCAGCTTGAGCGGCAAGGCGATGAGTTCGTAGTCGCCCTCGGGCACTTCGTCGAGCACCAGGTTTTCCAGCACGCGCAGGTTGCGGCGGCGGATGACCTGGTGGCTGGGAAGCTGCTTGCTGTCGGCCGGGTCGATGCTGGCGGTGTCAATGCCCACCAGCAGCACGCCCAGGTCGGCCAGGCGTTCAATGGTGTCGGGGGCGTAGGCGGTGATCTGGCCGTCCCATTGCATGGGGGCTTTGGCGTAAGTGCGCACCAGCACGCGCTGCGGCAGGGTGGCGTCCACGGCGTGGGCAATGTGCTGCCACTCGATCAGCGGGCCGCAGCCGATGGCGTGCACCACGCGGCAGGGGCCCAGAAACGCGTCGAGTGACACATCCCCAATGGCGGCGCCGCGCTCGTCGTAGTGCAACGGCGCGTCGGCGTGGGCGCCCACATGGGGCGACATCGTGATGGCGCTGACGTTGACGGGGCAATCTGGCGCCATGGTGGCGCACCAATGCTGCTGGTAAGGCGTGTCGCCGGGAAACACCGGTGTGCCGGCGTGGACAGTGGGGGAAATGTCCCAGAGCTTTTGCATGGACCACAAGGTAGCGCGCTGGCCCGTTCGTGGTGTCGCTTTATGGCAACGCGGGCCGAAATCCGATCACCGTGAAGCGGGTGAATGGATTTGCGCAGCATCAAGAAAGCGCTTTTCTGCCATCGAAGCCGCCTCCGTTCATCTGGTTGAGATCATAAAATGAGAACTATTTTCATTTAGAAGCTGGTGAAGCCCTTGACCGATCTGCCCCGCAGCGCTGCCGCCGCCCCCGCCCGTGAACAGCCCCTTGGCCTGGCCGATCTGCCGCTGCGCGTGGATGCCTGGGTGAGCGCGTTGCGCATGGATGTCGCGCCCCAGGATGGCGATGTGCTGCTGCGGCTGCTGGAAATCGGTTTTCTGCCGGGTGAGCGCGTGCGTGTGGTGGCGCGGGCGTTTCCGGCAGGCGACCCGCTGGCCGTGCGCGTGGGGCGCACCACCTTTGCCCTGCGCCGGCGCGAGGCGGCGCTGGTGGGTGTCAGCACCACGGCACCGGTGGGTGAGGTGCAGGCATGAACGCGCCGGCCGCCCCCCTGAGCCTGGCGCTGTTGGGCCACCCCAACAGCGGCAAGACTGCCCTGTTCAACCTGCTCACCGGAAGCCGCCAGAAGGTGGCCAACTATGCCGGCGTGACCGTGGAGCGCAAAGAGGGCCTGCTCACCACCCCCTCGGGCCAGCGTGTGCGCGTGCTCGATCTGCCGGGCGCTTACAGCCTCAACGCCCTGAGCGCCGACGAGGCCGTCACGCGGGACGTGGTCACGGGCCAGCGTGCTGGCGAGGCGGCGCCCGACCTGCTGGTGTGCGTGGTCGATGCGACCAACCTGCAGCTTGGTCTGCGCATGGTGCTGGAGACGCAGGCCATGGGCATCGCCATGGTGCTGGCGCTCAACATGAGCGACGCCGCGCGCCGCGCGGGCATCACCATCGACCGCGCCGTGCTCGAGCGCGAGCTGGGTATGCCCGTGGTGGAAACCGTGGGCATCCGCAAGGGCGGGGCGCATGAGCTGCTGCAGTTTCTTGATGGCTGGCGTGCCCAGGGCGCGGTGCAGGCCCGGCCCTGGCAGCCCCAGGGCATGGAGCAGGTGCTGAAAACCCAGCAGGAGGCACGCCGCATCCTGCGCCTTGCGGTGCACGAGCCAGCCGAACCGATGCGCCTGGACGACGCCATTGATCGCGTGGTGCTGCACCCGCTGTGGGGCATGCTGCTGCTGGCGGCCACCATGTTCCTGATGTTCCAGGCGGTGTTCAGCTGGGCCGCGCCGCCCATGGAGGCCATCAAGGACGGCGCCGAGGCGCTGGGCCAGTGGGTGCATGCCAGGCTGCCCGATGGCGCGCTGCGCAGCCTGCTGGTTGATGGCATCCTGGCCGGCGTGGGCGGGGTGCTGGTGTTTTTGCCGCAGATCCTGATCTTGTTTCTGTTTATCCTGGCGCTCGAAGACTCGGGCTATCTGCCACGGGCGGCCTTTCTGCTGGACCGCCTCATGGGCACGGTGGGGCTGTCGGGCCGCTCGTTCATCCCGCTGCTGTCCAGCTTTGCCTGCGCCATACCGGGCATCATGGCCACGCGCACCATCACCCACTGGCGCGAGCGGCTGGTCACCATCATGATCGCGCCGCTCATGACCTGCTCGGCGCGCCTGCCGGTGTATGCGCTGCTGATCGCCGCCTTCATTCCTGCGCGCACCGTGTGGGGCGTTTTCAGCCTGCAGGGCCTGGTGATGTTCGCGCTGTACATGGGCGGCATCCTGAGCGCCATGGCCGTGGCGGCGGTGCTGAAGATCTGGCGCGGCCCCATGCGGGCCACGCCCCTGCTGATGGAGCTGCCGCCGTACCGGTTGCCCAACCTGCGCAGCCTGGCGCGGGGCCTGTACGAGCGGGCCACGATTTTTTTGAAGCGCGTGGGCGGCATCATCCTGGCGCTCACGGTGCTGCTGTGGTTTCTGTCGTCGTATCCGGCCGCACCCGAGGGGGCCGTGGGCCCGGCCATCCAGTACAGCTTTGCCGGGCAACTGGGCCGCGCGCTGGAGGTCATCTTTGCGCCCCTGGGTTTCACCTGGCAGATTGCCGTGGCGCTGGTGCCCGGCATGGCGGCGCGCGAGGTGGTGGTGAGTGCGCTGGGCACGGTGTATGCCCTGTCGGCCTCGGGTGACGATGTGGCGGCCCAGCTGGGGCCGCTGATCGCCCAGCAATGGTCGCTGGCCACGGCGCTGTCCCTGCTGGTGTGGTTTGTGTTTGCTCCCCAGTGCCTGTCAACGCTGGCCACGGTGCGGCGCGAGACCAACTCGTGGCGCTTGGCCTTGCTGATGGCCGCGTATCTTTTTGGGCTGGCGTATGGCGCCAGCTGGCTGACCTACCGGTTGGCGCTGGCGTGGGGAGGCGCCTGACCATGTGGCAAGACATTGCGGTGGGAGCCATCGTGGCCCTGGCAGCGGGCTATGCGGCGTGGTACTGGTTGCCCGCTGCGCTGCGCAGGCGCCTGGGCGCTTTGCGGCCAGGGCTGGGCAAGGCACCGTCTTGCGGGGCTTGCAGCGATTGCGGGGGCTGCGCTACGCCCTTGCACGCACCCGATGCGCAGTCGCCGCAGCGCAAGGCGGTGTGGATAGCCCCGAAGCGCTGATGGGTGGAACGGGCGCAGCGCGTCTTATCAGGTCTGTATGGACCGGGGACATTGTTAACAGGTGTGCGAGGACATGGTTAACACTTTCGGTGAACTTCGCCGGAGGTCTATATGCCATGGAAGGCTTGCAACACCATGAACCTGAGACAGGAATTCGTTGAGCTGGCAAGGCAAGAAGGGGCCAACGTGCGTGAGCTGTGCCGACGCTTTGGCATCAGTGCCCCAACCGCGTACAAGTGGCTCAATCGCTTTGAAGAGCAAGGCAGTGAGGGGCTGGTAGATCGATCGCGCAGGCCCCGCAACAGTCCAAGCAGCTCCTCACCGCAGGTAGAGGCGGCCGTCATCGCGGTACGCACCGAGCACCCCTCGTGGGGCGGGCGCAAGATCAGCTGGCGTTTGCAGCATCTGGGTGGGCCCTGTGTGGCTCCCAGCACCGCCACCTCCATCCTGCGCCGCCACGGCCTGATCACGTCCGAGGCCAGCGAAGCGGCCAAGCCCTGGCAGCGGTTCGAACGTGAAGAGCCCAACGCACTGTGGCAAGCCGACTTCAAGGGTCACTTTCAGACTCTTCAGGGGCGCTGTTCGCCGCTGACCATGCTGGATGATCACTCGCGCTTTAACCTGGCTTTGCAGGCCTGCGGCAAGACTGCCACCGAGGTCGTTCAAGCGCACATGACAGAAGTATTCAGGCGCTATGGCCTGCCCGCGCAGATCAACTTCGACAACGGCGCTCCCTGGGGCTCACCAAGTGCGCCGGGCCAGCTCACAGTACTGGGCGTGTGGCTGGTACAACTGGGCATTCACGTCAGTCACAGCCGACCCTACCACCCGCAAACCAATGGCAAGGACGAGCGCTTCCATCGAACACTGGAGATCGAGGTGCTCAAGGGACGGTGCTTTGAGAGCTTGGAGAGGGTACAGGCGGCGCTGGATCGCTGGCGTGCGGTCTACAACCATCAGCGCCCGCACCAAGCACTGCATGGAGCTACACCGGTCACGTGCTATCGGCCCAGCAAGATAGCGTTCCCGGAGCAATTGAGCCTGCCCGAGTACAGCAGTGAAGACGAAGTGAGCACGGTCGACTGGAACGGGATCCTGAAGTTCAGGGGCAAGCGATACAAGCTGAGCAATGCCCTGCATCGCCACAAGGTGGGTATCCGGCCCAAGCAGGACAAGGACGGCTGCTTTGAGGTGTTCTTCGCACACCATCGCTGCTTGGTAATTGACCTGGCTGACACCGAGGCCGTTTAATCAGATCTGTAAACCATGTGTCCGCACACCTGTTAACAATGTCCCCGGTCCATACACAGGTCAAAAGAGCTGGATCTTCCCCAAAAATTGTTGTTACATTTGCAAAACAACGGCTGCTCCTATGCGTGATGCGATTGCGGAGGGGGCGGTTTTTTTGCGCCCGTTTGTGGGCGACCATTTTTCGCCACCGCCGCACCTGCTCCATGACCGCCGAACCTGCTGCGCCAGCCCACTGGGTCGTTCGCATGAACTACCGCAATCGCAGCGTGTCCTGGCTGATCTTCGTTGCGGTTCTTTCGGTTCACTTTCTGGAGCGCGGTCATGGCCCCTGGGCATGGTGGCTCATGGTGCTGCAGTTTCTGGTTTATCCGCATGTGGTTTATTTGCGGGCCCGCCACGCCAGGGATTCGCTGACGGCGGAAATCCACAATCTGCTGCTGGACAACTTCTGTTTCGGTCTGTGGGCCGCAGCGCTTGGTTTTCCGCTGTGGATTGTTTTCACCCTGGTCATTTGCGGCTGCATCAACATGACTGCGTTCCGGGCGCTCAAGGGGGTGCTGCAGGCATTGGCGGCCGCAGCCGCCGGGGCGACGTTGATGGTGGCGCTGGACGGGTGGCGTTTTACCCCCGAGACCTCGCTGCGCGTCAGCCTCATGAGCATGCTGTGCCTGTCGGCATACCTGGTCTTGTTTGCCCGCGACGCCCACACCCGCACCGTCGCGCTCAGCGCCACGCGGGCCCGGCTGCGCCAGAGCGAAGCGGCGCTGCAAAGCCAGCTGCAGGCCATTCAGTCCTTGCAGGACCAGTTGACCGAGCAGGCCAATCGCGACCCGTTGACCGGCCTCTACAACCGCCGCTACCTCACCACGGCGCTGCAACGTGAAATCGACGCTTGCGCTCGCGAGGGCGCCACGCTGGCCCTGCTGCTGATCGATCTCGATCTTTTCAAACAGATCAACGACCGCCATGGTCACGCGGCCGGGGACGATGTCCTGTGCCAGATCTCGGCCCTGCTGCTGCAGTCCATGCGACCGAGCGACATCTGTTGCCGCTATGGCGGGGAAGAGTTTTTGCTGGTTTTGCCTGGCATGGGGCTGCAAACCGCCGTGGAGCGTGCGCAAGCCCTGCGCCAGCAGGTGGCCGAGCGGCGCTGGCTGGCCGATGGTCAACCGATTGGCGTCACGCTGTCGGTGGGGGTGGCTTGTGCACACAACGCCCGGGTGGCACCGGCGGCGCTGATCGACCTGGCGGACCGGGCGCTCTACCAGGCCAAGGCCGAGGGGCGCAACCGGGTGTGCGTGGCGGGGGATGCACCGACACAGGCGCCACAGGCCGATGGCATGTCAATGCCGCCGCTTCCGGTGCAGTAACGCACAGTCCTAACGCACGGGCCTTGCCGCGCCGTCAGGCCCAATACGCTTGGGCGGGGAAGGGCGGCAGCCCTTGGCGCATGCGCGCCCGGTCGCAGGCCTGGCTGCCAGCCGCAAACTCGCGACAGGGCGAGGGGCGCCATTCGTAGATGCCGCAGGCCGCCTGTGTGCCCACCTTGCCCGTGAGTGCCGCGCAGCGCGGCGGGCTGTGGTCGGTGCCGCGCATGCGGCTGGTGGCGCCCGTCACCTCCACCACCAGACCATCGGGCACGTCGCCGCCCATCTCCTGCGTTTCGTGCACCGAGAAGTCCACGCGAAAACTCGCGCAGCAGGCGCCGCAGGTGAGGCAGGGGTGGGTCATGCGCCTTGGCGGCCGAGCAAAAGGGTCGCCATGAGCGCTTTTTGCACGTGCATTCGGTTTTGGCTTCGGCCCACAGCCTGCGGCTGCTTCACATCCGCTGCGCGGATATGAGCCTGCGCCGAAACAGGCTGCTGGCGCTGGCGCACCACCGTGTCGCATGTCATGCAACGCGGCCGAGCAAAAGGTACTCCATGAGTGCCTTTTGCACGTGCATCCTGTTTTCTGCTTCGTCCCACACCACTGACTGCGGGCCGTCGATCACATCGGCCTCGACTTCTTCGCCACGGTGGGCGGGCAGGCAGTGCATGAACAGGGCGTCGGGCTTGGCGGCGGCCATCATCTCTTGGTCTACACACCAGTCGGCGAAGGCCTTTTTGCGTTCTTCGTTCTCGGCCTCGTAGCCCATGCTGGTCCACACATCGGTAGTGACCAGGTCCGCACCTTGGCAGGCTTCGAGCGGATTGCTAAAAAATTGATAGCTGCTTGCGCTTGTTCCGCCTGCACCAACGGCCAATTTTTCATCAATTTCGTAGCCACGGGGTGTGCTCACATGCACCTTGAAGCCCAGCAACGCAGCCGCCTGCAGCCAGGTGTTGGCCATGTTGTTGCCGTCGCCCACCCAGGCCACGGTCTTGCCCTGGATGGAGCCACGGTGCTCGATGAAGGTGAAGATGTCGGCCAGGATCTGGCAGGGGTGGAATTCGTTGGTCAGGCCGTTGATGACCGGCACGCGCGAGTGGGCGGCGAAGCGCTCGATCTTGGTCTGCTCGTAGGTGCGGATCATCACCAGGTCCACCATGCGGCTGATGACCTTGGCACTGTCATCAATCGGCTCGGCGCGACCGAGCTGGCTGTCGCCCGTGGTCAGGTGCACCACGCTGCCGCCCAGCTGGTACATGCCCGCCTCAAAGCTCACGCGCGTGCGGGTGCTGGCTTTCTCGAAAATCATGGCCAGCGTGCGGTCCACCAGTGGGTGGTGTTTTTCGTAGGCCTTGAACTTTTTTTTGATGAGCGCGGCGCGCTCGAACAGGTAGGCGTATTCGTCGGCGGTGAGGTCGTTGAACTGCAGGTAATGTTTCATGGCGCTCTCGTTGCGGGCTGGCTTATTGCGCCAGCAGGGCTTTGACCAGAGGGGTGAGTGTGGCGACGATTTCGTCGGCCTCGGCAATGGTGAGAATGAGCGGTGGCACCAGGCGGATCACGCTGTCGGCCGTCACGCTGATCAGCAAGCCGGCTTCGGCCGCGCGGCCCACCAGCACGCCGCAGGGCTTGGTCAGCTCCACGCCCAGCATCAGGCCCTGGCCGCGCACTTCTTTCACACCGGGCAGGCTGCCCAGTGCGTGTTGCAGCGCGGTCTTGAGGTGCAGGCCCACCGTCGTGGCGTTGTGCAGCAGGCCGTCTTCTTCCATGATGCGGATGGTTTCATTGCCGGCACGCATGGCCAGCGGGTTGCCGCCAAAGGTGGTGCCGTGGTTGCCGGGTTGCAGCACGTTGGCCGCCTTGGGGCCAGCCACCACGGCGCCAATCGGCACGCCCGAGCCCAGGCCCTTGGCCAGGGGCATCACATCCGGCACGATGCCGGCCCACTGGTGGGCAAACCATTTGCCGGTGCGGCCCATGCCGCACTGCACCTCGTCGATCATCATCAGCCAGTCGCGCTCGTCGCACAGCTTGCGCAGCTGCTGCAGGTATTCAACGCGCATGGGGTTGATGCCGCCTTCGCCCTGGATGGTCTCGAAGAACACCGCCACCACGTTGGGGTTGCCCTCGGTGGCTTTTTTGATGGCGTCGATGTCGTTCACCGGCACGCGCACAAAACCCTCGACCAGCGGTCCAAAGCCACTGTAGATCTTGGGGTTGCCCGTGGCCGACATGGTGGCAATCGAGCGGCCATGAAAGGCCTTTTCATACACCACGATCTCGGGCTTGGCGATGCCTTTGTCCACGCCGTACTTGCGCGCGATCTTGATGGCGGCCTCGTTGGCTTCCAGCCCCGAGTTGCAGAAGAACACGTTGGTCATGCCCGAGCGCTCTACCAGCCTGGCGGCCAGCTGCTCTTGTCCCGGCACGTGGTAGTAGTTGGACGAATGCATGATCTTGCCGATCTGGTCCTGCAGTGCGGGCACCAGCTTGGCGTGGTTGTGCCCCAGCGTATTGACGGCAATGCCGCCCAGCGCATCGAGGTACTGCTTGCCGTTCACGTCCCACACGCGGCAGCCTTGCCCGTGCGACAGCGCAATCGGCACGCGGCCATAGGTGTTCATCACGTGGGGCGAGGCGGCCTCAATGAAAGCGGTCATGCAGTGTTCTCCAGACGTTGCGGTAAAGGGCCGGCCCGTGCTGGCCGCCACCCGAAAAGACGATGCACGATTCTAGGGCGAGCGCATGCGCCCGACGATGACGATTGCGCATCACTGCAATGCGCTGATGGGGAGGAGGTGGGTCAGCTCTTATATAAGAGTTAGAATGCAAGACGTGGCGTGGCAAGCAGCGATCCTGCGGTATCCGCCCTCTACCAAGCAGACCCCCGATGGTTTCTCCCTCCTCCAAAGAAGTCTTTATTCAGGGCATCACCCACGAAGGGAAAACCTTTCGACCCAGCGACTGGGCCGAGCGGCTGGCCGGGGTGATGAGCAGCTTTCGGCCCGGCGGCGCCAAGCCTGGCAGCCATCTGAGCTATTCCCCCTGGTGCATTCCCACCACGCTCAATGGCGTGAAATGCGTGGTGGTCAACAGCGACCTGCGCGACCACGAGCCCATGGCCTGGGATTTCGTCATCAATTTCGCACGCGACAACAACCTGCAGGTGGCAGAAGCCTGCCTGCTGCCCGACCCGCCCGCGGAGCCTCTGCAACGCTGACTCCAGTCCGCTGCTGCAGGCAGGGCGCTTGGGCTGCGCCCACAAACCTTTGAAGTGTCGAGGACAGAGCGGTCTCGGCTGGAGCCGATCCCGGTCTGTCCCCGATTCAGCAGGGTGCCAGCAAAGGCGCGCTTTGCCCAACAAAAAACCGCCCGAAGGCGGTTTTTTGCTTTGCTGGCAGCGCACCCGTTACAAACGGCGAACGGTGTGACCCGTCCGGGCTGTTTACCTGCCGGGGCAGGCGGTGAATTAAGCGGCTGCGAGTGCCAGGGCTTTCACCTTGGCAGACAGGCGGCTCTTGTCACGAGCTGCCTTGTTCTTGTGGAAGATGCCCTTGTCGGCCACGGTGTCCACCACGGCTTGCATCTTGGCGAACAGTTCGCTCGCCTTGGTCTTGTCGCCAGCCAGAATAGCCTTTTCGACGTTCTTGACAGCGGTACGGTATTTGGAACGCAGCGAGGTGTTTGCGGCGTTGATCTTGACGTCCTGACGGACGCGCTTGCGGCCCGACGCCAGGCGCGGGTTCTTCTTTTTTGGTTTAGCGGATGCCATTGATGTGTTTCCTTGTGTCTGAGGATGATGCCAGCAAAGCCGACGATTATAGCCCAATCAGGCTCACGGTGGCTGCGGCGCTGAACCGGAGTGGTGCGTTCGCCAGCGCCGCTATGGAACTGGCTTGAGCTGGCCACGGCTGGTGTGTCCCCCTTTGGGGGAAGGCGCGCAGTGCCTCAAGGGGGCTACACTTCCCGCGGTGTCCCTGTTCAAAGCCGCCTCCACCGTCTCCCTCCTGACCCTGGCCTCCCGCGTGACGGGCCTGGTGCGCGACCTCCTGATGGCCTCGATGTTTGGTGCCAACGCGCTGACCGATGCCTTCAATGTGGCCTTTCGCATTCCCAACCTGTTCCGGCGCCTGTTTGCCGAGGGCGCTTTCAGCCAGGCGTTCGTGCCGGTGCTGGCCGCTTCCAAGGCCCAGCATGGTGATGCCGCCACGCGCGTGCTGATTGCCGCAGTGGCCACAGCGCTGGCGTGGGTGCTGCTGCTCACTTGCGTGCTGGGAGTGGTGGGTGCGCCTCTTTTGGTGTGGCTGCTGGCCAGCGGCTTGCGCCAGAGCCCGGACAGCTTTGATGCCGCCGTGCTGATGACGCGCTGGATGTTCCCCTACATCGGTTTCATGTCGATGGTGGCGCTGTCAGCGGGGGTGCTCAACACCTGGAAGCGTTTTGCCGTGCCCGCCGCCACGCCGGTGCTGCTGAATCTGTGCATGATCGCTGCGGCCTGGCTGGGTGCCCCGCAACTGGCCGCCCGTGGCATCGAACCCATTTACGCGATGGCCGGGGGGGTCATGCTGGGTGGCGTGCTGCAGCTGGCGGTGCAGTTGCCTGTGCTGTACCGGCTGGGCCTGCTGCCGCGCATCGGCGTGAGCTGGCGCGCCGTGCGCGCCGCCTGGGCCGAGCCCGGCGTGCGCCGCATTCTCACGCTGATGGCTCCGGCACTGTTGGGCGTGGGTGTGGCGCAGATTTCGCTCATGATCAATACCCAGATCGCTTCGTACCTGACGCCGGGCAGCGTCACCTGGCTGTTTTATGCCGACCGGCTGATGGAGTTTCCCACCGCGTTGCTGGGCGTGGCGCTGGGCGTGGTGCTGACGCCCCAGCTTGCCGCCGCCAAGGCCGCGGGTGACGCGCAGCGTTATTCGGCCATGCTCGACTGGGGTCTGCGCATCGTGGTGCTGCTGGCCGTGCCCAGCGCGGTGGCACTGCTCACCTTTGCCACGCCCCTGGTGGCCACGCTGTTCCACCACGGCGCCTTGCTCGACAGCGACGTAAGCAAGATCGCCATCGCCCTGGTTGGGTATGGGGCCGGTTTGCTGGGGCTGGTGGCCATCAAGGTGCTGGCGCCCGGTTATTACGCCAGCCAGGACATCCGCACGCCCGTAAAAATTGCCATGGTGGTGTTGGTCATCACGCAGTTGCTCAATGTGGCTCTGGTGCCGTTCATGGCCCACGCGGGGCTGGCGCTGTCGATTGGCCTCGGTGCGCTGGTCAATGCACTGTGGTTGCTGGTGGGGCTGCTGCGCCGCGGCAGTTACCGGCCCCAGCCCGGCTGGGCACGTTTTGCCTTGCAGGTGGTGGCCGCCAGTACCCTGTTGGCAGTTTTGTTGCTGTGGGCGGCGCAGTATTTCCCGTGGCTGGAGATGCGATCGCGAAGTGGCCAGCGTGCGGGTCTGCTGGCCCTGGTGCTGTGCGCCTCGGTGGTGCTGTATTTCGGGGCGTTGTGGGCCGCCGGATTGAAGCTGCGCCAGATGCTTCGGCGCTGACGCCGCCGCGCCGCGTGCGCACAGCAATGACCCTCAAACCCGCGCTGGGTGTGGCTTGACGTGCCCCGGCGCCCACCGTACAACCCTGCCATGTCTCTGAGCTATTCCGTTCCGACCGCACTGGAATATTTTGCCGCGCTGGTGCAAAGCGACGAGCACTTTCCCCTGCTCGAAGCCGCCGCCAGCCTGGCGCAAGATGAATACATCGACCTGGATGTGCAGCAGCTCTTGGGTGATGTGGATCAGCTGCTGGCCCGGCTGCAGCGCCGCTTGCCCGCCGATGCGCCCGCGTTGCAGCGCCTGCGCATGCTCAACCAGTTCTTTTTTACCGATCTGGGCTTTGCCGGCAACATCAACAACTACTACGACCCCGAAAACAGCTATCTGAATGCCGTGCTGCGCACGCGCCGCGGCATCCCGATATCGCTCGCCGTGCTGTGGATGGAGCTGGCCCAGGGCCTGGGGTTGCGGGCCCGCGGCATTGCGTTTCCCGGGCACTTCATGGTCAAGGTGATGCTGCCCAAGGGGCAGGTGGTGATGGACCCCGTGTCTGGCCAGTCGCTCAGCAGGGAAGAGCTTTCCGAGCGGCTGGAGCCTTTCAAGCGCCAGAGCGGCCTGGTGGACGACTACGACGTGCCGCTGGGCCTTTACCTGCAGGCGGCCATGCCGCGCGACATCATTGCCCGCATGCTGCGCAACCTCAAGGAAGTGCACCGCACGCAGAAAGACTGGCAGCGCCTGATCTCCGTGCAGGACCGCCTGATCGTGCTGCTGCCCCAGGCCTGGGGCGAGTGGCGCGACCGCGGGCTGGCGCATGCCGAGCGCGGCAATGTGGCGCAGGCGGTGTCCGATCTGCAGACCTACCTGGCGCATGTGGAAGACGGACTTGACGTGGCTGCGATCGCCGACCGGCTGGTGGAGTTGCGTCGCCTGGGGAGCTGACCTTTTTTGGGCCGATGCTCGCATTCAGCGATCAGGCTCGCCACCCTGAGAGCGCGTTCCCGGCTGCCCGAACTGGTGCCATGCCCGGCGCAACCGCGCATCTGAGCTGAACCCGCCAGCGCTGGCGTCCGGGTGGCGTGGCGCCCGGTCCGCAGCGCTGCTCCGGCAGCCGGCAGGCGGATGCGGCGCAGGTATTGCAGGGGCGCGATTCCCGCAGTTTCCAGCAACAGCCGGGTAAGGTGGCGGTGCGAGGTGCGCGCCACCTGTGCCATGGCCAGCGCGCAGGCCGCTACGTGATCCAGGGCAAAAAACGCGCTGGCCCGTAAGCTGCTATTGTGGACAGGGTTTTCCCTGATGAATGGCACCCCGCACCCATGTCCCGTCGCTCGCCTCTGTTCTCCCTGTCCGCTCTGACGCGCGCCTATCAGCGCAACCTCAAGGCCTTTGCGCGCGCCACCAAGCCGGTGCGTGCCGCAAAGCCCGTGCGTGCCGCAAAGCCCTTGCGTGCCAAGGCGGTAGCCGTGTCGCGTGCGCGGCCCAAGGCGGCGCCCGTTGCCCGCACGCCGCGCAAGCCGCTGCCCGCCAGTGGCGAGTGGCTTGCCGGCATTGCCCCTGGCCCTGCAGGCGCGCGGCGCTTTCACCTGTATGTGCCGCCGGGGCTTGCCTTGCGTGCGGGCGAAAAACTGCCACTTTTGGTGATGCTGCACGGCTGTGGCCAGACCGGGCGCGAGCTGGCGGCCAGTTCGCGCATGAACCGCCTGGCGGTGCGCCATCGCTTTCTCGTGCTCTATCCCGAGCAGGAACGCCTGGCCAATGCCCATGGTTGCTGGAACTGGTTTGACCGCCGCAGCGGCAAGGCCGATGCCGAGGCGGCCACGCTGCTGGCTGCCATCGAGCTGGTGGCCCGGCGCCACCCGGTGGACATGGCCCGCGTGGCCGTGGCGGGCCTGTCGGCCGGTGCCAGCATGGCTGCCCTGCTGGCGGCGCGTTACCCCGACCGGTTTTGCGCCGTGGCCATGCATTCGGGGGTGGCCCCCGGCACGGCCGACTCTGCCGCCACCGCCATGGCGGCCATGCATGGGCGCCGGGAAGCACACCTGCCTGACCCGCCGCAGGCGCTGGCTGCCGAAGGGGCAGCCATGGCGCCGCTGCCGCCGTTGCTGATCCTGCATGGTGATGCGGACAACGTGGTCTCGGTGCGCAACGCAGCCGCCACAGCCGTGCTGTGGGCCGAGTCTTTGGGCGCGCGCGCAGGCCCGGTGCGCACCATGCAGCGCGGCCGGCGCCATGCGGTGCGGGTGACCGAGTACAAGGCGCGCGGCCGTGCGCAGGTCACGCTGCGAGAAATTGTGGGCCTGGGCCACGCCTGGAGTGGCGGCGCGCCCGGCCTGAATTACAGCGATCCGGCGGGGCCAGACGCCTCGGCACTGGTGTGGGCGTTTGTGGCGCGCCAGTTCAAGAAAATTTGAACAAAATTGGCCGCGAGGCCTTATTGGATAAGCGCTAAGCGCTATTATTTTTGATGGCCACTACGCCATTCACAACCTGTCGGTGATCTGGCGCATTGCCGCCCCCCGCCAGGG
This sequence comes from Acidovorax sp. 35-64-16, assembly GCF_002281195.1. NCBI lineage: Bacteria > Pseudomonadati > Pseudomonadota > Betaproteobacteria > Burkholderiales > Comamonadaceae > Acidovorax > Acidovorax sp. 35-64-16. Next base: position 26,004 of record NZ_NCFM01000002.1, on the reverse strand, counting down.
CGGGCGAGGGGTGTGCAATGGCTCAGGACAGCCGCAGGGGGGCGGTGCCCGCCGAAAGTGCGGCGTGCGCCCCCCCCTGTGAGGAGCCCAGTTGGAAGGTGGCCACCACCTGCGTCAGCTCTTGTGCCTGCTGCTGCAGCGATGCAGCGGCTGCGGCGGCTTGCTCCACAAGCGCGGCATTTTGCTGTGTGCCCTGGTCCATCTGCGATACCGCCTGGTTGATTTGCTCGATGCCGTCGGTCTGCTCGCGGCTGGCCTGGCTGATTTCTTCGATCATGGTCGACACCCGCAGCACGCTGTCCACCACCGCCTGCATGGTGGTGCCGGCCTCATGGGCCAGGTGCGTTCCGGCCTTGACCTGTTCGGCGGAATTGCCGATGAGGGCCTTGATTTCTTTGGCAGCCTCGGAAGAGCGCTGCGCAAGGCTGCGCACCTCGGTGGCCACCACGGCAAAGCCGCGGCCCTGCTCGCCCGCGCGGGCGGCTTCCACGGCGGCATTGAGCGCCAGGATGTTGGTCTGAAAGGCAATGCCCTCGATCACCCCCGTGATGTCGGCCACCTTGCGCGACGAGGCCTCAATGGAGCCCATGGTCTGCACCACTTTTTCGACCACCGCGCCACCCTTGCGTGCCACGTCGGAGGCCGACTGCGCCAGCACGCTGGCCTGGTGCGCGTTGTCGGCGTTCTGCTTGACGTTGGAGGTCATTTCTTCCATCGAGGCGGCGGTTTGCTCCAGGGCGCTGGCCTGCGATTCGGTGCGGCTGGACAGGTCGTGGTTGCCGGCCGCGATCTGTTGCGACGCGCTGGCAATGTGCTCGGTGCCGCTGCGCACCCGCTGCACGATGCGGTGCAGGTTGCCCTGCATGGCCTGGATGTCCAGCATCAGGCTCGATTGGTCGCCGGGCCGGGTGGTCACCGCCACCGCCAGGTCACCTTGGGCGATGCTGCGCGCAATGCTGCGCGCATAGTCGGGCTCACCGCCCAGCTGCCGCAGCAGGTTGCGCGAAACCAGGGTGCCCAGCACCAGCAGTGCTGCGCCCAGCACCAGCGCCACCACGCCAAAGCCCAGGGCACGCTGCCAGATGGCGGCGTTGACCGTGTCGATGTACACGCCCGAGCCAATCACCCAGCCCCAGGGCTCAAAGCCCTTGACGTAAGAAGTTTTCTCCACCGGGGTGTCGCTGCCGGCCTTGGGCCACATGTAGGGCACAAAACCAGCGCCTTGGGCCTTGACGGTGCGCACAAACTCCACAAACAGTGCCAGACCGTTGGGGTCCTTGTTGCCGCTGAGGTCTTGCCCGTTCAGCTCGGGCCGGATGGGGTGCATCACCATGCGGGGATGCATGTCGTTGATCCAGATGTACTCATTGCCGCTGTAGCGCAGGGCCTGAATGGCCGCCGCTGCGCGTTGCCTTGCCTCTTCGTCGGGCATCGTGCCCTTGCTGCTGAGCGCCTGAAAATGCACCGCAATGCCGTGGGCGACCTCCACCACCTGGCGGACGCCGGTCTGACGCTCTTCGAGGATCAGCTTGCGTTCGGACACCAGGAACCAGGCCGTCATGACCACCATGCCCAGGAGGGCGCACAGCACCAGGAGTGCCAGTTTTCTTGCAATAGTCATGGAGCGTTTCAGAGGGAAAAGAGAGATGAAAGACCAGAAACCCGTGGATCAAGGCGGGAGATGGCGCGTGTTACATGCAGATTCTATTCTTTGATGCCTGAAACACTCAACGGGCATGCCTGGGGGTTCTGGGTTTGAGCATTGGTGTTGCGCAAACGCGGCGGCTGCAGGAAACCAGGCCGCCAATGCCGCCTGCGTGCAGCCAAAGCCGCTACACCAGCCTCGCCGCCACCAGTTCTTTTTTGAGATAGGCGTAAAACAGCGGCGCTGCCACCAGCCCGGCAGGCCCGAAAACGGCCTCGGCCACAAACATCACCGAGAGCAGTTCCCACACGCCCATCTGCGTGCGGCGCCCCACCACCTTGGCGTTGATGACGTATTCGGCCTTGTGAATCAGTATCAAGAACCCCAGGCAGGCGGCGGCGGCCAGTGGCGACACCGACAAGCCCACGATGGTGATGACCACGTTGCACACCAGGTTGCCCACAATGGGCACCAGCCCGGCCACAAACGTGAACGTGATCAGCATCGGCGTGTAGGGCAGTCGCAGGTCCCATAGCGGCAGCACGAACAGCAGGAACAGGGCCGTGAGCAAGGTGTTGAAGGCGGCAATCCAGAACTGCGCCGCCACGATTTGCCGGAACGCCTCGCCAAACAGCGTAATGCGCGTTTTGAGCTGCTGGGCCAGCGGGGCCTGCGCCAGCACCGGTGGCCGCACAGCGGCGAGCGCACCGATCAGCAGACCCACATAGGCGAACAACAACCCGGCCAGCCAGGCGCGACCGGCCATGGCCAACGAGCCCGCCTTGGCACCCAGGTAGTTGGCGATGATGCGCTGGATTTCCGCAGCGCCCTCGGGCAGATGGGAGGCCACATCCACCGGCAGCTTCAGGCGCAGCTCCAGAACGGTGCGCGCCATGTAGTTCAGAAGTTCCTGGTATTGCTGCGGGGCAGTGACCAGGTAGCCACGCGAGTGCGTGAGGCCCGCCGCCAGCAGTGCCAGCGGCAACAGCATCACCAGGGCCGCAGCGGCAATCTGTGCCGCACGCAGGCTGGGGGCTGTTGGGGCGTTGTGGCGCTGCAGGCGCCTCAGCCCTTGTGCAAACCAGCCCGTGAGTGCGCGGGTCAGCAGAAAGCCCAGGCACACGCACAGCAGGCCGGGCAACAGGCCACGCCACATCACCAGCAGCAGCGCTGCCGCCATCAGCAGGTAGCTGGCCACCACAATGCCCTGGCTCAGGGTGCGCGGTGGTGGCGTGGCGGGGGCGTGCTCAGGCTGTGTGGCGGCGTTGGGGGCCGGAGAAGGGCGTTGCGCCATGCGCGACGAGGGGGTGGAACGAACCCGGCGCCGATCAGGCCACCACTACGGCGGCACCTTCGCCGCGCGGCGCAATGGCGCCAATGGTGTAGACCTGCTCGCCCGCGGCCCGCAGCGTGGCGGCCGTGGCTTCGGCGTTTGCTGCATCCACCACCACCACCATGCCAATGCCGTTGTTGAAGGTGCGGTTCATCTCGATGTCGTCAATGCCGGCGGTCTTTTGCAGCCAGGCAAACAGCTCGGTCTGGGGCCAGCTGCCTTTTTGCAGGTGGGCAGCGGTGCCCTCGGGCAGCACGCGCGGGATGTTCTCCAGCAGGCCGCCGCCGGTGATGTGGGCCAGCGCCTTGATGGGATGTTGCGCCAGCGCGGCCAGCACGTTCTTCACATACAGGCGCGTGGGCTCCATGACGGCCTGCTTGAAGGGTTTGCCGTCTAGTGTGGCGGGCAAGGTGCCCGCTGCCTCGGCACGCTCGATGCACTTGCGCACCAGCGAGAAGCCATTGGAGTGCACGCCGCTCGATGCCAGGCCCAGCACCACGTCGCCGGGCTTCACGTCCTTGCCGGTCAGGATTTTCGATTTTTCGACCGCGCCCACGGCAAAGCCTGCCAGGTCGTATTCGCCTGCAGGGTACATGCCGGGCATTTCTGCGGTTTCGCCGCCAATCAGGGCGCAGCCCGAAAGCTCGCAGCCCCTGGCGATGCCGCCGACCACGGCCGCGGCCGTATCCACATCCAGCTTGCCGCAGGCGAAGTAGTCCAGAAAGAACAGCGGCTCGGCACCTTGCACCAGCACGTCGTTCACGCTCATGGCCACCAGGTCGATGCCCACGGTGTCGTGCATGTTCCATTCAAAAGCCAGCTTGAGCTTGGTGCCCACGCCGTCGGTGCCGCTGACCAGCACGGGTTCCTTGTAGCGCTTGGGCACCTCGAACAGTGCGCCGAAGCCGCCGATACCGGCCAGAACGCCCTCGCGCATGGTCTTTTTGGCCAGCGGCTTGATGCGCTCGACCAGGGCGTCGCCTGCGTCGATGTCAACGCCAGCGTCTTTGTAAGACAGGGGGGAAGGAGTGGATGCGGAAGAGCTCATGGCAGGGATGGCACGGACCAGCGTGCGCGGCAGACTAAAATTTGCGCAGATTTTACGGGTTGTGCACCGCGCACCGTCCGTTCACCCTTACTTCCTGCTTCGTTTTGACTTTCACGCCCATGCTGTCCCCTGTGATCCATCCCTGCGCCTGCCCTTGTGTCAGCAGGCTGCAGCCATGAAACAGCTGGCCCTGGACATCGGCCTGGCCACCGGGCCCACTCTGGCGCGGTTTTTCGCCGGCCCCAACGAGGCCGCGCTGCAGCATCTGCGGCTGTGGGCAGGGGAGGGTAGCCAGCCGGACACCCGTTCACCGGTGCCCACCTACCTGTGGGGCGAGGCGGGCAGTGGCAAGACCCACCTCCTCAAGGCGGTGCGCCAAGCCTTGAGCGACCAGGGCGCCAGCGTGGGCTGGCTCGATGCTTCGGTGGCCAGCGCGGCCGAGTTTGACGAACGCTGGGCTGCCGTGGTGCTGGACGATGTGCACCTTTACAGCACCGCCCAGCAGGCCATGGCCTTCAACTGGTTTGTAAATGCCATCAGCCCCGCCAACGGTGCGCCGCGCTGGGTGCTGGCGGCCGGCAACCTGCCACCCGCCGACCTGCCGCTGCGCGACGACCTGCGCAGCCGCTTGGGCTGGGGCCATGTGTTCCAGTTGCAGGTGCTCGACGAAACCGCCCGCCGTGCCGTGCTGCGCCAGGAAGCAGATGCCCGGGGCGTGTTTCTGGGCGACGAGGTGATGGACTTCATGCTCAACCGTTTCTCGCGTGACCTGGGCAGCCTCATGCAACTGCTCGATCAGCTGGATGCCTATGCGTTGCGCACCCAGCGCGCCATCACCATCCCGCTGCTCAAGGCGATGCTGGAGTCGGAATGACGCACAACACTCTGGGGCGCCGCGCGCCACACCAAATAACCAATGACTGATATCCCGCCCAATCGCCCCCGGCTGACGCTGTTCGACCTGGACCACACGCTCTTGCCCATTGACTCCGACTACGAGTGGGGCGAGTTCACCATCCGCATTGGCTGGAACGACCCCGTAGAGTTTGCGCGCCGCAACGACGAGTTCTATGCGCACTACCAGGCGGGCACGCTCGATGTGCATGACTATGTGCGTTTTGCCATCGAGGCTGTGCGCCAGCGCGGGCCCGAGGCCGCCGCCGCCGCCCATGCCCAGTTCATGCGCGAAGTGATCGAGCCAGCCATTCGGCCGCAGGCGCGCGATCTGCTGCGCCAGCACCAGGCCGCCGGCGACGATGTGCTGATCATCACCGCCACCAACGAATTCGTGACCCGGCCCATTGCCCAGGCCCTGGGTGTGCAGCAGTTGCTGGCCATGCAACTGGCCCGCGATGCGCAGGACTGGTACACCGGCGAAATCGACGGAATTCCCACCATGCGCGAAGGCAAGGTGCTGCGCATGGAACAATGGCTGGCCGAGCGGCGGCTGGCGTGGGAGGATGTGGAGAGCACCTTCTACAGCGATTCCATGAACGATGTGCCGCTGTTGGAAAAAGTGAACCATCCGGTGGCCACCAACCCTGACGCCCGGCTCAGAGCGCTGGCGCATGAGCGCGGCTGGCGCATACTGGACCTGTTTTCGGACGGCACAAACCAGAATGCACAGCCCGCCACCGCGCAGGATGCCGCACCCTGAAACTGCACCTTGACCGCATGTTTGCGCCGCTCCACCTGTTTACTGCATACCCATGATCAAGAAGTTCATCAACAAACTGCTCGGCAAATCCACGCCCGGCACCTCGGGCGGCAAGCCGCATTTCGGCAAGCGTGAAGAGGTGCCCGCCTCGGTGCATGGCATCAACCCCGAGCTGGTGGACCGCCGCGCCGCCGACGTGGTGGCCACCCTCAAGCAGGCGGGCTTTGAGGCCTACATCGTGGGTGGCGCCGTGCGCGACCTGCTGCTGGGCCTGCGCCCCAAAGACTTCGACGTGGCCACCAACGCCACGCCCGAGCAGGTCAAAGGGCTGTTTCGCCGCGCCTTCATCATCGGCAAGCGCTTTCGCATCGTGCACGTGGTGCATGGCCGGGGCCGTGAGCACGAGGTGATCGAGGTCTCCACCTTCCGCGCCTACCTCGACAACGCCGCTGCAGGCCAGGTGGCGGGCAACGAAAAGACCAGCAAGGCCCAGCTGTCGGGCATGCAACATGCCGTGGATGCCAGCGGCCGCGTGCTGCGCGACAACGTGTGGGGCCCGCAGGACGAAGACGCCACGCGCCGTGACTTCACCGTCAACGCCATGTACTACGACCCGGTGAGCCAGATCGTGGTGGACTACCACAAGGGCCTGCAGGACGCCAAGAAGAAAACACTGCGCATGATTGGCGACCCCGCCACGCGCTACCGCGAAGACCCCGTGCGCATTATTCGCGCCGTGCGGTTTGCGGCCAAGCTCAGCGCCCTGGGCTTCACCATCGAGACCAAGACTGCCGCGCCCCTGGTGCAGTCGCAACTGTTGCTGGCCGAGGTGCCGCAAAGCCGCATGTTTGACGAAATGCTCAAGCTGCTGCAAACGGGGCATGCCATTGCCACTATCGAGCAACTGAAGAAGCTGGGGATGGCCAAGGGCATCTATCCGTTGCTGGACGTGGTGGTGGAGCGTGCCGCCACACCGTTTGTGAACGCCGCCCTCACCGACACCGACCGCCGGGTGGGCGAAGGCAAGCCCGTGGCACCCAGCTTTTTGCTGGCCTGCGTGCTGTGGGAGGACGTGCGCAATGGCTGGACAGAGCGCCAGAACCAGCGCCAGCACCCTCTGCCGGCGCTGCAGGAGGCCATCGACGACGTGTTTGACCAGCGCATTGGCGACGTGTCGGGTCGCGGCAAGCTGGCGGCCGACATGCGTGAGATCTGGGTGATGCAGCCGCGCTTTGAAAAGCGGGTAGGCAGCGGGCCCTTTGGCATGGTCGATCAGTTGCGTTTTCGCGCAGGATTCGACTTCTTGCGCCTGCGTGCCGACGTGGGCGAGGTGGAAGAGGCCCTGGCTGAATGGTGGCAAGACTTCCAGGGCGCCAGCGATGAACGCCGCGAAGACCTCATGGACCAGGCCCGCGAAGAGCAGAAAGCCCGCCAAAAGACCCAGCCTGTAGTCAAACGCGTGCCACGCAGCGCACCCGCCGCAGGGGCTGCGCCCCGTGAGGCGGCCGCCGGTACGGCATCTTTGCCCGACGCCGCCGCGCCGCTGGCTGACGGCGATGCGCCCAAGAAGCGCCGCCGCCGCCGTCGCAAGCCCGGTGCTGGCAATGGCGAAGGCGCTGCCTCTGCCGCCGCTGGCGAATAAGCGGGGTTTTCTTCATGCAGGGTGCCGCACCCCCGGTGGTCAACCCTGTACTTGCGCCTGAGGCCTCCGCTGCCCCCGCAGCATCTGCGCCCGTGTCTGCCTGGATCGGCCTGGGTGCCAACCTGGGTGACCGGCTGGCCACCCTGCGCACCGCCCTGTCGGCCATGGGGGCCCTGCCGGGCACGCGCGTGCAGGGCGTTTCATCGCTGTATGGCAGTGCGCCGGTGGATGCGGGCGGGCCCGACTATCTGAACGCTGTGGCGCAGGTGCAAACCACCCTGGTGCCCCATGCCTTGCTGGCGCAACTGCAGGCGATCGAGCAGGCTGCCGGACGCGAGCGCCCCTACCGCAACGCCCCGCGCACGCTGGATCTGGACATCCTGCTGTATGGCGACGAGGTGATCGACACCCCCACGCTCACGGTGCCGCACCCGAGGCTGCACGAGCGCGCGTTTGCGTTGTGTCCCCTGGCCGAACTGGCACCCGAGCGCGTGCCGGCGCACCAGTTGGTGGGCGTGGCAGCGCAGCGCATCGACCGGGTGCAGGGCGCTGACTGGGCGATTCAGGCAACACGTCAAGTCAGTTAGTCAGGTGTTGGAATGCTCCTGAATATATAGCTGCTTGCGCTTATGGAAAAAGCGCTGCAGCCATATTTCATATAAATAAATGAGCGCTACCTGCCGTCGCGGCGGAAGGCGATCACCCCATCCATCAATCCACCTTGGCGCCCGAGGCTTTCACCAGTGACTGGTATTTGTCCCGTTCGCTGGCCATGAAGGCGTCGAATTGCTCGGGGGTGGTGGGCACGGGCTCGGCGAGCAGTGCGCCAAAGCGGGTTCTGGTTTCGGGGGCGTTGAGTGCGGCCACAAAGGCCTTGTTCAGCTTGGCGATCACCGGCTTGGGCGTGCCGGCGGGCGCCACCAGGCCCCACCAGGTGTCGATCGAGAAGCCCTTGAAGGTGCTGGACAGCGGTGGCACGCCGGGCAGGGCCGGGCTGGCCTGCAGGCTGGTCAGGGCCAGGGCCTTGAGTTTGCCGGCGCGGATGTTGGGTGCGGCGGTGGCAAGGTTGTCGATATTGAAGTCCACCTCGCCGCTCAGCAGGGCCAGCTGGGCCGGGTTGCCGCCCCGGTAAGGGATGTGCAGGGCAAAGATGCCCGCGCGCTGCTTGAACATTTCGCCCGCCAGGTGGCCCGCGCTGCCGTTGCCGCCGCTGCCATAGTTGAGCTTGGCCGGGTTGGCCTTGGCATAGGCGATGAGGTCGGCCACGCTGTTGATCTTCAGTTGTGCCGCCTTTTCGGCGTTCATGACCAGCACGTTGGGCACGCGCACCATTTGGGTGATGCCGGCAAAGTCCTTGGCGGCGTCGTAAGGCATGCGGGCATACAGCCAGGGGTTCACGGCATGCGTGGCGGTGGCGGCAATGCCGATGGTCAGGCCATCGGGGGCGGCCTTGGCGATGGCGTCGGCGCCAATGTTGCCACCCGCGCCGCCCTTGTTGTCGACGATCACCGTGCCCAGCGAGTCACGCACCCGCTCTGCCAGCGCGCGGGCCGTGATGTCCAGCGGGCCACCGGGGGCGTAGGGAACGATCAGGCGAATGGGTGCGCCCGTGTCCTGGGCCATGGCCAGGGAAGAGGAAAAAACCGCTGCGGCAGCGGCACTTGCGAGGAGGATGTTTCGGCGGTTCATGGCGCCATTGTGCAAAAAACGGAGCGAGCCCCCTGAAAAAAGGCCGCTGGCGGGTGCGATGGGCACCGTGTCGGCGGCCTGCATCCTGGCCAACCGGCAATGTTCAGCCGTGCTTGTCGGCCTCGGAGGTGAAGGAGTCGGCAAAAAATTCGTCGGGCGGCAGGCCGCGCTCGGCGCTGTAGGCGGCGCGTGCCGAATCGACCACGATGGGGGCGCCACAGGCATACACCTGGTGGCCCGACAGGTCGGCAAAATCCTGCAGCACGGCCTGGTGCACAAAGCCGGTGCGGCCCGTCCAGCCGTCTTCGGGCAGGGCATCGGACACCACGGGCACATAGGTGAGGTTAGGCATTTGCGCGGCGCGCGCCAGCATCCAGTCGTGCAGATACAGGTCACCCGGCCGACGGCCGCCCCAGTAGAGCGTGGTGGGGCGCGTGATGCCCTTGAACTGCATGTGCTCGATCAGCGCCTTGAGGGGCGCAAACCCGGTGCCCGATGCCAGCAGCACGATGGGCTTGTCCGAGTCCTCGCGCAGGAAAAAGCTGCCAAACGGGCCTTCGACGCGCAGGATTTCCTTTTCCTTCATGGCGCCGAACACATGGTCGGTGAATTGGCCGCCCGGCATGTGGCGGATGTGCAGCTCCAGCCCCGGCGCCTCGGCCTGGGTGTGGGGGGCGTTGGCCATGGAGTAAGCGCGGCGCACTCCACCTTGCAGCATGAACTCGATGTATTGCCCCGCGTGGTAGCGGAAGGTGTCGGCCGCGGGCAGCTGCAGGCGCACCTGCATGACATCGTGCGATTTTTTCTCGAAAGCGGCCACGCGCACGGGCATCTTCTTGACGGGGAAGGCGCTTTCGTCGGTGACCTGGCGCGATTCGAGCACCACGTCGGTCAGCGGATGGGCGCAGCAGGTCAGCACAAAACCTGCGGCTTCTTCGTCGGCCGTCAGGGCTTTGGACTGGTGCGCGCCATGGTGCACGGCGCCGCTGATTTTTTTGCATTTGCACGAGCCGCAGGCGCCGTCCTTGCAGCCATAGGGCAGACCCACGCCGCTGCGGATGGCCGCCGCCAGGATGACTTCGTCTGCGTTGGCACTGAATGCGCGGCCGCTGGGTTGCACGGTGATCTGGAACGCTGCGTTGGCCGTCTCTGTGCTGGTCATGGTGTGGGTATCCTTGGGCTATTCTTCAAGTTGTCTTCATGCGAACGGCCCCGATTTTGCCCTTAGAACCTGATCGCTCTCTTAACAGCCCCACGGCCTGCCACCGCGTATGGCCACAGCGCGCGCCTGCAGCACGCCAGAGCCACGGCAAGCGCCGTGCCATTGTGGCGCAGTGGCACCGCATGGGCGCCGTGCAGCGCCGCTTGCAGCCAGTGCGCGCCGCATTGCGCAGCACGGAGGTGACCCCATGAGCACCGTGGCGGTCACCAGCGGGCTGGGCGCGTTGCCCTCGCGATTTCGCCGCGAGCGCCTGCTGATCGTGGGCTATGGCGATGTGGGCCAGCGCCTGGCGCGCAGCCTGGTCGCCGGCCCGGGGGCGCAGCGCCTGCGTGTGCTGGCACTCACCTCCCAGGCCGAACGCGTGGGCAGCCTGCGTGCGCAGGGGGTGACGCCGCTGGTGGGCAATCTGGACCACGCTGCCACACTGCGCCGCCTTTCGGGCCTGGCCACCCGCGTGGTGCACCTGGCGCCACCGCCCGGCGAAGGCGGCGGCGGCGCCGCCTGGTGGCGTGACCCGCGCACCGTGGCCCTGGCGCGGGCTTTGCGGCTGCGCAGCCTGCCCGTGTCGCTGGTGTATGCCTCGACCAGCGGGGTGTATGGCGACTGCGCGGGTGCCCGGGTGCCCGAAACCCGCACCGTCGCGCCGGGCACGCCCCGGGCCCAGCGCCGCGTGAATGCCGAGCGCGCCGTGCGCCACCTGGGGCGCGCTGGCGTGCGCGCCAGCATCCTGCGCATTCCGGGCATCTACGCGCCCGACCGCGAGGGCGGAACGCCTGAAGCCCGGCTGCGCAGGGGCACCCCCGTGCTGACTGCGCAAGACGACGTTTACACCAACCACATCCATGCCGACGACCTGGCGCGCGCCTGCCTGGCCGCGCTGTGGCGTGGCAAGCCCCAGCGGGTTTACAACGCCAGCGATTCCAGCGAAATGAAGATGGGCGACTATTTCGATCTGGCCGCCGACCTGTATGGCCTGCCGCGCCCGCCTCGGGTGCCGCGCAGCACGGCGCAGGATGCGCTGCCGGTGATGCTGCTGAGCTTCATGAGTGAATCGCGCCGGCTCGACAACCAGCGGCTGCTGGGCGAACTGGGCCTGCGGTTGCGCTATCCGACCGTGGCGCAGGGGCTGCGCGCCTGATCTGCAAGCACACGCTGTCAGCGTGGATAGCTGTTGCCTTGGTCGTCGTAGCACCGGAACACGTTGCACTGCGTGATCCTGCGCGGGGGAGGCGGCGGAGGGGGCCGGCTGTAAACCGGGTGGCGCGGCGGAATCACCACCAACGGGGGCGCAGGCTCCTGCCGGGCCGCGCGGGCTTTTTCCAGCTCGGCATAGGCCTCGGGGCCCAGGCAGTCCAGGTCCACCTGGCGCTGCGCGGTTTCGATTCGCAGGTTCTGGTCATAGGTACCGCCTGCACTGCTTGCGACGACATCGAGGTTGCGGCGCGACCGGGCGCATTCGGCTGACCGCGCATAGTCCTGGGGACGGGCCGCCGGGCGAGCGGCGCGCTCTGCCTGTTCACGTTCCCGCCGGGCGTCACGGTCGGCGTCGATTTGCCGGGTGGCCGCTTCGAGCTGCTGTTGCTGGTGTTTGCGTTCCAGTGCCTCGGCCGCCTGCTCGCGCTCGCGCTGGATTTCCTGCGGTGTCTTGCGGGGCTCCACCTCGCGCACCGATGCGGCGCCCGGGCAGTTGCCATCGGTGTAGGTGACCTGGCCGGTGCGCGCATCGGTGCAGCGCAGCACCTGGGCCTGCGCGGTGAAACACACCAGAACGGCACAGGCGGCCAGGCAGTTGCGCAGGATGGGCATGGCGGTGTTCCTCAATTCTTAGCTGCCCTGGCCCCGGGGGGCGTCGGTTCTCCAGCGGGGCTGGTCCGGGCGATTGTGGCGGGGGCCGTCGCCCGACGGACGGCGGTCGTCATCGCGGCGTTGCCGATCGGCTTGGTCCCGCTGGGACTGCTCACGGCGCGCCTGGTCACGGCGAGCATCCTGGGCCTGGCGGGCTTCCCGGTCTCGCATGGCTTCGCGTTCGCGATGGGCTTCACGCTCGCGTTGCGCCCGCTCGCGTTCGCGCCAGTCATGGCGGTCGTCGTACCGGCGCCCGAAGTAGCCGGGTGGCGGTGCCACCGGGTAGCCATAGACGGGAGGCGGGCTGCCATAAATGTAGGCGGGCTGCTCATACACCCCGTAGCCGGTGGGCTGGGGCGTGTAGTAAGGGTCGCCAGGAACCACGGCGCAGCCCGTGGCCAGCACGGCAAGTGCGGTGGCGAAAACAACGCGGACAGGTAGGTGTGTCATGGTGGTCAGATTCTGGCGTGGCACAAGGCGTTCCGGCCTTTGCGTAAAGCCCATGAAAAGCGCCCCGGCGGGGTGTTACAACTTTGCAGGCTCGCCCAGTGCATTAGACGCCTGACAGGGGCTTGTGGTTGACCTGTCCCGCAGCCCAACGCCGTGGGGGTCGCGTCGACCGGCGGCATCGCGCCACCGCGGCGCACAATCCGCGCCCTCTGACGGCTCGCCAAAGGGGGGGTGAAATGCTATTGTTTGTATAGCTGTATGCGCTTATCCAATAAGGGTTGAAGGCGATTTTGTCTTGAATATCGCCTGTGCCCCGTTCAGGAGGGGAGCACCCGCCGCATGGCATCGGCCAGGTCTTCTGCCACGAACTTGGCCACATAACCGTCTGCGCCGACGCTGCGCACATGGTGTTCGTTGGCCGAGCCCGAGAGTGACGAGTGGATGATCACCGGCAGCCCATGAAAGCGCGCATCCTGCTTGATGTGGCGCGTCAGGGTGAAGCCGTCCATCTCGGGCATTTCGAGGTCGGTCAGCACCAGCGCCACCTTGTCGAGCATGGTCTTGCCTTCGGCAGCAGCCTGGATGGCCAGGGCATTGAGCCGGTCCCAGGCCTCCTTGCCCGACTTCACCATTTCGAAGGGGGCGTGCAGCAACTGCAACTCTTGCTCGATGAGCGAACGGGCCACAAACGAGTCGTCGGCCGCAAGGATGATGGTGCCGGGTTTCAGTTGGAGGCGCGGTCCCACCTTCTGGGCATCCACCTGGTTGCCTTCAGATGGCGACACCAGCTGCAAGATGGCCTCGACATCCAGCACCTGCGCCAGGCGCGAACCATCGGTGTTGCCATCCAGCCGCGCAATACTGGTCACCAGCTTGCCGGCGGCGCCGCTGGCCTCGGCGGACAGCACCTGTTTCCAGTCGAGCCGCACGATGTCTTCCACCGACTCCACGGCAAACGCCTGCGTGGTGCGCGCATATTCGGTCACCAGCATGATGTTCAGCCCGGTCTTGGGCTTGCAGCCCACAATGGCCGGCAGGTCCAGCACCGGGATGATCTGCCCGCGCAGGTTGACCACCCCCAGCGAATACGCCGTTGCACCCGCAATGGGGGTGATGCTGGGCATGGCCACGATTTCACGGATCTTGAAAACGTTGATGCCAAAAAGCTCGGATTTGCCCAGTGCGCTGTCGGCGCCCAGGCGAAAAAGCAGCAGCTCGAACTGGTTGGTGCCTGTGAGGTTGGTGCGCTCTTCAATATCTCGCTGCACGTTTTTCATGGGAATGTCCTTTGCGTGGATACGCGTTTTTACAAATTTTAGAAGCAGAAGCGCTCGGGCAGTGGGAAATATCAGCCCGCGCCGACAAAGCCGGCCGCAGCCTGGCCGGCGGTGCCCACCGTGCAGGGCCGAAAGCCCCCGCACCATGCGCGGCTGTTACAAGCGGTGGTGGGCCGCACCGGGCCAGACCGGGCCAAACCGCCGTATGCTCTGCGCCTTTTTCCCGTTCTGCCCCGCACCCATGACCCACACCGACACCGACGACGACACCCCCACCCCCATCCACGAACCCCGCCTTTGGAGCGACGAGCGCTGGACGGCACGCGTCATCAAGAACGAGGACGACGATGGCTGGGCCGTGTCGATGACGCTGCAGGGCGAGGCCGAGCCTGCGCTGGTAGGGCCGTGGACCATGGGGCGCGACAAGAAAAACCCCAAGCCACTCGATGTGTCGGCCTTCAACACCCTGGTCAAGACGGCCAGCGAGGTGCTGCGCCGCCATGAGCAGCAGCTGCACGCACAGCTCAACAAGAACGTGACGATCACCACGGCCCAAGGCCAGCGGCTGCGCGTGGCCCTGGTCATCGTGCCCGATGAAGAGGGTGCCACGGCCACGCTCAGCGCGCAGGACGAGTTGGGCGAGGAACTGGCGCGCGCGCCCGCGCCGCCCAGCTTCAAGCTCACGCCCGCCAGTGCTCTGGCCTGGGTGGAAAGCGGTTTTGAGCGGCTCCATTGACCGGTGCCGCCGGGCTGTGCGGCAATGCCTGGGGCTTGTTGCGCCGCTCGCCTTGGGACCCGTCCAGGGGCTTCGGAGTGATCTGCCAGAACGACACTTGAGATATCCAGGGGCCGGACTCTCAGGTCTGAATGCTATATAAATAATAGCTGTTGCCGCTTGATTTTATTGGGCTGTAGCCCGTTTCCCCCGGATTTTCGGCGACAGAAAAAAATCCACCCCGGCGCCGCCCCCTCGGGTAACGGAGGGGCTACCGGGGGGCGGCCGTTGATTCAGGCCGCCGTCAGCCGACGGGCTTGCCGGCCCGGCCCGGGGGCTGTTGCATCGTGCCCCTCGCCGGGCAACAGCCGGAACACGGCCACGGCGTCCACCAGCTGCTGCGCCTGCACCTTCAGGCTGTCGGCGGCGGCAGCGCTTTGTTCGACCAGTGCCGCGTTCTGTTGCGTGGCCTGGTCCATCTGCGTCACGGCTTCGCCCACCTGGGCCACGCCCGCGCTTTGCTCGCTGCTGGCGGCGCTGATCTCGCCCACAATGTCCGTCACGCGGCGGATGGCGCTGACCACTTCGGTCATGGTCGCGCCCGCCTTGTCTACCAGCGTGGTGCCTTGTTCCACGCGCTCCACGCTGGCGTGGATGAGGGCCTTGATCTCTTTGGCGGCCTCGGCGCTGCGCTGGGCCAGGCTGCGCACCTCGCTGGCCACCACGGCAAAACCGCGGCCCTGCTCGCCGGCGCGCGCGGCTTCCACGGCGGCGTTCAGCGCCAGGATGTTGGTCTGAAAGGCAATGCCGTCGATCACGCTGATGATGTCGGCAATCTTCTTGCTGCTGTCGTTGATGCCCTTCATGGTGGCCACCACCTCGGCCACCACATCGCCACCCTGCACCGCCACGGTGGATGCGTTCACGGCCAGCTGATTGGCCTGGCGGGCGTTGTCGGCGTTGGCCTGCACGGTGGAGTTGAGTTCTTCCATCGACGCCGAGGTTTCCTCCAGCGCGCTGGCCTGTTGCTCGGTGCGCGCCGAGAGATCGTTGTTGCCATGGGCGATCTCGCTGCTGGCGGCCGCCACGCTGTTGGCGTTGCTGCGCACATTGCTCACTACGGGCGACAGGCTCATCTGCATGCCAAACAGGGCGTTGAGCAACTGTGCAATCTCGTCCTTGCCGCGCACCTCGGTTGCCACCGTGAGGTCGCCACCGGCCACCGCTTGCGACACGCGCACGGCGTTGTCCAGCGGTTTCACCACCGTGCGGCTAAAGGCAACCGCCCCGCCAATGCCCAGGGCGCACACCACCAGCATCACCACCAAACTGATGGTGGTGGCGGTTTGCGCGCTGGCCGCGGCGCGCGCTGCCACGTCGCCGCTGGCCTTGGCGATCAGCGCTCCCGCCTGGTCGATCAGCTGCGAGGGATCGCGGTCCATGCCCGCCACCGCCTTGTCGCCCACCTGGGGGTCGTGGTTGGCCGCCTTGAAGGCTTCAAAACCCTGGCGGTAGGCGGCGCCCATGCGCTCGTGGGCCTGCACAAACTGCGACACGCGCTCGCGCCCCTCGCCTGCAGGCAGGGCGGCCAGCAGTTTTTGCGCCTGTTCGTTGATGGATTTTTCCTGCTTTTCAAACGCCGCCCAGTAGCGCGTGAGCTGCGCCGGGTCTTTGCCGCGCAGCAGCACGTTTTTCCACTCTTGCACCTGCACCTTGAA
This sequence comes from Acidovorax sp. 35-64-16, assembly GCF_002281195.1. Taxonomy (NCBI): domain Bacteria; kingdom Pseudomonadati; phylum Pseudomonadota; class Betaproteobacteria; order Burkholderiales; family Comamonadaceae; genus Acidovorax; species Acidovorax sp. 35-64-16. The sequence continues at coordinate 9,763 of NZ_NCFM01000002.1, read as the reverse complement.
GTCATTGAGCATGCTGGATGCCATTCGCTCATGCTCGAAACTCTGGGCCACGGAGGTCTGGTAGGTGTCGAGCGCCTGGTTCAGGCGGCTGATGCCAAACAGCGCCGCCGCCAGCAACAGCAGCAGCGACACGGTAAAGGCCAGGGGGAGTTTGAGGCTGAGCTTCATGGGAAGTCCTTTGGTTGCACAGGCCGATGCGACAACAGCGAATGGCTGCCACCGGTTTCAGGCGCACTGCCCACAGGCGCGCGTCGATTCCCGCGTCATTGTGGGAATAAATGTATTTATTTGTACGTGAAGATTTTGCAACGCAAAAATGGTCTGTGGCGGGTTTTTTGCAGGCGTGGGCGTCCCGTGCACCCCCGGTGTGGCTTGCAAGCACGCAGCCAGCCGCCCCAACAAAACGGCCTTGCCGGTGAAGACAAGGCCGAAGTGCGGCGGGTGAAAGGCTGCGCCTTCGACCTTCAAACTACAAAGGCGCCTCTACCGCAAGCTCCCCAGCTGGCGAATTTCCACTGAAGGCGCCATCCCGCGCGGCAGGCAGGCAGCCCCCCGCGAACCGATGTGTGGCCAGCGGGGATGCTTGAGTGCGCAAATAGCTACTAAATAAATAGCTATTTGCGCTCGTGGATAAAGGGCTACAGCCCATTTTGATTTGAATTCAATCCAGGGTGAGCTTTTGCTTGGCTACGACGTCCTTGTACACGGCCAGCTCTTCGCGCATTTGCTTGGCGAATGCCTCAGGGGTGTCGGCCATGATGATGGAGCCCGTTTCCTCGATGCGCTTGCGGATGGCCGGGTCTTGCACCACCTTGCGGACGGCGGCATTGATCTTGTCCACGACATCCTTGGGCAGTCCCTTGGGGCCGATGATGCCGTAATAGGCCATGCGGTTCACCGACTCCAGGCCCAGCTCCTTGAAGGTGGGCACATCGGGCAGGGCAGGCACGCGCTGGGGCGCTGCGACCACCAGGGCGGTGAGGCGCTTTTCCTTGATGAAGGGCAGGGCCGAAGGCAGGTTGTCAAAAATCAGCGGCACCTGGCCCGCCACGGCGTCGTTCAGGGCAGGGCCCGAGCCCCGGTAGGGCACATGCACCATGAAGGTCTGGGTGCTCAACTTGAACATTTCCATCATCAGGTGCGTGATGCTGCCGTTGCCCGGCGATGCGTAGGCGTATTTGCCCGGCTCCTTCTTCACGGCGGCCAGCATGCCCTTGTAGTCCTGGAAGGGCAGCTTGGGGTGGGCCGCAATCACATTGGGCGTGGCGGCAATGTTGATGATGGGCGTGAAGTCGGTGGCGACGTTGTAGGGAATCTTGGGGTTGATGGCCGGGTTGGTGGCCGTGGTGGACACGGTGGCCATGCCCAGGTTGTAGCCGTCGGGGGTGGCACGCGCGGTTTCGGCCGCACCAATGCTGCCGCCGCCACCGCCCTTGTTTTCTACCACCACCGGCTGGCCCAGCTCGCGGCCCAGCGGCTCGGCGATGATGCGCGCAATCAGGTCGGTGGTGCCGCCTGCGGCAAAGGGCACCAGCAGGCGGACGGGCTTTTGCGGGTAGCCCTGTGCGTGGGCGGCGGTGCCGAAAAGGGCCAGCAGGCTCAGGGCCAGGGCGTTGCGACGGATCATGTGGTGTCTCCTGTTGTTGAAAGGGGGTGCGTATCGGGTCGGTCAGCGCAGCGCAGTGCGGCGGCCGCAGGGCCGCCTGCCTATGGGGAGGCAGCGTGTCAGAGGACCTGCTTGTCGCGCAGTGCAGCAATGGCTGGCGCGTTCAGGCCCAGTTCGGCCAGCACCTCATCGGTGTGCTGGCCCAGTGCGGGGGGTGCGTTGCGCAGCACGGGCGGGTTGGCCGACAGGCGCAGCGGGCTGGCCACGCCGGCGATCGAGGTGATCCCGTCGTCCGCCGATCGGGGCAGCTCCACGCGCAGGCCGCGCGCTTTGACCTGGGCGTCGTCAAACGCCTGGGCAATGGTGTTGACCGGGCCGCAGGGCACGGCCTTGTCTTCGAGCAACGCAATCCATGCGGCCGTGGTGCGTGTGCGCGTGACCGCCTCCATGGCGGGGATGAGGTCGGTGCGGTGCTTCACGCGCAGCGTGTTGGTGGTGTAGCGCGGGTCGCTGGCCCAGCTCGGCTGGCCCGCAGCGGCGCAAAAGCGCTGGAACTGTCCGTCGTTGCCGATGGCCAGCAGCATGTTGCCGTCCTGCGTGGGGAAGTCCTGGTAGGGCGCGAGGCTCGGGTGGCTGTTGCCCATGCGGCCGGGCGCCTCGCCCGTGGCGAGGAACCCCGACGCCTGGTTGGCCAGCACGGCCATGCCCACGTCGAGCAGCGCCATGTCGATGTGCTGGCCCACGCCCGTGCCGTTGGTGGCGTTGTCGCGCACATGCAGCGCAGCCAGGATGGCGTTGCTGGCATAGATGCCGGTGAACAGGTCGATCACCGCCACACCCACGCGCAGCGGGCCGCCGCCGGGTTCGCTGTCGGCCCGGCCGGTGATGCTCATCATGCCGGTCATGGCCTGCACCATGAGGTCGTAACCGGCGCGCTCGGCATACGGCCCGCTTTGCCCGAAGCCGGTGACCGAGCAGTAGATCAGGCGCGGGTTGAGTGCGCGCAGGCTCTCGTGGTCCAGGCCGTACTGTTTCAGGCCGCCGACCTTGAAGTTCTCCACCACGATGTCGGCCTGCAGCGCCATTTGTTTGATCAGCGCCTGGCCCTCGGGCGTAGCCATGTCGATGGTGACCGAGCGCTTGTTGCGGTTGCAGGCCGTGAAGTAGCTGGCCTGGTTCGTGTCGTTGCCCTCGGCGTCTTTCAGGAAGGGCGGGCCCCACTGGCGCGTGTCGTCGCCCAGGCCGGGACGCTCCACCTTCACCACATCGGCCCCCAAGTCGGCCAGCATCTGGGTGCACCAGGGGCCGGCGAGCACGCGGGAGAGGTCGAGCACCTTGATGCCCGCCAAGGCGCCAGTGGAGGAGGGGAGTGTGGTCATGGGTGTCAATTGCTATTGAATTTATAGCTTATGGCGCTTGCTGCATAAGCGCTAGAAGGCAAAAACACCGCAAAGGCGGTGTTTTTGCAGCGGCTTGGGCCGTTTCAGCGTGCCTTAGTTGGCAAACGCTGCAATGCCCGTCTGCGCACGGCCCAGAATCAGCGCGTGCACATCGTGCGTGCCTTCGTAGGTGTTGACCACTTCCAGGTTCACCAGGTGGCGCGCCACGCCGAATTCGTCGCTGATGCCGTTGCCGCCCATCATGTCGCGCGCCAGGCGGGCAATGTCCAGCGACTTGCCGCAGTTGTTGCGCTTGATCAGCGAGGTGATCTCCACCACGTTCTGGTGCTCGTCCTTCATGCGGCCCACGCGCAGCGCGGCTTGCAGGCCCAGCGTGATTTCGGTCTGCATATCGGCCAGCTTTTTCTGGATGAGCTGGTTGGCCGCCAGGGGGCGGCCAAACTGCTTGCGGTCCAGCGTGTACTGGCGCGCGGTGTGCCAGCAGTATTCGGCCGCGCCCAGCGCGCCCCAGGCGATGCCGAAGCGCGCGCTGTTCAGGCAGGTGAAGGGGCCCTTCAGGCCCTGCACTTCAGGGAAGGCGTTTTCTTCGGGCACGAACACGTCGTCCATCACGATTTCGCCGGTGACCGAGGCGCGCAGGCCCACCTTGCCGTGGATGGCGGGGGCGGTGAGGCCCTTCATGCCCTTGTCCAGAATGAAGCCGCGGATGGGGCCGACGGTGCCGCCTTCGCTCACCTCTTTGGCCCAGACCACGAACACGTCGGCCACCGGGCTGTTGGTGATCCACATCTTGCTGCCCTTGAGCTTGTAACCGCCATCGACCTTGTGGGCGCGCGTAGCCATGCTGCCGGGGTCAGAGCCGTGGTCGGGCTCGGTCAGGCCGAAGCAGCCGATGAATTCACCACTGGCCAGCTTGGGCAGGTATTTCTGCTTTTGCGCCTCGGTGCCGAAATCGTTGATGGGCACCATCACCAGCGAGCTTTGCACGCTGGCCATGGAGCGGTAGCCCGAGTCCACGCGCTCGATCTCGCGGGCCACCAGGCCGTAGCTGACGTAGTTCAGGCCGGCGCCGCCGTACTGCGTGGGGATGGTAGGGCCCAGCAGGCCCAGCTCGCCCATCTCGCGGAAGATGGTGGTGTCCATCTTCTCGTGGCGGAATGCTTCGAGCACGCGGGGGGCCAGCTTGTCCTGGCAATAGGCGTTGGCGGCGTCGCGGATGGCGCGCTCGTCATCGGTCAGTTGCTGGTCGAGAAGAAAGGGGTCATCCCATTGAAATGCGGCGTGGGCCATGCGTGTCTCCAGATCAAACAAGAACAAGAAAAGGGCGGGGCCAGGCCCTGCAGAATGCGCATTGGGCGATGACTTGGACGGGATCGTAGGCCGATGCCGGAGCCTCTGCAAGCGAGTTCTTTTCATCCAGATATGCGCTTTATGAATTTATGGAATACTGGCGCAAGGGGCTCATGCAGGGTGCTGGGCCAGTTTCAAGTTCCTGTTCATCATGCGCCGCAACATTCCATCGACCCAGGCCCTGGCCTGTTTTGAAGTCGCCGCCCGCCACGAGAGCTACACCCGCGCCGCGCAAGAGCTTTCGCTTACGCAAAGCGCCGTGTCGCGCCAGATCCAGGCGCTGGAAGAGTTTTTGGGCGTGCAGCTGTTTCGCCGCACCCGCCACGGCGTGGTGCTGACGCCGGCGGGCGCGCACTACGGCCGCCAGGTCGCGCGCTGGCTGCAGGGCCTGGAGCGCGACACCCTCGACGTGATGGCCCACCAGGGCGAGGGCGGCACCCTCACGCTGGCGGCGGTGCCCACCTTTGCCACGCGCTGGCTTATTCCGCGCCTGCCGCAACTGGCACAGCAGCACCCCGACATCGTGGTGCACATCGAAACCCAGACGCGGCCATTTTTGTTTGCCGACACCACGTTTGATGCTGCGCTGTATGCCGGCACGCCCGAGCAGGTGGCCAACTGGCCCGGCGTGCAGGCGCTGCTGCTCATGCACGAAGACGTGCTGCCCGTGTGCAGCCCGCGCCTGCTCGAACACGCCGCGCCGCGCGGCCGGGGCCGCGCCCACCAGCCCGTGGCCGCCGAGGCGCTGGCCGACTTGCCCCTGCTGCAGCAAAGCACGCGCCCCTATGGCTGGCGCCAGTGGTTTGATGCGATGGGGGTGGACGCCCCCCACGCGCTGGACGGGCCGCGCTACGAGCTGTTTTCCATGCTGGCTGTGGCCGCCACGCACGGCATGGGCGTGGCGCTGATTCCGCCCCTGCTCATCGAGGCCGAGTTGGCCAGTGGCGAGCTGGTGGTGGCCTGCGCCCGGCCGTTGCGCGGCGAACGCGCCTACTACCTCGTCAGCCCCGCGCAGGCGCAGCCCCCGGTGCTGGCCGCGTTTGCGCGATGGCTGCTGGGCATAGCAAAGGGTGATTTGCCCGCACCCTGAAGCGCAAGCGCGCTGCCCCGGCTGCAGGCCCGTCAGTTCAACGGGCAGGGCCAGTTTCTGGGCGCGGGCGCTTGCGTTGCGCAAGCCATCGGTCTAACCTGATGCCGCCAGTGGCATGCACAACCGCGACCCGGAGACCCACCATGACGAACACTTACCACGCAGCGCATTTCGACCCCACCGTGGACGAAATCGATGTTCTCAAACGGCTGGAGATGGGTGAGGTCATCACCCAGGACGGCGCACTCAAAGAGCACCTGTCAGGGCGGCTGCTGGAGTGGGGGCTCATCAGCAAAAATGCCGGCGGCGAAATGGCCATCACCCCCCAGGGGCGGCAACTGATTCGCCGGCAGGACAACTGAGCTCCCCGTGGCGCACCAGCGCCACTCGATAACCGTCACCCGTCACCCGGCACACCAAGCCAAGGCCGGTGCGGCAACTCTTTACGGCGCCTTGTTACCGTCAATCCTTGCGTACTGACCGGGGTATTGCACCCCGCAACATCCCCCGCGCCGCGATCGCCCTATGCTGGGTGTTCGGTCATTCTTTATTTTCCAGGAGCCTGCGTGCGCGCATCGTCCCCCGTTCGCACAGCATTGTGTGCTGCCACTCTGGCCACATGTGGTCTGCTTCTGCAAGGCTGCAGCACCATCAAACTGGCCTACAACCAGGTGCCACACCTGGCTTATTGGCAGCTCAACAGCTACCTCGACCTGTCAGAAACCCAAACCGATCGCGTGCGCGACGAACTGGGTGACCTGCACCAATGGCACCGCGGCATCATGCTGCCCCGGCATGCCGAGCTGCTGCAAAAGGTGCAGCAGCAGTTGCCGTCTGCCATGTCGCCTGACCAGGCCTGCCGCACCTACGACGCGGTGCGCACCCAGCTCGACAAGGTGGTAACCCAGGCCGAGCCCAAGCTGGTGTGGCTGGCAACCCAGCTCACCGACGCCCAGATCCGCAACCTGCAAAAGAAACAGGCCAGCAGCAACGCCGACTGGAAAGAGGAATGGGTTGACCTCGCGCCCGACGAACTGCGCGAGCAGCGTTTCAAACAACTCTCGTCACGCGCAGAAACCTTTTACGGAACCCTGGACGAACCGCAAAAAGCCGCACTGCGCGCGTATATCGCCCAGTCATCGTTTGACCCCCAGCGCACCTACGCCGAACGCCTGCGCCGCCAGAAAGACCTGGTGCAAATGCTGCAAAAAATTGCCCAAGACCGCGCCAACACCGAGCAGGCCCGCACCCTGCTGCGCGGCTATATCGCCCGCTTCAACACCTCGCCCGACGCGGCCTATCAGCGCTATGCGAAGACGCTGGTGGAAGAAGGCTGCGAAGGCTTCTCGCGCGTGCACAACACCATGACGGCGGCGCAGCGGTTCAAGGCGGTGCAGTCGGTGAAAGGGTATGAACAGGACTTCCTGGTGCTGGCGGCACAGTAAGAGTCTGTTCAAAGCACAACAAGCCATGACAAGACCGCACGCTGCTGCAACTGCGTGGCCTCGGTTCTGGCCCCAGCTGCGGTGTGCGCCCGTTGCGCGCGCCAAATCCCGGCCGCAAGCGCATGCGCAAATGCTGTCATGCTCAACCCTCTATCCCTCTGGTACCTGTATGCACGTCCGCTCTTGTTGCACTTTGGTCATCGCCATGACCCTGGCGGGCTCCGCTATGGCGCAGCCCGCGGTTGCGGTGCACGACAGCACCTCATGCGCTGCAGAGCAGACCGAACTCGAAAAGCGCATCGACCTCGCCCGTGCCAAGGGGCGAATGCTGCTTCGCCAGCAACTCGCTGACCAACTCGCCACGCTGCAACACGATTGCAAGCTGCTTTCTGCCGATCAGGGCAGTGCCGCCAACATTCAAAGGCTGGAGAGGGAAATACGGGCACTGAGGGCCGAGCTGGAAGCGGCCGAGGAACAACTGCGCAAGTTGAAAGGTGACGCCAGCCGCTGAACGGCCCCTGGGCTGTCGTCCATGCCCCCTTGGGGGCCGTGTCGTCGCATTCGCCTCACCGCGTGGCTTTGCCGGTGCGAGGCGGGCCTGGAAAATGCGCCGAAAATGGCACTTTAGCCAATGGAAAGCCCCTGTGAATCAACACGTTGCCCATGCCCAGCTGATCGCCACTTACAAAAGGGCGCAGGCAGACGCCGCCCACAAGCAAGGGCTGATCAAGGCTGTAGCAGCCAAGGGCCCCAAGGCCATCCAGGCGGCTGTGGATACGGCCGCCAAAGCAGCCAAACGCAGGGATGGATATGCGCAAAAGCTCGCCGAGCTGGGGGTGGCTCTCCCGGATTGAGCGGGGCTTGGGGTAACACCTGCCACCACCACCGCAACAACATATGGCACGCCCTGACCCGCGTTGATTGAATCGGCGGTCGCGGGCAGGGGCGGTAGTATCCGGTAACAACTGCACGCCGCCTTTGCATGCACAGGGATGGTGCGAACTGCCGAATGGACAAAACAAAACTCTCCGAAAGCGACATTGGCGACAAGTTCATCCGCCCTGCTCTGGTGCAAGGCGGGTGGGACAGCATGGAGCAGATTTTTGCCCAATACCCCTTGCGCGCGGGCCGTGTCGTGGTGCGCGGCAACAAGGCCTACCGCGACGAGAGCACGGTGCTGCGCGCCGACTACGCGCTGTTTTACAAGCCCAACATCCCACTGGCGATTGTCGAGGCCAAGAAATCACGACTCTCCATGAGCGCTGGCATGCAGCAGGCCATCGCGTACGCCCAGTTGCTCGATGTGCCATTCAGCTTCTCCAGCAACGGCGATGGTTTCGTGTTCCGCGACGCCACCCTGGCCACCGGCGTGCTGGAGCAGAACCTCACGCTCGAAGAATTGCTGCGCCGCACTGCCCGCGGTCAGCGCCTGCTTCACTTTTTCAGGCAGGCGCTGCTCCAGGTACTGGTTGATCTCGCCGGCGCGGACATTGAGGATGCGGTAGATGCCGAAGTCGAGTTCGGGGCGGTCGATCTGAAAGATCTCGCGCAGCTTGGTGACGAGTTCGTTGTATTTGCTCATGTTCGTCTTCTGGTGTTCGCTCAGGTACGGTGCGCTCAGGCGTAGGGCTGGAATTGGTTGTTGTCCCGGCTGAGCAGTTGCATCAGCTTGGGGTGAATGAAGAGCTTCTCTTTCCCAAACGGCATTTCGCGCAGCACGCCCAGGGCAGAAAGGTCGTGCAGGTAGCGTGAGGCGGCCTGGCGCTGGGCGATGCCTTTGTCCACCAGGTTGCCGATGCGGCAATAGGGCTGCTCAAAGATCACGTCCACCAGCTCGCGGGTGTAGATCTTGGGCAGGCGGGTGCGCACATGCTCGGTGGTGTGTTCGGCCAGCGCGCGGATGGCGGCGATCTTGCCGGTGGTCCATTTGGATGTGTCGGCAACGGCCTGCAGCATGAAGAGCAGCCAGGGCTCCCAAGCGCCGTCGCGCGTGACACTGAGCAGCAGGCGGTAGTAATCGGCTTTGTGGGCGATCACATGGCGGCTGAGGTACAGGATGGGCAGATTCAACAGCTCTTCCTGGATGAGGTAGAGGATGTTGAGCACGCGGCCGGTTCGGCCGTTGCCGTCGGTGAACGGGTGGATGGCTTCGAACTGGTAGTGACCCACGGCCATGCGGATCAATGGGTCCAGCTCGGTCTGCTTGTGCAGAAAGCGCTCCCAGTTGGCCAGCATGTCGCGCAAGCGGGCTTCGCCTTCGGGCGGGGTGTAGACCACCTCGGCGGTGCGGTCGTTGGCGAGCTGGGTGCCCGGGGTGCGGCGGATGTCCATGTCCACCCCTTTGAGGGTGCGGCAGACGTCCACGGCGGTGGCGGTGCACAGCGGCCGGGCCTTGAGCGACTGAAAGCCTTGGTGCAGCGCGGTGCGGTAGCGCAGGGCTTCTTTGGTGGCCGGGTCGGCGTTGTCATGCCCCTGCGCGTACTGGAACAGCTGGTCGGTCGTCGTGACGATGTTTTCGATTTCCGAGCTGTCTTTGGCTTCCAGCAGCGGGATGGTGTTGATCAACATCGCTTGGTTGGGGATGAGCTCGGCGGCCTGCTTGAGCTCGGCCAGCGCGGCGCGGGCCTCGATGCAGGCCTTGAGCACGGCCCGGCTTTCCAGCTCGTGCGTCGGGGGCAGCGCGGGCAGCTGGTTGTGGGGCTGTTCGGGGTGCCAGGCAGAGGCAGCGTTTGTCATGATGCAAAAATCTTGTTTTATCGACAGGTTGGCAGCTTAGCAGGCTGCTGAAATACCCTCCACCTTCACTCCTCGGTTGACGCCTTGCCACGACAATCAAGGCACCCCTACCGACCAGACAGACGAGCCATCCATG